>CAYWYW010000116.1:0-3737 GCA_964462715.1 uncultured Oscillibacter sp.
TGCTGGGATGCCAAGAACCGCGTCGGCCTGAAGGACGAGATCCCCATGGACTATGCTGAACTGGCCCGCTTCTTTGACATCGATGCGATTGCAGCAGCTGCTCCGCCTCCTGCTCCGCCTTCCGCACCGGCGCCTTCGCCTGATCCCGCTTCGGTCACGGCATCTGTGGCCACTACCACTACCATGGATGCTCCTGCTCCTACACCCGCTGCGGAAGATCCTTCCGGGGCAATTTCGAAAGAGCCCAAAAAAGGAAAGACTGCTGAGGATCGAACTCATCCGGATGGAAAGAAGGATCATCCCTCCGAAGCTCTTTCCGCCCTGCGTGATCTGATGAAGGCCAATAAAGTTTACGACCACGAGATTCAGGCAGCAGTGGCAGCCCGCGGCTACTTCCCGGAGGAAACGCCTCTGGAAAACTATCCTGATGACTTTATCCAGGGTGTCCTGATTGGCGCATGGAATCAGGTCCACAACTGGATTCAGGTCAATAAACCTCTTCCGTTTTAACATGAAAGGAGATCACTATGAGCGAATTTGACAACCAGCCCAGAGAACTGGCATGGGACGACGAGATCCAGAACGACGGCGGATCCTACGAAGTTCTTCCTGAAGGAGACTATGCTTTCCGCGTCGATAAGTTCGAGCGGGCTCGGCACAGTGGCAGCGACAAGATCCCGCCCTGCAACAAGGCCATCCTCACCCTATCCGTCTTCGGCGAGACGGCATCCGGCACTATCCAGACGAATCTGTTCCTGTATAGCAAGTTCGAGTGGAAGCTCTGCCAGTTCTTTACGGCTATCGGCCATCGGAAGCACGGGGAGACTCTGCGCATGAACTGGCCTTCTGTCCCCGGCTCCACGGGGACCTGCCATGTTGGTATCCGCAAGTGGACAGGCAATGATGGCAAGGAGCATGAAGGAAACGAGATCACGGAGTTCTATGATCCTGCGGAGGATCCCACGCGGCCGGCTGGCGGCTCCTCCGATTCTTCCGCCGCTCCGGGTGGATATACGCCCGGTAAGTTCTAATGGACCTCCGTCCATACCAGCAGGAGGCCCGGGAAGCTGTTGAAGCCGACTGGGTCTCCGGCTTCATCAGAACTCTGGTGGTTCTGCCAACCGGCTGCGGCAAAACCATCGTGTTCTGCAAGATCGTCGAGGATATGGTGCGAGCTGGCTGCCGTGTACTGATCCTTGCCCATCGCGGAGAGCTTTTGGATCAGGCGTCGGACAAGCTGCTGAAATCAACTGGCCTGCGCTGTGCCGTTGAAAAGGCGGAGGAATCCTGCCTGAACAGCTGGTACCGCGTCGTAGTGGGCTCCATTCAAAGCCTGATGCGAGAGAAGCGCCTGGAGCAGTTCTCCAAAGACTACTTCGACGTCATTGTTGTGGACGAGGCGCACCACTGCCTGTCTGACGGTTATCAGCGCGTCCTGGAGCATTTCTGCGACGCGAAGGTGCTGGGCGTAACCGCAACCCCTGACCGCGGCGATATGAGAAATCTCGGTCAGTATTTTCAACACCTGGCCTATGAGTACACTCTTCCGAAGGCCATAAAGGAGGGGTATCTCAGTCCAATCAAGGCTGTCACGATCCCTTTGAAGCTGGATCTCACTGGCGTCGGGGTTCAGGCCGGCGACTTTAAAAACTCCGACATTGACACGGCGCTGGATCCGTACCTGTTCCAGATTGCCACCGAGATGAAGAATTACTGCATGGACCGAAAGACCGTGGTATTCCTGCCGCTGGTGAAGACCTCTCAGAAGTTTCGTGACATCCTGAACAGCCAGGGATTCCGTGCGGCCGAGGTCAACGGCAGTAGTCCGGACCGTGCTGAGATACTCCAGGACTTCAATGAAGGCAGCTACAATGTCCTCTGCAATTCAATGCTTCTTACGGAAGGATGGGACTGCCCATCTGTGGACTGTGTCGTAGTGCTCAGACCCACGAAGATCAGAAGCCTTTACAGCCAGATGGTCGGGCGTGGTACCCGCCTCTGTGACGGAAAAGACCATCTTCTTCTGCTGGATTTCCTGTGGCATACGGAGCGTCATGAGCTCTGCCACCCGGCCAACCTCATCTGCGAATCGGAAGAGGTTGCGAAGAAAATGACTGAGAACATCGAGGCTGCCGGCTGCCCTGTTGACATCGAGGAAGCTGAAGAAAAGGCTTCTGCCGACGTGGTGGCCCAGCGTGAGGAAGCTCTGGCCAAGCAGCTGGCAGAAATGCGAAGCCGCAAGCGCAAGCTGGTGGATCCTCTTCAGTTCGAGATGAGCATTCAGGCGGAGGATCTTTCCGGCTATGTTCCTTCCTTTGGGTGGGAAATGTCTCCGCCGTCCGATAAGCAAATCCAGACATTGGAGAAACTGGGTATCTTCCCGGACGAAATTGACAATGCAGGTAAGGCCGCTATGATTCTGGAGCGGCTTGCAAAGCGCCGCGCCGAAGGCCTTACAACCCCAAAGCAGATCCGCTTCCTGGAGGGGCGCGGATTCCAGCATGTAGGCCAGTGGCAATTTGATACCGCAAAGCACATGATCGACCGGATCGCCGCCAACGGTTGGAAAGTTCCCCGTGACATCGTTCCGTCTGAATACATTGGAGATTGAACTTTATGAGTGACTTCAACGATAAAAACAACGATCTTCTGGAAGCATTGAATTACATTGATCCTGCAGCGCTTTCTTACCAGGATTGGGTTTCCGTCGGCATGGGCCTGAAGGAGGCGGGATATCCCGCCTCCGCCTGGGAGGATTGGAGCCGCCGGGATCCTCGTCGGTATCATGCCGGTGAATGCATCCGGAAGTGGGAGACTTTCAACGGCACGATGAATTGTGATCCTGTTACAGGCGCAACCATTGCAAAGATGGCCATGGACGCAGGTTGGCGTCCATCTTCCTCTGCTCCAGGGTATTCCATGGACTGGGACTCAGAAATCAGCGACGCGCCGGAAGATCATGTCGTAGTGAATAAGGCGTGGCTGGAATCCGAGGACGTCCACGAGCCTTCCGATAATGTGTGGCACCCGGCTCAGGACCTCATCACTTACATCAACACTCTGTTCTCCCCGGATGATTTCGTTGGATATGTCACTGAAACCTTCGAGAACGAAGAAGGCAAGCGTGTCCCGACAAAGGGAAATTATGATCGGACGGCCGGACAGCTCATTGAAGCTCTGGAGCGCTGCAAGGATGACCTCGGCGCCGTGCTTGGAGACTATGATCCTGGCGTCGGCGCGTGGATCCGCTTCAATCCATTGGATGGCAAGGGCGTCAAGAATGAGAACGTTACGGCTTTCCGCTATGCACTGGTGGAGTCTG
Organism: uncultured Oscillibacter sp.; assembly: GCA_964462715.1. Classification (GTDB taxonomy): domain Bacteria; phylum Bacillota; class Clostridia; order Oscillospirales; family Oscillospiraceae; genus Oscillibacter. The sequence continues at coordinate 3,323 of CAYWYW010000116.1, forward strand.
ACAATACAGACATTGGAGAGCAGAAAGCTATCATCGGGGAGCTGGAGCTTCCCGTGGCCTGCATGGTTTACTCCGCAGGAAAAAGCATCCATGCCATTGTTAAGGTGGATGCAAGGTCCTATGAGGAGTACCGCACACGGGTCGATTATCTGTATGCTGTCTGCGAAAAAAACGGTCTGAAGGTCGATAAGCAGAATCGGAACCCATCCAGACTGTCCAGACTCCCCGGTGCAATCCGGAATGGGCATAAGCAATTCCTGATCGGAACCAACCTGGGCAAGTCGTCCTGGGATGAGTGGAAGGACTGGATCGAGAGCGTCAGAGACGATCTCCCTGATCCTGAGAGCATGGCTGACACATGGAACGACATGCCTGAGCTGGCTCCGGCGCTCATCGATGGTGTCCTCCGCCGTGG
>CAYWYW010000116.1:3837-6652 GCA_964462715.1 uncultured Oscillibacter sp.
AAACTGATCCGCAGGGCCATGAAGAAGAACTACATAGCCATCATCATTGACCCCATCTATAAGGTCATCACCGGCGATGAGAACAGCGCCGAGCAGATGGCAAAGTTCTGCAACCAGTTCGATAAAGTCGGAACTGAATTGAACTGTGCCGTGATTTACTGCCACCATCACAGCAAGGGCAGCCAGGGAGGGAAGCGCTCCATGGACCGTGCCAGCGGATCCGGCGTGTTTGCCCGGGATCCTGACGCCCTTCTGGATCTCATTGAGCTTCCTGTTTCCGATGACCTGCGCAAGCAGGAAATCAACAATGCGGTAGGCCGCGCCTGCGCCGATGCGCTGCGGTCTGCTGGCAAGCTGGACGAGGTCTCCCAGGATGACCTGTGCAGCGAAAAAGCAGCTCTCACGGCCTGCCATGACGTCCTGGATGGTGATGAGTATGCCAGGCTTATGAAGGCCGTAGAAGCCGCGAGAAAGCGCGCTGAGGCTATGACAGCATGGCGCATCGATGGAACGCTGCGGGAGTTCCCGAAGTTCGCGCCGGTGAATCTGTGGTTTGATTACCCGGCCCACCGGAGCGATGAAAGCGGAGTTCTGGCCGACGTAAATCCGGAAAGCGAAGCCCCTTCATGGAAGCGAGCAATGCAGAAACGGAAGCCGAAGGACACGAAAATGAAAGAACGGAAGGCATCTGTTGAGACCGCTTTTGAGGCGTGCAACTTTGGCGATAAGGTCACGATCCACGACTTGGCTGAATACATGGGCGTGACAGAAAAGACTGCCAGGAATCGCCTGAAGGAACACGGCGGTTTCAAAATTACGGAAAATTGTGTAGAGAAAAAAACGTAAATTCTGCGTTATTTTCCCCAGGGAAAAAAACGGAATTGCACGTTATTTTCCATAAGACTTTTTCAGGGAAAGGAAGGAAAAAAACGCGTTATTTTCTTTCCATATAAGTAAAAAAATGGAAGTCAGGGAAAGGAAAAAACACGTTATTTTCCCCAGGGAAAAAAACTTACTTCCCTAAAGGGAAGTAATATATATTTTTTTCCCTGACGGTCAACGGGGGAAAGTAGTCGTGCGTCAGCTTTCGCACGACGACTCCTTCCCCTGTCCGTTGACTAAAAGAAATTTTCTCTCAAAAGATGCACTTTAGCGAGGTAAAGATTATGACTGTGGAATTTTTCCTGCCGATGAATCCGCCTACGGTGACTCACCAGGAGAAGAAGTGGCGGGTGGTCAATGGCAAGCCGGTCCCCTACGAGCCATCCGAAGTGAAAGCGGCTCGGTCAAAGCTGAGATCGCACCTCGCCGGCCACCGCCCGCCGGTGCCGATGAAGGGGGCGCTTCGTCTGGTGGTGAAGTGGTGCTTCCCCCGCGGAAGCCACGCAGACGGTGAGTACCGGATCACTAAGCCGGACACCGACAACCTTCAGAAGCTCCTGAAGGACTGCATGACTGATTGCGGATTCTGGCAGGACGACGCGCAGGTAGCGTCTGAGATCTGCGAGAAGTTCTGGGCGGAAATCCCCGGCCTGTACATTCGCGTGGAGGAGCTGGTGAGAACCTGCTCCAACTGCCGCTGGTGCCAGGCATTCGAAGGTGTCTGCTGCAATGGTGACAGTCCAAATGTGGCTGACTTCATGGGCGCCGAGGAGACCTGCGAACAGTGGGAAGCGGAGGTATCTGCAAAATGACCAAGCAAGAACGCCTGAAAGCCTTCGAGATGCGTTTGGATGGCCGCAACTGGAGTGAGATAGGCCGAGAGCTTGGATATACCTCCACAGCCGTCCGGGATGATCTCCTTCTGTGTGTCTCTGCGAGGCCGCATCAGGTTACCTGTATGTACCCGGAGATCCGGGACATCATCACCGACAAATACGGCGGATCCGTCTCTGCCTTTGCGAGAGGGTGCGGAATTTCATACGGAACCATGTACTACGCACTGAGCGGGAAGCGTCCTCCGCGCACAGAGATCCAACGGAAGATCTGCGCGGCTATCGATATGCCGCCGGCGCAGGCGTTCCGCAGGAATTCGGATGAAGAATGACATGACTGATAAAAACTATAGCATTGCCCCTTAACCACCACGAAAGAAGGTAGTTGTTATGAGCTACGATATTTCACTTTGTGATCCTGTTACACACGAGACCCTGATGGTAGATCAACCTCACCAGATCCGCGGAGGAACCTATGCTGTAAACGGTACGCAGGAAGCCTGGCTGAATATTACCTGGAATTACGGCCCGCATTTCCGCCGTATTCTTGGCGAGAAAGGTATCCGCACTATCTACGGAATGACCGGAGCAGAGAGTATCCCTGTTTTGAAAGCGGCGGCGGATCAGCTCAACGATGACGTGTCGGAGGACTACTGGGAACCTACCGAAGGAAACGCAAAACGAGCCCTGTTCGGCCTGATTGCGCTGGCGCAACTCCGGCCGGACGGTGTATGGGAGGGAGACTGATCATGGCAAAAGAAAAAACTGTAGAGGGCCGTGCCGTAGAAATCGCTGCTGTGGTTATGCAGGCCGCAGGCCTGTGTCGCTATGACTCGGTCGATAAATGCCGGCGCGTATTCCCCGATGAAACTGCCTGCGAACGCTGCATTAAAAACTGGCTGCTGAGCAAAGCTCGTGCAGAGTTATCACAGAATGGAGTAGAAAAATGAAAGTGATTTATAAAGCGCCCGGCTGCGCACCGGAGCCACGGGACATCCCCAACACCCTGGAGGAGCTGCAGGCCGCGGTCGGCGGCTACATCGAGACCGTCACCTTCGCCTCGGATGCCGTGGTGATCTGCAACGAGGAAGGCCGCCTGC
>CAYWYW010000117.1:0-6308 GCA_964462715.1 uncultured Oscillibacter sp.
CGCTGTCCATGGCCACGGTGGAGCAGCCGTTGAAGCCGAACCAGCAGAACCACAGAATGAACACGCCCAGAGCGCCCAGGGACAGGTTGTGGCCGATGATGGCCCGGGGCTTGCCGTCCTTGTCGTATTTGCCGATGCGGGGGCCCAGAATGGCGGCGCCGATGGCAGCGCACACACCACCAACCATGTGGACCGCGGTGGAACCGGCGAAGTCATGAAAGCCCAGCTGGCTCAGCCAGCCGCCGCCCCAGATCCAGTGGCCGGAGATGGGATAGATGAAAGCGGAGATGCAGAAGGAATAAATGCAGTAGGAAATGAACTTGGTGCGCTCTGCCATGGAGCCGGAGACGATGGTGGCGGCGGTGGCACAGAACACGGTCTGGAAAATCAGGAACGCGAACAGGGGCACACCAGCGGGGAGCACATCGGCATAGTCGCCCAGGACAAAGGGATCAAAGCTGCCGATGATGACGCCGGCGCCGCCGAACATGAGGCCGAAGCCCAAAATCCAGTAGGTGGGGGTGCCGATGCAGAAGTCCATGAGGTTCTTCATCAGGATATTGCCGGTGTTCTTGGCACGGGTGAAGCCTGCCTCGCACATGGCGAAGCCCGCCTGCATGAAGAAAACCAGAGCGGCTCCTAACAGGACCCAGATAGTGTTGACGGATGAATACATATTTTTCCCTCCTAAAACAAAAACAGACAAGAGCGCCTGAGAGTTATCCTCTCACAGGCGCCCTTGCCTTTACGATGGTAAAACTTTACACCACCAAAGCAGAAATCGTCAATGTGCGAAATCGACAAGCATTTCGCTGTTTCCTACAAAAAGTTCTCTGGAATTTATAGAGGTTGAACAATATGCCAGGAAAACGGGAAAAAGCCGGGGCGTGATCGCCCCGGCTTTGAAAATCGTTACATAGTGCGCATCAGGTTGGTATAGCCCATCAGGTATCCGTCCACCTCCGCGGCGGCGGCACGGCCCTCCGCAATGGCCCAGACCACCAGGGACTGGCCCCGGCGCATGTCGCCGGCGGCGAAGACCTTCTCCACGCTGGTGGAGAAATGGCCCTCCTCCGTGGAGACGGTTTTCCCAGCCTCCACGCCGAAGGCGACGCACACGTCCTCCCGGCAGCCGGCAAAGCCCGTGGCGCCGATCAGCAGGGTGCAGGGGAGGGTATCGCCGTCGGTGGTGACAACGGCAGTGAGGTTTCCGGCGTCGTCCTTTACCAGTTCTTGAACTTGGACGCCGAAGCGGCGGGGGTCATGGCCGGTGACGGCCAGGGCCTCCTCGTGGGCGTAGTCCGTGGGCAGCTGGCCATTCTTCCGGTAGTTGCTCTCCGGGCGGCGCACCAGCTGGATGACAGAGGCGGCCCCCTCCCGCAGGGCGGTGGCCACGCAGTCGCTGGCGGTGTCGCCGGTGCCGATGATGACCACGTCCCGGCCCTCCGCCGTGGGGATGGCGGGGCTTTCCCCGAACTGATGGCGCTGGACGGCGGCCTTCAGGTACTCCGTGCCGTAGTAGACCCCGGTGACGCCCTGGGTGTCCAGGCCCAGGGGACGGGGGGCCTCGGAGCCGCAGCACAGCACCACGGCGTCATACTCTTTCAAAAGCCGCTGGGCGGTTTTGGGCTCCGCGGCGTCCACACCGCAGACGAAGCTGACGCCCTCGTCGGTCATCAGGTCCACCCGGCGCTTCACTACATCTTTCGGCAGCTTCATGTTGGGGATGCCGTAGGTCAGCAGGCCGCCGGGATGGGCCTCCCGCTCAATGACCGTGACGGAGTGACCCCGGTGGTTCAGCTGGTCCGCCACCGCCAGACCGGCGGGGCCGGAGCCGATGACCGCTACCTTTTTCCCCGACCACTGGGGCGGACGGCGGCGCTTGATGGCCTTGGAGGCGAAGGCTTCCTCAATGATACAGCGCTCGTTGTCCCGGACGGTGACGGCGTCCCCGTAGATGCCGCAGATGCAGGCCTTCTCGCAGGGGGCCGGGCAGACCCGGCCGGTGAACTCCGGGAAGTTGTTGGTCTTCAGCAGGCGGCTCAGGGCGTGGGGCTGATTGCCCGCGTAAACCATGTCGTTCCATTCGGGAATCAGATTGTGCAGGGGGCAGCCGAAGGTCTTGCCCTCGAACACCATGCCCGCCTGACAGTAGGGCACGCCGCAGTTCATGCAGCGCCCGCCCTGTTCCTGCCGTGCCTTGGCGGGGAGGGCCAGGTGGAATTCCTCCCAGTCGTGGACCCGCTCCTCAGGGACGCGGTTCCGGTCGTCCTGACGGACGTACTCCAAAAATCCGGTGGTTTTTCCCATTGTCGTTGCCCTCCTTTCTCAGGCTCTGGTGTTGGCGTAGAACGCCTCAATTTCCGCCTGCTCCCGGCTCATGCCCTTTTCCTCGTACTGGGCGATGGACCGCAGCATCCGGTCGTAGTCCCTGGGCATGACCTTCTTGAAGCAGGGGACATAGGACTTGAAAGCCGCCAGGATCTGCTTGCCCCGGGGGGAGCCGGTGGCGGCCACGTGTTCTTCAATGAGAGCGCGGAGCTCCTGAATATCGTGGGACTCTGTCAGAGTGTCGATCAGTACCTGCTCCTTGTTGAGCCGCATGTACAGGTCGTGCTTCTCGTCCAGCACGTAGGCGATGCCGCCGGACATGCCCGCCGCAAAGTTCTTGCCGGTGGAGCCCAGAATCACCACCCGGCCGCCGGTCATGTACTCGCAGCCGTGGTCGCCCACGCCTTCCACCACTGCCACGGCGCCGGAGTTGCGGACGCAGAACCGCTCGCCGGCCACGCCGTTGATGAATGCCTTGCCGCTGGTGGCGCCGTACAGGGCCACGTTGCCCACGATGATGTTCTCACCGGGGTCGAACTGAGTGCCCTTGGGGGGATAGAGGATCAGCTTGCCGCCGGAAAGACCCTTGCCGAAGCCGTCGTTGCAGTCGCCCTCCAGGGCCAGAGTGAGGCCTTTGGGAATGAAGGCACCGAAGGACTGTCCGCCACCGCCCCGGCAGGTGATGACGTAGCTGTCGTCGGGCAGGGAGTCTCCGCACTGGCGTGTGATCTCGGAGCCGAAGAGGGTGCCGAAGGAGCGGTCCGTGGAGGAGACGTTCAGGCTCAGCTTGCCGGACTTCTTGCCCTTCAGGCTCTTGCCCAGCTTCTCCAGCAGCACACTCATGTCCACGGTGTCCTCCAGGTGGAAGTCGTAGACGGCGGCGGGGTCGAAGTGGGGCACCTGGTCGCCGTAGGGATTCTGGAGCAGGCCGCTGAGGTCCAGAGTCTCCGCCCGGTGGGTGATGAGCTTTTCCCGGACCTGCAGCAGGTCGCTGCGGCCCACCAGCTCGTCCACGGTGCGGATACCTAAGCGTGCCATGTACTCCCGCAGCTCCTGGGCCACGTAGTACATGAAGTTGATGACGTATTCCGGCTTGCCCGCGAAGCGCTTCCGCAGCTCCGGATTCTGGGTGGCGATACCGGCGGGGCAGGTGTCCAGATTGCACACCCGCATCATGCAGCAGCCCATGGTGACCAGGGGTGCGGTGGCAAAGCCGAACTCCTCGGCACCCAGCATGCAGGCGATGGCCACATCCCGGCCGGTCATCAGTTTGCCGTCCGCCTCAATGACCACCTGGTGCCGCAGGCCGTTCTTGATCAGGGTCTGGTGGGCCTCTGCCACGCCCAGCTCCCAGGGCAGGCCGGCGCCCTGGATGGAGTTCTTGGGGGCGGCGCCGGTGCCGCCGTCGTATCCGGAGATGAGGACCACCTGGGCACCGGCCTTGGCGACGCCTGCGGCGATGGTACCCACGCCCGCCTCGCTGACCAGCTTCACGCTGATGCGGGCATGGCGGTTGGCGTTCTTCATGTCGTAGATCAGCTGGGCCAGGTCCTCAATGGAGTAGATGTCGTGGTGGGGCGGGGGAGAGATCAGGCTGACGCCGGGGGTGGAGTACCGGGTCTTGGCGATCCAGGGGTACACCTTCTTGCCGGGCAGATGGCCGCCCTCGCCGGGCTTGGCACCCTGAGCCATCTTGATCTGAATTTCCTCTGCGCTGCACAGATACTCGCTGGTGACGCCGAAACGGCCGGAGGCGATCTGCTTGATGGCGGAGCACCGCTCGTCCCGGAGCCGGTCCGGGGACTCGCCGCCCTCACCAGAGTTGGATTTGCCGCCGATGCGGTTCATGGCGATGGCCATGCACTCATGGGCCTCCTGGGAGATGGAGCCGTAGCTCATGGCGCCGGTCTTGAAGCGCTTGACGATGGATTCCACCGGCTCTACCTCGTCGATGGGAATGCCGCCGTCGGCAGCGAACCGGAAGCCCAGCAGGCCCCGCAGGGTGTGGGGTTTATCGGCGAAGTCCACCAGGGAGGTGTATTCCTTGAAGGTGTCATAGCTGCCCTCCTGGGTGGCCTTCTGTAGCAGCAGAATGGTCCGGGGGTTGTACATGTGGTCCTCCTTGTCGGGGCCGGACCGCAGCTTGTGGGTGCCCATGGAGTCCAGGGTGGGGTCGAAGCCCAGGCCCAGGGGGTCGAAGGCCTGGTTGTGGTTCCACTCCACGCCTTCGCCGATCTCCTCCAGGCCAACGCCCTCCACCCGGGAGACCGTGTTGGTGAAGTACTTGTCGACGACCTTCTTGTTGATGCCCACGCACTCGAAGATCTGGGCGGACTGGTAGGACTGGATGGTGGAGATGCCCATCTTGGAGGCGATCTTCACGATACCGTGAAGAATGGCGCTGTTGTAATCGTTGATAGCGGCGGTGGGGTCCTTGTCCAGCAGGCCCAGGGTCACCAGTTCCTCCACGCACTCCTGGGCCAGGTAGGGGTTGATGGCCTGGGCGCCGTAGCCCAGCAGGGTGGCGAAGTGGTGAACGTCTCTGGGCTCGGCGCTCTCCAGCACCATGGAGACGGCGGTGCGCTTCTTGGTGCGCACCAGATACTGTTCCAGGGCGGAGACCGCCAGCAGGGAGGGAATGGCCACGTGGTTCTCATCCACGCCCCGGTCGGACAGAATGAGGATGTTGGCGCCGTGCTTGTAGGCCCGGTCCACATTGACGAACAGCTGGTCCAGGGCGTTCTCCAGAGGAGAGCCCTTGTAGTACAGCAGGGAGATGGTCTCCACATGGAAGCCGGGACGGTCCATGTGGCGGATCTTCATCAGGTCCACGGAGGTGAGGATGGGGTTGTGGATTTGGAGAACGGCGCAGTTTTCCGCCTTCTCCTGCAGCAGGTTGCCGCCGGAGCCCACGTACACCGTGGTGTCGGTGACGATCTCCTCCCGGATGGCGTCCATGGGGGGATTGGTCACCTGTGCAAAGAGCTGCTTGAAGTAGTTGAACAGGGGCTGGTGCTTCTCGCTGAGCACCGCCAGGGGGGTATCCACGCCCATGGCGGCGGTGGGCTCCGCGCCGGCGCGGGCCATGGGGAGGATGGAGTCCTTCACCTCTTCATAGGTATAGCCAAAGGCCTTGTACAGCCGGTCCCGCATCTCCTGGGTGTGGGTCTCCACCCGCTTGTTGGGGATGGGGAGGTCCTTCAGATACACCAGGTGCTGGTCCAGCCATTCGCCGTAGGGCTGCTGAACGGCACAGCGGTGCTTGATCTCGGCGTCGTCCACCAGGCGGCCCTCCCGCAGGTCGGCCAGCAGCATGCGGCCGGGCTGGAGGCGGGACTTTTTGATGATCTTCTCAGGGGGAATGTCCAGCACGCCCACCTCGGAGGAGACGATCAGGCGGTCGTCATCGGTGAGATACCACCGGCAGGGCCGCAGACCGTTGCGGTCCAGCACCGCGCCCACGGTGTCGCCGTCGGAGAACACGATGGCGGCGGGGCCGTCCCAAGGCTCCATCATGGTGGCGTAGTAGTGGTAGAAGTCCCGCTTCTCCCGGTCCATCTTCTTGTCGTTGGCCCAGGGCTCGGGAATGCACATCATGACGGCCTGGGGCAGGGGGATGCCGTTCATCATCAGGAACTCCAGGGTGTTGTCCAACATTGAGCTGTCAGAGCCGCTCTGATCCACCACGGGGAGGATCTTGTCCATGTCATCCTCCATGACCGCGGAGGACATGGTCTCCTCCCGGGCCAGCATGCGGTCCACGTTGCCCCGGATGGTGTTGATCTCGCCGTTGTGCATGATGTAGCGGTTGGGATGGGCACGCTGCCAGCTGGGGTTCGTGTTGGTGGAAAATCGGGAGTGGACCAGGGCAATGGCGCTCTCACAGTCCGGGTCCGTCAGGTCCGCGTAGAACTTGCGGAGTTGGCCCACCAGGAACATGCCCTTGTAGACGATGGTGCGGCTGGAGAAGGAGGGGA
>CAYWYW010000118.1:0-6169 GCA_964462715.1 uncultured Oscillibacter sp.
GCACCGCCGCCCAGCGGATGCGGGAGGTCTGGTTCTATCTGATCCACCTCTTTGATGACGCGGACCGGCTTAATAAAAAGCTGCGGCGCTTCAAAAATCCGGGAGAGTATGAGGCCATTGAGGCCGCTATCTTCCAGGAGCTGCCCCTGCGGGATCACTGCGCGGGGAACCTGATTTAAATAAAATTGCCTGCTCGATGCGAGCAGGCAATTTTTGTTTAAAATAATATTTATCTTGAATTTCATAAAATTAAAGTTTATATTAATTTTGTGAAAGGAGCGTGATGCTATGACCAACATTCCTCCCTGGGTGGCGGAGCTGGAGGATGAGGACCTGGCTTTCGTCAAAAAGTTCATTCTGGCCTCCGGGTCCCTGAAAGAGGTGGCGTCGGTGTACGGCGTCAGTTACCCCACGGTGCGGCTGCGGCTGGACCGGCTCATCCAAAAGATCCACCTCAGCGAGACAACAGAGGCGGACCCCTATGTATCCCTGGTGAAGCGGCTGGCGGTGGACGACAAGCTGGACTTTGACACCGCGAAGGTCCTGATCACGGAATACCGAAAGACGAAGGAGGCGGAGTAAAATGCGCAATGTAGCAATCGTGTTGGGTTTCGGTATGCTTGTTTTTGTGGTAGGCGGCATCCTGCTGCAGATTTTTCTCTCCAAACGGGGGAGCAAGTGGCCGGGGCTCATTCTGCCGCTGTTGTCCTTTTTGTACTCCTTGCTGATGGCGTGCAGCGCGGTAGCTTACAACGGGGAAATACCCTGGGGGCCTATTCTGGCAAGTCTCATCCTGGGCAATATCCCCACGGTCATTCTGCTGGCGATCTACGCAGCCTGCCGGGAAAAGCGCCGCAAGCGCGGGGAACTGGATAAAATGCAGATCAGTGACCTGTAAAGAAAGACATCCACCGGACCGGTGGATGTCCTTTTTTCAGAATTTCAGCAGATTCAGGCCGATCTCCGGGCTGTATGCCCGGTCCACGGTGCCGGGAATGACGGTCACCACCAATTCGGCGGTGGCGCTGATGACAGCCTTGTTCAGGTGGCCGCCCACCACACGGCCGGTCTCATCTCCGGCGCTCAGGTGCAGGTGGCAGTAAAATTCGCCGTCCATGGTGCTGACGGTGCCGGTGAGGGAGACGATCTCGTAATAGCCCTGAAAGCTGTTGGCGTAGTATTTCTTCTCATCGGGCTTGAAGACGCCCAGGGTCAGGTCATTGACCGCACCCAGCCCCTGTACCGTGGCGAGACGGATGTCCTCCTTGAGAGACAGGGCCTTCACCTGCTCCAATATTTCTTCCCCCGGATCCAGGCGGAGAATGTAGGTGTTGTCAAATTTCCGGTATTCCATAGCGCTTCTCCTTTTCAGGGCGGATTTTCTATTAAGATACCACAGCTGCGGAGAAGAATCAAGCCAGGGTCAGGTCGCCGTCCTTCACCCAGCCCAGCTTGCGGCACACCTGATTGATGGCGGGGGCCAGGATAGCGGGAAGGACGAAGGAGATCAGGATCAGCCCCATCCAGTCAAACGCGGTGGGGGCCAGAGCGGCAGCGCCGTTGGCGATGGCCTGTTCGCTGGGAGATACCCAGCCGGTCCACACGCCCAGCTGGCCGCACAGGCCGCAGGTGCCCATGCCGGAGTTGATGGCTGCACCGTTCATCTCCAGCTTGAACAGGCAGGTGGCAATAGGGCCGGTGATGGCGGAGGCCAGCGTGGGGGCGATCCAGATGCGGGGATTCTTCACGATGTTGGGCATCTGCAGCATGGAGGTGCCCAGGCCCTGGCTCACCAGGCCGCCCCAGCCGTTCTCCTTGAAGCTCATGACGGCGAAGCCCACCATCTGGGCACAACAGCCCGCCACAGCGGCGCCGCCTGCCAGACCCGTCAAGCCCAGTACGGAGCAGATGGCGGCGGAGGAGATGGGCAGCGTCAGGGCCACGCCTACCAGCACGGATACCAGAATACCCATCAGGAAGGGCTGCAGTTCCGTGGCGTGCATGATGAGCTGGCCGAAGGCGCTGGCCACCTTGCCGATGGGGGGGGCGATGATATAGGCGGCGCCCACGCCGATGAGGGTGGTGACGATGGGCGTCACCAGAATGTCGATCTTGGTCTCCTTGCTGATGGCCTTGCCGCACTCAGCGGCGATGATGGCCACGAACAGCACTGCCAGGGGGCCGCCCGCGCCGCCCAGCAGGTTGCAGGCATAGCCCACGGCGGCCAGGGAGAACAGCACCAGCGGCGGCGCCTGGAGGGCGTAGCCGATGGCGATGGCCATGGCGGGGCCGCTCATGAAGGAGGCCAGACCGCCCACGGTGTAGGGGACCTTTTCAGCGATCTGGGCAGTGAGGAAGCCAATGTGGAACTGAGCGCCGATGGTATTCAGAATGGTGCCGATCAGCAGGGAGCAGAACAGGCCCTGGGCCATGGCGCCCAGAGCGTCGATGCCGTACCGCTTGGCGGAGAAGACAATGTTTTTGCGTTTTAAAAATGCTTTGACGTTTTCCATGGGGAGCACCTGTTTCCTTTGTAAAATAAATGTGGTGGACATGTGTCTTGACACCTGTCCACCACACTATACACGGAAATATCAGGATTGTCAACAGGGACTTTCAGCCCTCTACCAGAACGCCCATGTCCCGGAGGGCTGTCCGGACTCGCTGGAAGGCTTCCTCGCTGGGACAGGAGAGGGTGTGGAGGTGGATGCCCTCCGTCAGATCCGACAGGGGCCGGGCGTCGGCCTGGGCGCACCGAGAGATGAACTGGGCCACATCGTACCGGCTGGAGAGCTGGAGGGGCCCGGTGAGCTGGCCGTAGATGGGGTGCTCCACAATGACGTCCAATACGGTGCAGCCCTGGTCCACCATGGCGTTCAGCTCTGCCTCCATGCCCCGGGCATCGTGGCGGCAGGCCACCTGCCGCACCAGGCCTGCCGGAGAGGGCTGGTGCGCCACGTAGCCCCTGGGCGTGGCGGAGATGTCCGCCCCCGCTGCCCGCAGAAGGGCAATGTCCCCCACAATGATCTGTCGGCTGACCGAGAACTGCCGGGCCAAGGATGCAGCACTGACCGGATGGCCGGATCGATTCAAAATATCCAGAATGGCTTGGCGGCGTTCTTCAGCGCGCATGGGCAGTATCCTCCTTTGTGTCATGACAGCAGTATACCACATTGGGGGGAAATTGCAAACAAAAAGGAGAGCACAAAGTGCTCTCCTTGCTTTTGGCGGCGTCAGCCACCCAAGTATGCTTTTTTGATGGCGGGGGAGGCCAGGAGCTCTTTGCCGGTGCCGGAGGTAACGATCCGGCCGGTCTCCAGAACATATCCCCGGTCGGCCACGCTCAGGGCTGCTGCGGCGTTCTGCTCCACCAGCAGGATAGTGGTGCCGTCTCTGTGGAGGTTCTGGATGATCTCAAAGATCTGCTCCACCAGGATGGGAGCAAGGCCCATGGAGGGCTCATCCAGCATCAGCAGCTTGGGATGGCTCATGAGCGCGCGGCCCATGGCCAGCATCTGCTGCTCACCGCCGGAGAGGGTACCCGCTACCTGCTTCATACGCTCCTTCAAACGGGGGAACAATTCATAGACGTGCTCCAGGTCCTGGTCGATGGCCTTGCCGCTCTGGGTATAGGCGCCCATTTCCAGGTTCTCCTGAACGGTCATCTGCAAAAACACCCGGCGTCCCTCAGGAACCAGGGCCAGACCCTTGGAGACGATTTTGTGGCAGGGGACCTTGCCCAGGGACTCGCCCATGAAGGTGACAGAGCCGGTGCGGCTGTGCAGCAGGCCCGAGATGGTGTTCAGGGTCGTGGACTTGCCGGCGCCGTTGGCACCGATCAGGGTGACGATCTCACCCTCGTTCACCTCGAAGGAGATGCCCTTGATGGCATGGATGCTGCCGTAATAGACGTTGATGTCGTCGACTTTCAGAATGGATGCCATTGGTCACGCCTCCTTTTGTTTGCCCAGGTATGCTTCAATGACCGCCGGGTTGGACTGGATGTCCTCGGGGGTGCCCTTGGCGATGATGCGGCCGAAGTTCAGCACGGCGATGCCCTCGCAGATGTTCATGACCAGGTTCATGTCGTGCTCAATCAGCAGAATGGCGATCTGGAAGGTATCCCGGATCTTGCGGATGTTCTCCATGAGCTCAGCGGTCTCGGAGGGGTTCATGCCGGCGGCGGGCTCATCCAGCAGCAACAGGCTGGGGTTGGTGGCCAGGGCCCGGACGATCTCCAGACGGCGCTGGGCGCCGTAGGGCAGGGAGCCGGCCTTGGTGTCCGCCAGATCCGCCATGTTAAAGATGGACAGCAGTTCCAGAGCGCGCTCGTGGGCCACCCGTTCCTCCTTCCAGAAGCCGGGGAGGCGGAAGATGCCGCTCCACATGTTGTAACGCATGTGGGCGTTCATGGCCACGGTGACGTTTTCCTCCACCGTCAGGTCGTTGAACAGGCGGATGTTCTGGAAGGTACGGGCGATACCGGCCCGGTTCACCTGGGCGGTGGTCATGTTGTGGGTGTCGTTGCCGTCCAGCAGGATGGTGCCCTTGGTGGGCTGGTAGACCTTGGTCAGCAGGTTGAAGACCGTGGTCTTGCCGGCACCGTTGGGGCCGATGAGGCCGGTGATCTCCGTGCGGCCGATGGCCATGTTGAAGTTTTCCACGGCGGCCAGACCGCCGAAGTTGATGCCCAGGTTGATGCATTCCAGAATGGGCGTCTTGTCAGCGTCCCGCTCCGTCAGCAGATTGGGAGAGGGCATGGGAACCAGTTTCGGGAACATGTCAGACGGCCTCCTTTCCGGTGGGCTTATGCAGCTTGAAGCGGCTGAAGAATGTTTTGAGGGTGGGATTGTTGGTGGTCAGCATCACCAGGATCAGCACGATGGCGTACACCAGCATCCGGTAGTCGGAGAAGGCACGCAGCAGCTCTGGCAGGACCGTCAGAGCGGCGGCCGCGATCAGGGAGCCCCACAGGTTGCCTAAGCCCCCCAGCACCACGAACACCAGGATCAGGATGGAGGTGTTGAAGTTGAACTTGGTGGCCTGCAGAGAGGAGAAGTTCAGACCGTACAGGGCGCCGGCGGCACCGGCCAGGGCGGCGGAGGTGACGAAGGCCATCATCTTGTACTTGGTGATGTTGATGCCCACGCTCTCGGCGGCAATGGCGTTGTCCCGCAGGGCCATGATGGCCCGGCCGGCACGGCTGTGCTTCAGGTTCAGAACCACAAACAGGGTTACCATCACCAGAATGAAACCGGCGGTGAAGGTGGCGATGGTGGTGGTGCCGGTGGCGCCCTGGGCGCCCTTGATGATGGCGATGCCGCCCTCCTGCATGCCCAGGTCGTCGATGGTCTTGCTGCCGGTGAGGTTGAAGGCCATGTGGAGGCCCTTGGCATCATAGCCGACCAGCAGGCAGTTCACCAGGTCCTTGATGATCTCGCCGAAGGCCAGGGTCACGATGGCCAGATAGTCGCCCCGCAGACGCAGCACGGGAGTGCCCACGATGGCACCGGCGATGGCCGCGGCGGCGGCACCGATGATCATGGCCACCGCCAGACGCAGCGGCGCGGCGGGGATGATGTTCTGCAGGCTCATGGCGGCCACGATGCCGGAGAAGGCACCCACGCTCATGAAGCCCGCGTGGCCCAGGCTCAGCTCGCCCAGAATGCCCACTGTCAGGTTCAGGGACACGGCCATGGACATGTAGCAGCAGATGGGGACCAGCTGGCCGGTGAGAGATCGGCTCAGGGTGCCGTTGGATTTGAGCACATTCATCACCACAAAGAGGAGGATGACGCCCAGATAGGTCAGAAAGTCCGTGCGGGTGTGCTGTTTGATACGCAGTTTTTTCATGTCCCTCACCTCACACTTTCTCCGGGACATACTTGCCCAGCAGGCCCGCGGGCTTCACCAGCAGGACGATGATCAGCACGGCAAACACGATGGTGTTGGCCAGGTTGGTGGAGATGTAGGCCTTGGCCATGGCCTCAATGACGCCCAGCAGCAGGCCGCCCAGGAAAGCGCCGGGGATGGAGCCGATGCCGCCGAACACGGCGGCGGTAAAGGCCTTGATGCCGGGCATAGAGCCGGTGGTGGGCTGCAGAGTGGGATAGGAGGAGCAGAGCAGCACACCGGCGATGGCCGCCAGGGCGGAGCCGATGGCGAAGGT
>CAYWYW010000119.1:0-6133 GCA_964462715.1 uncultured Oscillibacter sp.
GGGCCAAGGGCGGCGACCTGATCGTCAACTACACCGACGAGCGGGTGACCCTCACTGGCGACGCCAAGCTGGTCTACGCCGGCGAAATGGAATATTGATTTTTCGAAAGACCGGCGCCTGAGAGCGCCGGCCTTTTCATGGAGTGAACGGATATGGGAACAAAAACCACCATACAGCGGTCGGAGTCCCTGACGGCAGCTGTGCTGCTGGCCCTGGCAGGCGGCCTGCTGGACGCCTATACCTACCTCTGCCGGGGCGGTGTATTCGCAAACGCCCAGACCGGCAACATGGTGCTGCTGGCCATCCGGGCAGCGGAGGGCGACTGGCAGGGCGCCGGGCACTATCTGGTGCCGGTGGCCGCTTTCGCGGCGGGCGTCCTGGTGGCGGAGGCTTTGAAGGAACGGACTCCCGCCACCAGGCTTATCCACTGGCGGCAGGCGGTGCTGGCGGTGGAGATGGCGGTGCTGGCTTTGGCCGCCTGCATCCCCCTGGGCGCGGGAGACGGGGCCGTCAACGTGCTGGTGTCCTTCGTCTGCGCCATGCAGGTGGAGGCCTTCCGCAAGGTGCGGGGCCATGCTTTTGCCTCCACCATGTGCACCGGCAACCTCCGCAGCGGCACGGAGGCCTTCTGGCGCGGCGCCCGGAAGCAGGACCCAGCCGCCCTGGAGACCGCCCGCTGCTATTTCGCGGTGATCGGCTGCTTCATTGCCGGCGCGGCCCTGGGAGGCCTGCTGCTGCCCTGGATGGGCCGGTGGACGGCTCTGGCGGCGGTCCTTCTCCAGCTGGGAGCTTTTCTTTGGATGTGCCTTTAAAACGGGACGGCGCTGCCACGCAAATTTTTACAAAAAAGCGGCGCGCCCCCTTTTCATGCCGGTTAGGAACTGATATAATTCTTAACGAAAACTTTACAGGAAACGGAGATGTCTGTCATGGACTCCAGCACCCAGCCCAAACACCATCTGCCTACCATCGGTATGCGAAATATCAAGACCGCCCTGGCTGCCACCCTCTGCGCACTGGTCTATTTCTTTCTGGACCGCAGTCCTGCCTTTGCCTGTATCGGCGCCATTTTCGGCATGGGCAGCGACTATGAGATGAGCAAACTCCACGGCGGCAACCGCTTTTTCGGCACACTGGTGGGCGGCTTTATCGGCATGGGTCTGTTCGCCATTTACGCGCAGCTGTTCCCTGACGGCAGCAACCGCTGGGTCCTGATCCCTATGACTTTTATCGGCGTGGTGCTGCTGATCCTGGCCTGCCAGTGCATCTGGGTGGGCGGCATTCAGCCCGGCGGCGTGGTGCTGTGCATCATCCTGTTCAACACGCCGGTGGAGACCTACATTTCCTACGCCCTGAACCGCATCCTGGACACCGGCATCGGCGTACTGGCGGCCCTGTTTGTCAACGGAATGCTGCCCGGGGGCTTCACCTTCGGCTTCATGCACCGCTTTTATGTGCGCATGGGCATCAGGGACGATGTCCGCTACCTGGGACCGGAGGTCCAACCTTACAACAGAAAGAATAAAAAATAAGGTGGACGAAAAAATACTTTTGTGGCTTTTTCAAAAAGATAAAATTGCCGCTTGACAAAGCGATAAAAAGTCGGTTATAGTAAGCCCAACACAAATCACCGGAAATACAATGACGGGGAAAAAGTCTTGACACAGACGCTTCAGAGAGTTGCCGGCCGCTGCGAGGCAATGCAGAGTGGAAAGATGTTACTGGCCCCTGAGTAGTTTCGCTGAGACGGCAACGTTTAGGCGGAAACGGGTTTCCTCACCGTTACCAAAGAGGCGGGATTCGCGCAGCAAGGGGTTGTGCCGATGCCGAGAGTGGGCAGTTTATGCCAATGAGAGTGGTACCGCGGAAGTTTTACAGCTTTCGTCTCTTCAACAGAAGAGACGAAAGCTGTTTTTGTTTTTCCGGAAAGATCTGAAAAGCAGGAGGAACCAAGCTATGAAGCGCATCAAGATTTTTGACACCACCCTGAGAGACGGCGAGCAGTCCCCGGGCTGCAGCATGAATCTCCCGGAGAAGATCGAAATGGCAAAGCAACTGGAGAGGCTGGGCGTGGATATCATTGAGGCAGGCTTCGCCATTGCCTCTCCCATGGATCACAAGAGCGTTCAGGCCATCGCCACCGCCGTGACCAACTGCACCGTGGCCTCCCTGGCCCGCTGTACGAAGGGCGACATCGACGCCGCCTGGGACGCGGTGAAGGAAGCCAAGCACCCCCGCATCCATGTGTTCCTGGCTACCAGCGACATCCACATGGAGTACAAGCTACAGATGACCCGGGAGCAGGTGCTCCAGCGCATCAGCGACATGGTGGCCTACGCCAAGAGCTTCTGCGAAGACATCGAGTTCTCCGCCGAGGACGCATCCCGCTCCGAGTGGGCGTTCCTGGCCCAGTGTTACTCCAACGCTGTAGCCGCCGGTGCCACCACCCTGAACGTACCCGATACCGTGGGCTACTCCACCCCCCAGGAGATGGCTGACCTCATCACCTACCTGCGGCAGAACGTCACCGGCATCGAGAATGTGGACATCTCTGTCCACTGTCACAACGACCTGGGTATGGCCGTGGCCAACTCTTTGGCCTGCGTGAAGGCCGGCGCCACCCAGATCGAGTGCACCGTCAACGGCATCGGCGAGCGGGCGGGCAACGCCAGCCTGGAAGAACTGGCCATGGCAATTTATACCCGCCGGGACTTCTACGACGCGGAGACCGGCATCAACACGAAGCAGATCTACCGTTCCAGCAAGCTCCTCAGCAACATTACCGGCGTGCCCATCCCGCCCACCAAGGCCATCGTGGGTGCCAACGCCTTCGCCCATGAGTCCGGTATCCACCAGCACGGCGTCATCGCCAACGCTCAGACCTATGAGATCATGAAATCCACCGATGTGGGCATCCCCCAGAACACCATGGTCCTGGGCAAACACTCCGGCAAGCACGCCCTGCGGGAGCGGCTGATCTCCATGGGCTACGAACTCAGCGATGAGGAACTGGAGCAGGTGTTCACCCGCTTTAAGGTCCTGGCGGACAAGAAAAAGAACCTCACCAGCAGCGATATCGAGGCGCTGGTCCTCCACCGCCGCAATACGACCATTGGCTCCTGCCGCCTGCTGAGCCATGTGGTCAACACCGGAAACGGTGTGCCCAATACCTCCTGCATCAAGCTCCAGCGGGAGGACGAGGTGCTGGAGGAGGTCGCCATCGGCTCCGGCCCCCTGGACGCCTCCTTCAAGGCCATCAACCGGATGCTGGATATGGATATCAAGCTGGAGAGCTTCAGCCTGAACGCCGTCACTGACGGCGAGGACGCCATCGGTGAGGCCGTGGTGAAGGTGGCCGCTCCGGACGGCGAGGTTTATACCGGTACCGGCCTCTCCACCGATATCATCGAATCCTCCATCCGTGCCTACGTCAACGGCATCAACAAGATGATGGAAGCGACCGCTTAAAGGAGAACGAGACATGGGAATGACAATGACACAGAAAATTCTGGCAAAGCACGCTGGATTGGACAGCGTACGGGCCGGACAGCTCATCCAGGCAAAGCTGGACCTGGTGCTGGGCAACGACATCACCACCCCGGTGGCGATCAACGAGTTTGAAGCGGCGGGCTTTGACAAGGTGTTTGACAAGAGCCGCATTGCCCTGGTGATGGACCACTTTGCCCCCAACAAGGACATCAAGGCCGCCACCCAGTGCAAACAGTGCCGGACCTTCGCCCGGAGGTTTGACATCGATCATTACTACGATGTGGGCACCATGGGCATCGAGCACGCCCTCCTGCCGGAGCAGGGCCTGGTGGCCCCCGGCGAGGCCGTCATCGGCGCCGACTCCCACACCTGCACCTACGGCGCTCTGGGCGCCTTCTCCACCGGCGTGGGCTCCACGGACATGGGCGCCGCCATGGCGGCGGGCCAGACCTGGTTCAAGGTGCCCTCCGCCATCAAAGTGAACCTCACAGGGAAGCTGAAGCCCTATGTCTCCGGCAAGGACGTGATCCTGACTCTCATCGGCATGATCGGCGTGGACGGCGCCCGGTATCAGTCTCTGGAGTTCACCGGTCCCGGCGTGGCGGAGCTGACCATCTACGACCGCCTGACCATCTCCAACATGGCCATCGAGGCCGGTGCCAAGAACGGCATCTTCCCTGTGGACGACGTGACCCGGGCTTATGTGGAGGGCCGCGTTGACCGCCCCTGGACCGCCTTCGAGGCGGACGAGGACGCCGAGTATGAGCGCACTGTGGAAATCGACCTCTCTCAGGTGGACTGCACCGTGGCCTACCCCCACCTTCCCGAAAATGCCCATCCCGCCCGGGAGGGCAAGGACATCGCCATCGACCAGATCGTCATCGGCTCCTGCACCAACGGCCAGCTTCCTGACATGGCTGCTGCCGCTGAGATCCTGAAGGGCCGCCATCTGGCTCCCGGTGTCCGGGGCATCATCATCCCCGCCACCCAGAGCGTCTACCGGGAGTGCATGCACCGGGGTTATACCGACATCTTCCTGGACGCGGGCTGCATCGTCTCCACCCCCACCTGCGGACCGTGCCTGGGCGGCTACATGGGCATCCTGGCTGCCGGAGAGCGGTGCGTCTCCACCACCAACCGCAACTTTGTCGGCCGCATGGGCCATGTGGACAGCGAAGTCTATCTGGCCTCCCCCGCCGTGGCCGCCGCGTCCGGTATCGCGGGCCACATTTCCCATCCAGAGGAGGTCGTGAACAAATGAACGCGCACGGAATCGTACATAAATACGGGGACCATGTGGACACCGACGTCATCATCCCCGCCCGGTATCTGAATACCCAGAGCCATCAGGAGCTGGCCTCCCACTGCATGGAGGACATTGACAAGACCTTCATCACCAAGGTGAAGGAAGGCGACGTGATGGCGGCCGGGGTGAACTTCGGCTGCGGCTCCTCCCGGGAGCACGCCCCCATCGCCATCAAGGCCAGCGGCATCTCCTGCGTCATCGCCGCCAGCTTCGCCCGCATCTTCTACCGCAACGCCATCAACATCGGCCTGCCCATTCTGGAATGTCCTGCCGCCAGCCGCGGCATTGAAAACGGCGACGAGGTAGAGGTGGACTTTGACACCGGCATCATCACCAACGTTACCAAAAACGAGACGTATCAGGCGGAGCCCTTCCCGCCCTTCATCAAGGACATGATCGCCAAGGGCGGCCTGATGGCCTCCCTGAAAGCAAAGGAGGGCTGAGCGTGGAAAAAACCATTGCCATTATCAAAGGCGACGGCATTGGCCCCGAGATCGTGGGGGAGGCCATGGGTGTCCTGGACGCTGTAGCCGCCAAATTCGGCCACACCTTCACCTATGTGGACGCCCCCATGGGCGGCAACGCCATCGACGCCTTCGGCGTGCCCCTGCCGGATGAAAGCCTCGCGACCTGCCTCAGTTCTGACAGCGTGCTGCTGGGTGCCGTGGGCGGCCCCAAATGGGACAGCCAGCCCTCCGCCAACCGCCCGGAACGGGGCCTGTTAAAACTCCGGGGGGCCATGGGGCTCTACACCAATGTCCGCCCCGCCCGGATGTTCTCCGAACTGTCCGACGCCTGCCCCCTGCGCTCGGACATCGCCGCCAAGGGCATCGACTTTGTGGTGGTCCGGGAACTGATCGGCGGTGTGTACTTCGGCGAGCACCGCACGGAAGAGGCCGGCGGCGAGCAGAAGGCCACCGATATCATGCCCTACTCCGAGCACGAAATTCGGAGAGTGGCCCATGTGGCCTTCCAGATGGCCCAAAAGCGCCGGAAGCGGGTGACCTCCATCGACAAGGCCAATGTGCTGGATACCTCCCGCCTGTGGCGCAAGACCGTCACGGAGGTCGCCAAGGAGTACCCGGATGTGGAGCTGCTCCACATGTATGTGGACAACGCCGCCATGCAGATCGTCCGGGACCCCAGCCAGTTCGATGTTATCGTGACGGAGAACCTGTTCGGCGACATCCTCTCCGACGAGGCCAGCCAGATCACCGGCTCCATCGGCATGATCCCCTCCTCCAGCATGGGTGAGGGTACCCGGGGCCTGTACGAGCCCATCCACGGCTCCGCCCCGGACATCGCGGGCCAGGACAAGGCCAACCCCATCGGCACCAT
>CAYWYW010000120.1:0-6105 GCA_964462715.1 uncultured Oscillibacter sp.
CCCCGCTTCTCGATCTCATAGGTCAGGGTCTCGAACTGGGGCGTGGCAACCTTGCCATACTTGGCCGCCTCGGCCACGGTGGCAAAACCGCTGTGCTGGCTGCGCTTCTTGAAGGTGCGGCGGCCGCTCTTGTTGTTCACGTTCACCACGCGGACCTCATCCAGCAGGCTCTCCTTGCTGTCACGGCGCTCAATGATGGCGGTCACAATGTCCTCCGGAACGGTATAGCCGCCGTCAGCGTTCACGCCCTCCTGCATCATGTCGCCGGCAGCTTTCTGGGTGGGGAAGCCGGCACGGGCCGCCGCCGCGAAGGCTTTTACCGCCTTCTGGTAGCCGGTCTCCTCCGCGCCGCCGCCCAGAGCGCCGCCTTTCAGAGAGCCTTCGGGAGCAGGATCACTGCCGCCGAAGGACTTCTCCTCCTGGGCGATCAGGGCGTCCACCGCCTCGATCTGGCCGTTCAGCTTGTCGACCTCGGCCATCTTGGCGGTGTAGTCCTCGGTCTGGCCGTCCTTCATCAGGATGGCCTTGGCCTCATCCAGCAGGCCCTTCCGGGTGTTCATCAGATCGTACTTCTTCTGCTTCAGATTCATGGTTTTTCTACCTCCAAATCAAAATCGTTTTTCTTCCAGCGCTACCAGCGCCAGGGCTTTCTGTACCTCGGGGTCATCCTTGGGTGCGGGCGGCCGGGGCTTGTTGTCCTCGCCGCCGTACTGCTTCACCACGCCGGCCTTCCGCTGGGCGGGAACCGCCACAAAAGACAGCTCATAAGCGTCCTCCGGCTGGCTCAGCTCCACCACGCACTGCTTGCCGTCATATTCACGGCCCTGCATATGCTCGCACCAGACCTTGGTCTTATCCGCGCCGCAGATGGAACAGGTGGCCTTGCCCATGGAGCAGCCCACGGACACCTCCCGCAGGATACCGCCCTCAATGGCGGCGATGGTTGATGCCGTCTGGTCGTTCCGCAGCATATAGGCGAACAACACCAGCACCGTCGCGCCGTCCATCTTCTCCACAGCCGCGTCATAGATGCGGGCAGTCTGCATTTCGCTTTCCCACTTATGGTCCGAGATGACAGTCTTGCCGACAAACAGCTTTGCAAGGCCATCCAGAGCATCCGCCGTAAACCGCTCGAAATCCCGGTCCTCCTGATCGTCCGCCGCCCGGATGCGGAAAGCGAACACATCTTCTGCTTTCAGTTCCACCAGTGTCTGGGCGTTAATTTTCTCCATGTCCGGCGCGAAAGACGCCGCTTTCTCCACAAGGCCAAATTTCTTGAGATCATCCATCGTTATTCCCTCCAGTTCCGGAAGCTGTGCCAGCTCTCGTCCGGCTCAGCTCCGCCCAGTCTTTCAGCGGGACATACTGCAGATTGGCATAGCGTTCATCGCCGCCCGGTACCGGGGGCATATCCTCCAGGGCCAGGATGTCGTTGACGCTGAACACACCGGCCTCCCGCATGGCCCGGTACCACTCCTTCCGGCTGGCAGTATCGCCCCGGAGCTCCGCCATCATGTTCCTCTGGAGCCACAGGCCTCGCTTCCGCTCCGAGATGGTCAGCAGCTTTCTGGAATCCTCTTCCTCATACTGCGTCACCGCAGGCTGCAGCGTGTACTTCACGAAGTCCAGACTGTTCATCTCGTTGCTGGCGTAGCTCTCCTTGCCGGAATAGAGGAGATTCAGGGGAACGCCGGTGAAGCGGGCGATGTCCGCCACCGTCACGTTCTTGCTCTGCACGAACTGGGCATCGGTATTGCTCATGCTCAGAGCCTTGAACTTCAGGCTATTGTCCAGAACTGCCACCCGAAAGGCGTTTCCGGGTCCGCTATGCACGCGCTCCCACTCCCGCCGGATGGTGTCCTTGTAGCTGATTTTCCGGCCATCTCCAATGTCCACATCCGCCTTACGGCTAAGGTCCGCATCCGTTTCCAGCACGCCGGCGGGGTGTCCGCCGTTGACGTAGACAGCCTCCTCGTAAGCATCCATGACAGCGGACACATT
This sequence comes from uncultured Oscillibacter sp., assembly GCA_964462715.1. Lineage (GTDB taxonomy): Bacteria > Bacillota > Clostridia > Oscillospirales > Oscillospiraceae > Oscillibacter. The sequence continues at coordinate 2,002 of CAYWYW010000120.1, forward strand.
CAGCACCCGCGCCGCGTAGGTCAGAAGGCTCACGCTGTCCACACCGTTGGTCGTAAATCCCTTGTAATGCAGGATGTCCGCCGGGTCCAGCTTGTACAGCTGTCCGCTCTTTGGATCCTGGGCGATGTACCACAGCTTCCCGGAGCCAGGCTCGATATACGGGCTGCAACTGCCGGGCGGCAGGGGGATCAGCTCCACAGGCCGACCGCTTCTTGCATCCCGGTAGATCCAGACATAGCTCTTGCCCAGCACGATCCGTTGGTACTCCACCAGTTTCTTGTACACGAAGGGCGTCATGGCCTCATTGGGCCGCTCCCAGAGCACTGGGCCCAGATAGTGGTCATCCACGTCCCGCTTGCTCGTAAGATCCTTGACCTTCACCGGAAGCTTACCGATGGAGTCGGAGCGAATGTCCACCGCCCGGTAAAAGGCGGAGATCTTCAGGGCCTCATCCGGGGTGGGAGGACTGTCCCGGCTCCCGCGGCTTTCGCCGAATACCGTCCGCCAGGTAAGCACACCCTGGTCCTCCAGGCTAGCGCCTTTCCTGGCAAACCGACTGTAAGAGATCAAGTGTCCTCACCGTCCTTTCCGGACCGCTCAGTCAGCCAACTGGCAGCCAGGCAGAAACCACCCGCTGTCACCAGGCCCGCCCCTGGGCAAGCCCACAGGGCCACACCAACGGCCACCAGCGCAGCGCCCAGGAAAAACAGCACATCCACCGCCTTGGGGCGCCGCCATTTTCGTTTCTCTTTCATCAAAGCCTCCATACTCACATAGAGAATTTTCCACTTTTGATCACATCCGCCAGGTCTTGCGGCTGGATCCTGGCAATCATCCACACCGCCACCACGATGATGGACGCCACCGTGGGGTCGATGCGGCCGATGGAGCGGTGCTTCTGTGGCCTGAGGTTCCCGTTGCCGTCCTCGTAGCACCGCACATTGCCGAAGGTCCAGCGGAAGCAGGTGTTGTGAACGTGCAGCAGCTGATGGTTGGCCATCATCATGTCGGTCTCCTTCATGGCCGGGCTCATGTTCTTCAGGTCCTGTGGGATCTCGATGACCTCCACATAAGGCGTCAGCCGCTGGGTGATAGTCCGGCTCAGATAGGGGTCAAAGCCAACCTGCTTCAGGTCGTATAGATCCGCCGCCTCCTTGATGGCGTTCTCTACGTCATCATAGTCGATGGTGTCGCCCTCGCAGAGCCGCAGGAAGCCGGCCCGGGCCCAATCCCGGTATGGGACGTGGTCCCGCTTCTCCGCCTCCAGAACGGTTCCGCCGGGACGCCAGATGGTGGGCAGCAGCACTGCCACGTCCAGCCCCGGCTGTGGCGGGAACAGCAGCACAAAGGCCGTCAGGTCCCGGCTGGTGGACAGGTCCACGCCGCCGTAGCAGATTTTCCCGCGCAGCTGCTCCAGGAACTTCTCTCGCTCCGCTTTCTTGCTGGGGCCCCACTGGCACTTGTCATACAGCGTCAGGGAGATCCAGCTCACCGCCTTGGTGGAGATCCACTGGTTCAGCCGCAGCCAGCGGAACAGCTTCTCGTCGGCCTCTTTCAGTTTTGCGCTCCTGGCCTCCAGGCGGAGCGTCCGCAGCTTCAGGTGCTTACCAAGAGATGGGTTACACAGATACCAGAGGTTCTCATCCCAGATGTCGATTTTGTCCAGGTCATCCGGGTCATCGCCGAACATGGCGGTCAGGCCATACAGCACCGGCAGCCAGTTGGGCATATCCTGCTCCAGCAGGTCATCCTCAGCCGCTGCCAGGTCGTCCTCCTCCACATGGCGGAGGGACAGCACCTGGCGGACGTCGCCGCCCTCTTCCTGGATGTGCCGCAGCTGCCTGGCGTCCCGGATGGCCACAGCCTGCTGATGGATCTCCCAGCCGATGGATTTGCGGTCCGGGTCGTCGCCGGCGGTGGTCAGCACGATCCACACCGGCTGCTTCCGGCCGGAGCCGGCGCCGAAGGTCATAACGTCCCACAGCTCCCGGTTTGGCTGGGCGTGGAGCTCGTCGAAAATCACGCAGCTGGGCTTGTAGCCGTGCTTGGAAAAGGCCTCGCTGGACAGGACGATCATCTTGCCGACGGTGATCCACTTGTATCCACCGTTTCCGGTCCGCACCCGCTGGCGGTATTCCACTTTCTTCTGTGATTCAATGATCTTCAGCTCGCCACGGGCCAGCATTTTGGCGGTCCACGGAGCCGTCCGGAGCATGAACACCGCCGCGCTGAAGACAATGCTGGCGTTATCCTTATCCGCCGCGCAGATGTAGACCTCTGCGTTCAGCTCGCCATCAGCGAACAGGTGGTAGATACCAAGGGATGCCGCCAACTCGCTCTTGCCGTTCTTCTTAGGGATCTCTAAGTACAGGTACCAATACTTCCGCAGCCGTTCCCCGGTCTCCTCATCGGTTTCCATAGAGCCGTAGAAGTCCATGATGGCGGAACGCTGCCATTCATACAGGCTGAACGGCTTTCCGGTGTCCGTGGTGGGCAGCCGCTCCACAAAGTCGCAGACGAACCGACCCGCCGCCTCATCGAAGTATCCACAGGACAGTGCAGGCATCGTCAGCCTCCCAGAGCGGCCGCCTGTCGGGCCCGGAGCGTCCGGGTAAACTCGTCCGTCTCATTCTCCGGCGCGGCGCCGGCGGCATTGACCACCGCCGTGGGCACCACGATGCGGCACCGGCTGGTGACCGACAGGCCCATTGATTCCGCGCACTGGCGGGCCTGCTTGAAATAGGAGGATTGCACACCAGCCCACTCCTTGGCCAGCTTCTCATCTTTGTCTCGGATAGCCTTGGCAGCCAGCTTGTCCGCGTGGAGCCAGCGCTCCCGGCAGACAAAATACTGTGCCAGAACGTCCCGGTCCAGCTCGGCATACAGGCCGGCAGCAAGCAGGATCTCGCCGATCTCACAAAATTCCTTGTGGTACTTTTTCAACAGCCACTTAGGCGGTACCGCTTTGTCCGGTGGAGGTACATGGACCTCCTGGTCCCGGCGCTGATCCTCCTCAGCCTGGGTCATATGTTTCAGGCCCTTTGCTTTCACAATTTCAGTCGGCTGGCGCTTACCTGGCATGCGATACGCCCCCCTTCCATGGCTTTGGCACCGGTAGAATAAAGCTGGCCGGTCTCTCGCACGCATATCCGCAGCGGCCTGGGTCATTCAGGCAGGTCTTGTCACAGCCGTCACGGTCGGCGCAGGACGCGCAGCAGATGCCGCGCCCTGTCTTGCAATATTTCTCACTGTCCTTCAACAGGCACTGCATCTGCTCACCTCCATGATGTATTTCGCACCGCTGCGCCCTTCCTGCATTTCCTGGTGGGGAAAATTTTTCGTGTGAAGGGGGGCGTGCGGTCTTGAGCGGCCCGGCCAAAACTTTTTTGACCGGGGGGAGGGTCTGCAAGGAACCCCGCGCGACGCGTCACACATCGTGCGCCTGCGCCCAAAGCTGGTGCCGTTTTGCCTTTCAGCGCCGCTTCTTTTCCGCTCGATTTTGCCACAATTCCCGTGCTGTTTTGCGGCTGTGGCAGGAGTGGCAAAGGCTCTCCAGATTAGCCGGGTCGCAGAAGACATCCAAGTCGCCCTTATGGTCCACGATATGGTCCACGTCGGTGGCCCTGGTGCGGATGCCCCGCTTGGCGCACTCCCGGCAGAACGGCTCCCGGAGGAGCTGCTCCGGCCGGAGCTCGTCCAGCCATTTACTGGTCCGGTACATCCAGCGCCAGGACTTGGCCTCCTCGCTGCGGTCGTTGGTGCGCTTCGGCCGGTGGGCGTCGCAGTAGCCGTCTCGCACCAGGGCGCTGCACCCAGGGTGTCGGCAAGGCCGGAGCGGCTTCATGGCCACGGGCTATCACCTCCGGGAAATACAAAAAGCGCCCGAGCCTTCCACACCCGCAAAGGATGTTTCATGGCTCAGGCGCTGGTCTCATTGGACGCTGGCTCAGGCGCTTCGATATTCACGATGGTTTCCTGTCCGCACCGCTTGCACGGCCTCGGCAGGTGATGGACGGTGGTGTCCGGGTTGACCTTGAGGATCTTCCCCTTGCCGCACATCGGGCAGATAACCCATCCGTTCTTTATGGCCAGTTTACCACGTTC
>CAYWYW010000121.1:0-6047 GCA_964462715.1 uncultured Oscillibacter sp.
AAACAACAATTTATCGGGCGGCGACGTTAACCCTTAAGAAAATTTCCCTTTCCTCTTGCATTTTGTACGATTATGGGTTAAAATATATGCGCTAAAGCTGTGTAAACAAATCGCCCCCTTTTGGGTGGTATTTTAGGAGGATCAATCATATGATTTCTGCAGGCGAATTTAGAAACGGCGTTACCTTTGACATGGATGGCAAGGTCATGCAGGTCGTCGAGTTCCAGCACGTCAAGCCCGGCAAGGGCGCTGCTTTTGTCCGCGTGAAGATGAAGAACGTCATCACCGGCGCCGTGACCGAGACCAGCTTCAACCCCAGTGCCAAGTACCCCACCGCTTTCGTGGAGCGCAAGAAGATGGAGTATTCCTACAATGACGGTTCCCTGTACTACTTCATGGACAGCGAGACCTACGAGCTGGAGCCCATCGACGCTTCTGTTCTGGACGATTCCTTCCGGTTCGTCAAGGAGAACGACACCTGCGTCATCATGAGCTACAAGGGCAAGGTGTTCGGCGTGGAAGCCCCCAACTTTGCGGACCTGGTGGTCACCAAGACCGAGCCCGGCTTCGCCGGCAACACCGCCACCAACGTGACCAAGCCCGCCACCGTGGAGACCGGCGCGGAGATCAAGGTGCCCCTGTTCATCAATGAGGGCGACAAGATTCAGATCGACACCCGCACCGGCGAGTATCTGGGCCGCTCCAAGGCTTAACGAACAATAAGGAGAAGCATTATGACGATTTCTGAAAAGTCCGCCTACCTGAAGGGCCTGATGGATGGCCTGAAGCTCAGCACGGAGTCCGACGAGGGCAAAATGATCGCTGCCATGGTGGACCTGCTGGGGGATATGGCCAGGAAGATCACCGATATCGAGGATACCACCATCGCCATCTCCGACGAGCTGGATGAGATCGAGGAGGATCTGGACGCCATCGAGGACTTCATCATGGATGAGGACGAGGATGACGACGACTTCTATGACGACTACGAGGACGACGAGGACGACGAGGACGACGAGAGCTGGGACGATGAGGACGAGGAGTTCGAAGAGGGCTTCGACTTCGGCGACGAGGACTCCACCATCTACGAGGTGGAATGCGCCTGCGGCAACATCATCGACTTTGACGAGGAGACCCTGGAGAAGGGGAGCATCGTCTGCCCCAACTGCGGCGAGACCCTGGAGTTCTCCGTGTAGGACGTAGAGGAGTAATCCGTTTTCCGGTTACCGCGGCTTCGGCCGCGGTAACTTTCCTCCTGTGGAAGATTCTACTTGACAGAAGTGGGAAAAGGTGATACAATACGCCTCGTGGTGAGGATGTTCACCCGCGATTTACATGGGCCTTTAGCTCAGTTGGTCAGAGCCTCCGGCTCATAACCGGATAGTCCCGGGTTCGAGTCCCTGAAGGCCCACCAGTTCATCCAGACGACAGTCTTTTTCATATAGGGGTATAGCTCAATTGGTAGAGCGGCGGTCTCCAAAACCGTAGGCTCAGGGTTCAAGTCCTTGTGCCCCTGCCAAAATCGGAAATTTGCTTGTAAAACAGCAAATTTCCGATTTTTGTTTATCTAAAAGTTCGGAGTATGATTTTCTGCATATCAAAAAAGCACTTCTGAGCCTACGGTCTCGACAAAAAGGAGAGATTGCTATGCGTATGAAGAAAATTGTTGAAAATCGTACATTGAAGGCCGCTGCTGCTGAGTTCTTTGCTTTTAAGCGAGCGCAGAAGATCAGAGAAAGAACGCTGCATGATTATCAAAGGTACATCAATCCCTTTGTGGAACAGTCTTCCAATTCCATGGATATTGATGTTCTGAAGCGAGAGATTCTGGAATACTTTGCAAACATCCCTACCACCAGTCCTGCCAGGTACAACCATCCCTATCAGTATCTTCATGCACTCTTCTCGTGGTGTGCCAAGCAGGACTATCTTTCCTACAACCCCTTCGACAAGCTGGATCTGAAGAAACTTAAGGATGAAGGAAATATCAAACCTGCATCTATCGAAGATATTCAGAGCTTTCTGAAGTGCCTGGACAAGCATAATTACTGTGAACTTCGGGATTACAATATTACGATGGTAATGTTGGATACTGGAATCCGAACCAGTGAAATTCTGGCACTGCAAAACAGTGACTACGATCCTGAATTACAATCCATCACCATCAGACCTGAAGTAGCCAAAACCAGTAAAAGTCGAACGATCTACCTCTCCCCTACCACAAATACTGCTTTGCGAAGGTTTTTGAAGGTGAAGCCAAACGAATGGGAAAACTGGCTGTTTCCTACCAGAGATGGTTTACAGATGGAGACCAATGTTTTGGGGCGTAACTTCCGTAGATACTGCGAACGCTCTGGCACAAAGTTCTCTCCATACCAAATCAGACATAGCTTTGCTACTTTCTGGCTTCAAAACGGCGGAGATCTGTTTACCCTCCAAAAGCAAATGGGACATTCGGACTTGAGTATGACGAAACGATATACAGAAATCTCTGATACCTTGCTTATGGAAAGCCACAAGAATTACAGTCCCATTGGTTTGTTGCAGAACAGTTCCAGAAGAACAAAAGTATAACTTACAGCAGAGGATTTGCGACTTTGCAAATCCTCTGTTTTCGTTCTTAATTGGATTCAATCGCTCTCAGTCGTTCTAAATCATCAACTACCATCAACTTTCGGCAACTTCACAGTCACTATCATCAACTTCATAGTCTTTTCCCTTCTGCTGAAAGTGCGTGTGAACGAAGGTCTGATTCTCTTTTGACTTGCCGCCACCCGCCCGGCTTCGCGAGGATGAATGCAGTTCCAAAACGGGGCTGCATTTTTTCTTTTTGTAATCGCTTTATGGTATGTTTATGTACCATGCCTACCAACTTCATCTGATATAATGAAATTACAAAAGAGGGGAACACAAAACCCCACAAAATTAACTTAGGGTCGCAACCTGATAGCGAGAATGGAGAATTGTTATGAGAAAGATGAATGTTGCTGCTAAGAAGTCCGCTCCCAAGTTTGTCAGTGAAAACGAGGTTCAGGTCACCAAGGAGTTCGCTAAGAATGCCCGTATCTTCGGTACTCCTGAGTACAAGCTGTGGAAGGAAATTCGGATGGACTGCCCCGATGCCAAGATGGTTCTCAAGTCTATTAAGAAGAACCCTGATAAGGAGAACTCCACTAAGAATTTGACCTATGAAAATATGGCCATTTTCATTCGCCAGCAGGACGATGCAAAGATTCTGATGATGGAGTTCAAGAAGCAGGTTGCGCTGTCCAAGGTTCAGACTAATCCCTATCGCTGTGTCCTGGCATGGTTCATCCAGAAGTTTGAGGGCTACGACAGCTACAAGGGATTCTTTGAGGAGCTTTCCCAGAAGAAAGCTAAGAAGAAGGATATCTTCACTGTGATCGATTTCCCCACTTCTGTTGTGGAAGACGATGAAGATGAAGATTTTGATATGGCTGCAAATCAGTAAGCCAAAAGTGTGAAAGGAGAAAAATGTTATGGCTACTAATCGACTGACCCCTGGCCGCAATGGCTACAAGATTCTGTTCGCTGAGAACACTGTGATTATGAACCAGAAGTTTGCGGCCGCCGCTGCCAAGTACGGCACGACGGAATACAACCTGATTCGTGATATTCGCAATGACTTCCCTGGTATGAAGGAAGTTGTGGTTTCTGGGCGTGTGCAGACCTCTGCAAAGGCAAACCACCGTTTGACCTATGAGAATATGGAGAAGCACATCCGTGTTTACGAGAACGCTGACGAGCTTCTGGAAGTCTTTAAGACTGTCAAGGCAGCTTCCTTAACTGCGGCCAGCCCCTACAAGTATGTTGCCGACTGGTTCAAGGCACAGTTCCCCAACTATAAAAACGCTGTTGTATTCAATGATGGCAAGCTGACTGTTATTCCTGCGAAACAGCCTGACATCATCGAATACAAGCAGAAGATGTCCAAGGCCGGTTGATCGGAGGGACTGGCAATGATTGAATCTGTTGTGTTCTATGATGAATGGTTGCCACTGCCAAAAGCTGAGTTCAATGTGTTGGCTATGGTTGCAGAACAAGGCGGCGCATACGCTGGAAACTATTCTGATATGTGCAGATACTTATCTGTTACCCCACAGAGCCGAAACAGAAATCAGCTTCGCTCTGCTATTGAATCCTTAACTTCAAAAGGTTTTCTCTCCTGTGATACCAGAGGACGCACCCACCATCTGAAGGTGATCCCAAAAGGAAAAGAAGTGAGTATTCCAAAGCTCTGGGTTCAGTCCGTGATTCATCACGACTATACCTCCGAGCGTGTGGCATTTGCGCAGGTGCTGAAGGTATTCTTATGGATTATGCAGAATCGTATGGATATTGTTACGAATGCTCAGATTGCAGAAGAGTTGGGGATCTCAGAATCTACGGTGTGCAGTGCGAAGAATGTTCTGCAATACGAGTACGAGAACATCTCCAAAAGAAAGATATCTGAGAAGTACAGGGATGGCTTTCGTTCTCTGGGACAGGAACTTGCGGCGAGTGCATTCTGGAAAGACATATAAAAGAGTTACTTTTTGCCTGATAATAAGTAAATTAATATTATTACTGGGCAAAAAGTAACTCTTTAATTTGTTTTGGATGATTTGTCTTTCCTGAAACTGATTGTATGATGAGGAACTTTTGCATCGCTATTTTGCTACGAACGCCGCAGCAGCGGCGTCGTGCAAAAGTAGCGAATGCATAAATTGATTTCCAGAAGGAGGAAGAAAAATGTCATTGATGGAATAGATGGACAAGCAGATCCCAGACTATTATCCTACTATGTACCTGGATGGCTACACCCCTGCGCAGATCCTTCATTCTGCCAAGCGTGGAATGTATCAGAATCACATGGATCGCAAGGGAAAGAATCATGTGCAGTCTGCCGTGGAAGCAGCTTTGCATGATGTGTTCAAGGATTGGAAATAATAGAAAACGGCAATCACTTTACGATTGAAATGGATCGTGAAGCTGATTGCTTTTTTTGTTTTCTTGCAAAATGTTCTGAAACTAAGGATAGAAGTGAGTTAATTTGTTTTTTAATAAAATTTTTGGTATAATATTTACATAAAGAAAATGAAGATAAAGGGGTGAAATTATGGCAAACAGTTATGCAGATAATGTATGTGCAATGCTGCGCCGAAGAGGACTGGCAGATAAGTATGAACACCCAGGAATTTACTGTATCAAGGTGGAAGGATAGATTCTGTACATAGGCAAGAGCGAAAATATGCTGAAGCGTGTTGCCTACCATTATGTTGGGATTCAGACTGGCTCAGAGAAAAAGTATCGCCTGTTGTCTGAGATCCAGAGAAACGGACACAAGATAGAATTTGATGTTCTGTACTATGCCCAGGCTACTGGAACAGCGGCAATCCGTGAAGAGATAGGAAGCAAAGAGGGAGATCTGATTCGATAGTATCTGCCTGTGTTGAATACGCAGATTCCAAAAGCAGAGGACTGGCACAAATGGGATAAGAATACTGTGGATGCAAAGAAGATATTACAAGAAATGTTATAGAATAAGGAGTAATAAATGGAAAAAGAAATTCTGGATTTTATCGTTGCCGATTGTCGGCTTGCCAACCTTGTGCAGACAATGCCTGAGGAGTACATGGACTATATTGTGGATCTGTTCGATCCACCCTTTAGATTGGAAAATGAAAAGGATAAAGAGATGCTTATCTTCCTGTATGTGCTTGATCGCATTCGCTATCTGTATTACTACGGAGAAGGGCATGACGAACGATACCCCCAACTGTTCTGGTGTGCAGAAAGTATTCTGGACATTCATCCAGAATACAGGACAGAAAGATTTTGTGCATGATTTTCCGTTCTGTTCCCTTCTGGCCGTCCTGACGGCGTTAAGTTTTACTGTATCGAAAACAGGCGTGAAAACCGTTTTCTGAAATAAAAATCACTCTTCGTGGGAGTTTTAGTCATATTATACTACTATTGGGGGATGAATTATTTTTTGTGCTTATCGGCTTTAGTCAGCAACCGCTGAAACGGCAACAGCGCGGGAC
>CAYWYW010000122.1:0-5993 GCA_964462715.1 uncultured Oscillibacter sp.
GGGTCCCGCCGCTGGAAGGGCTTGTCGATGAGGATGATGTCATCCCCGATGCGCTGGATGCACTCCCAGGGGATGTAGAACTCCTCTCCCCTGCCGAACAGCCCGAAGAACCGGCAGGGGCCGTAGACCACAATGGCGATCACCTGTCCCTCCGGGACACGGATGTCCACGTCGGCCACAAAGCCCAGCCGGCAGCCGTCACAAATATTGATGACCTCCTTACATCGCAGATCCCGGATCCTGCACTGCATCATCCATCCCTCCTTGTCAGGAAAGCCTATGCGCTTCCCCGGCTGTCCTATGCGCCCAGAAAGCGACAAAAGCTCCCAGTATAGGAAAAATCGGCAGCGGAAATACTGTCCCCAGAAGCTAACAAGGGGGCGGCAGCCATGCAGGGAAAAGTGGAGATTGCGGGGGTCAACACCGCCAAATTGAAGGTCCTGAAAAACGCCGAGACCATGGAGCTGCTGCGGAAGACCAAGGAAGGCGACCAGGAGGCCCGCCGCCAGCTGATCGAGGGGAACCTGCGGCTGGTACTCTCTGTGATCCAGCGCTTCGCCAGCCGGGGCGAAAACGCCGACGATCTGTTTCAGGTGGGCTGTGTGGGGCTTATCAAGGCCATCGATAACTTCGATATCTCCCAGCCGGTAAAGTTCTCCACCTACGGCGTACCCATGATCATCGGGGAGATCCGCCGTTATCTCCGGGACAACAGTGCCATCCGGGTGTCCCGCTCCATGCGGGATACCGCTTACCGGGTCCTGCAGGTCCGGGACCGCCTGATCTCGGAGAACCAGCGGGAGCCCACGGTGGAGCAGATCGCCAGGGAACTGGATATTCCCCGTGAGGAGGTGGTGTTCGCCATGGATGCCATTGTGGACCCGGTGTCGCTGTACGAGCCGGTGTACTCCGACGGCGGCGACGCCATCTGCGTCATGGATCAGGTCAGCGACACCCGCAACACTGACGAGATCTGGACAGACCGCATCGCCCTGAAGGACGCCATGTCCCGGCTGGATGAGCGGGAGCGGCGCATTCTGTCCCTGCGGTTCTACGAGGGGAAAACGCAGATGGAGGTCTCCGCCGAGGTGGGCATCTCCCAGGCTCAGGTGTCCCGTCTGGAAAAGGGCGCCATCAACACCATCAAAAAGAATATTTAAAAGGAAAAGAGACCGCTTTTGGCCTCTTTTCCTTTTAAAACAGGGGCTTGTATTTCATTTTAGTTCATGATATTTCTCTGGTAAAGGAGGTTTGAAACCATGAATATGCACATCGAAATCATATCGGAGACCCAAGTCATCTATCTGCGCCGGACAGGTCCCTACGGCGGAGACAACCGCGATCTGATGGAGCGGCTGAAAGTCTGGGCCGCCGGGAATGACCTGTTGGAGACCGGCGCCATTTTGGGCATCGCCTGGGATGATCCCGCACAGACGCCGCCGGAGCGCTGCCGGTACGACGTCTGTCTGGCCTCCGATGGGCACTTTCCGGGGCCGGAGACAGGGATGTCCCTGGGGCTGCTGCCCGGCGGGCGGTACGCCTGCTTTCAGGGACCTCACACAACCGAGGGTGTCCAGGCTCTCTGGCAGGAGAGCTTTGCGGCTCTGCTGGAATTGGGCTTCTGTCCGGACCCGGCCCGTCCGGTGATGGAACGCTACCGTCCGGAACTGCTGGCACAGGGCATCTGTGAACTGTGTATCCCCGTGTGAAATTATTCTGCCGCGCTGATATTGCCGAAGGTGCCGCCCTCCGCCGTCAGGACGAAGTCGGTGCTGACCTCCACATTCTCTGCATTACCAGGCTCCTTGCCGCCGTTGGGGCGCTCCGGGCGCTCTCCGCCTTCCGGACGCTTTAGTTCAGATGGGTCGATGACCGCACCGTCGGGCAAGGTGACGGTGCCATCCCCGTTGGGCTGGAAATGCTCCTTTTCAGGACGCTGACCCGGGTCGCCCTCGGGCGGCTCCATGCCCTCCGGTTTCTCAAAGCCTTCGGGCGGCTCTGCTCCGTCAGGCCGGAAGCCGCCCATGCCGCGTCCGCCGGTCATTCCAGCCGCGCCCGCCAGCTGGGTATCACCACTCCAGAGGGTATAGGTACCCTCTGTCAGGTCCGGGCTGGAGACCACCAGGTAGGTAAAGTCATTGAAGGGCGTCCACTCCCCTGCCGTGCTGCCGTCCTCCGCCTTCAGGGTGACGGGGGTACCTCCCTGCTGCCGCTGGCGGAATCCAAACACCACATAGGGCTGGCCTCCGCCGTCGATGCGGTCCAGCATATTGCCGGAGGCCGCTACCGTACCGCCGTTGATGTAGATGCCGTTGTCAGAGTCGATGCCGGCGTCTCCGCTGGTGGAGCAGGCGGCGGTGATGACGGTGCCGCCGTTGATGACCAGCCAGCCGTTGGAGTCGATACCGTCGCCCTCGCCGGTCTCCCCTGTGATCTGGATATTCAGGGTGCCGCCGTTAATTGTAGTGACGGACACGCCGTCCTCGTTGGTGTTGATGCCGTCGTTGCCGGAGGTGATGTTGATATTGCCGCCATTCACTGTCAGGTGCAGCTCAGAATCCAGGCCCTCATTTTCGGCGGTGATGTTCAGCACGCCGGTCCCCTGCTCTCCGCCGTCCACGTTCATACTCATCTTGGAATAGAAGGCACCGTCGTACTTGTGGAGCTTCTTGCTGTCCACCACCTCGGTACCGTCCTCATTGAGCTCCACGCTGTCCGGCTTGTAGATGCGAGCCACATAGGAGCCGGTGACGTTGTTGACCGTGCCGTCGGCAATGACCACATTAGCCCCGGCGGCGGAGGTGTCCACGTCCTTAACAGCGGTCTCCGTATCCGTGGAGCCGCACTCATATACATTGTAGAAGATCACGGCAGGGGCCACAGCGCAGGTGATATCCACGCCGTTCAGGATCAGGGTCACCACGGCATCGGGGTCCTCCTCCGCGTCCTCCCCCAGGTCCACGGCCACCTGTCCCGCGGACAGGCTTCCACTCAGAGTGTAAGTGCCGGGCTGGGTGATGTGGACCACCGTGTGGGCATCGGCCTCCGCCTGACTGTGTTCGTCAGCTTCGGTGCCCTCACCGTAGGCAATACCCTGACCTTCCAGATAAAACACGATGTCATTGGCGATATAGACAGCCGCCGTCTCATCGGTGGAGGCGGGCTGTCCATCCACAGTGATACCGTCGTCTGATAAAAGAATGGCGGTCGAACCGTCATATGTTGTTTGGGCGACTTCCTGTGTTTCCGCCTTTTTCCCGCAGGCAGTCAGGGATACTGCCAGCGTCAAAGCAAGCACCAGCGCAGTGATCCGCTTCATATCGTCACATCCTTTTCGGTTGATGGAGACAGGATAGCAAAGATTTCTGAAATCTCCCTGAAAGATTGCCTGAAAATCAACAGCTTTTTTAGCGCAGCTTTCGGCAGACATGAATGATAGAGGCGGCGGAGATCACGAAGGTCAGAGCGTCGGACACCGGCATGGACCACAGCACGCCTTCCAGCCCCAGGAATAGCGGCAGCAGCAGGGCAAAGCCCACGCCGAACACCACCTCGCGGACCATGGACAGCACCGTGGACAGCAGGGCCTCTCCCAGGGATTGGAGATAGATGAAGGTGGCCTTGTTGACGCAAGCCAGGGGCAGCAAACAGAGATAGACCCGGAAGGCTTTGATGGCGAACTCTGTGTAATAATGGCTCTCGTTGGCGGCGCCGAAGATCCGGATCAGTTGGCCCGGCAGCACCTCCGCCGCGAAAAGGGCCACCAGGCCCACCAGTGCCTCCGCCGTCAGCAGATAGGTAAACAGTGTCTTGGCCCGGTCCTTCCGGCCGGCGCCGATGTTATAGCCCACGATGGGGATACACCCCGCCGCCATGCCCACCACGATGGAGATGACGATCTGGAAGAACTTCATCACGATGCCTACCACCGCCATGGGGATCTGTGCGTAGGCCTCCTGGCTGAAAACAGGGTCCAGGGCGCCGTACCGGCGGATCATGTTGTTGATGGCTGCCATAGCCGTCACCATGGAGATCTGAGAGAGAAAGCTGCACACGCCCAGGGGGATGAAATGGCGGATCACACCCCAGCAGGGGCGGAAGCTGTGTTTTTCCAGCCGGACGGCCTTCATATGGCGGAGATACCACACCGCCAGCGCCGCTGTCAGCACCTGCCCCAGTACCGTGGCCACGGCGGCGCCCATCATGCCCCAGCGGAAGACGAAGATAAAGACCGGGTCCAGGACGATGTTCACCGCCGCCCCCGCCAGGGTGGACATCATGGCAAACCGGGGACTGCCGTCAGACCGGATGACGGGATTCATGGCCTGGCCGAACATGTAAAACGGGATACCCATGGTGATGTAGAAGAAATACTCCCGGGACTGCACGAAGGTCTCCTGGTTGACCCGGCCTCCGAAGGCTGTGAGGATCGGATCGGAAAAGAGCAAATAGGCCGCTGTCAGGACCAGGCTGCTGATGACGCACAGCACCACGGAGCTGCCGATGCTCCGGTGGGCGTTTTCCTGATTACGGGAACCAAGGCTGATACTGACAAAGGCACAGCAGCCGTCGCCGATCATGACGGCCACGGCCAGGGCCACCACCGTCAGGGGAAACACCACTGTGTTGGCCGCATTGCCGTAGGACCCCAGATAGTCCGCGTTGGCAATGAAGATCTGGTCCACAATGTTGTAAAGGGCCGCCACCAGCAGGGAGATGATACAGGGGACCGCGTATTTCCCCATCAGGGTCCCCAACTTTTCCTCCACCAGAAAGGCGTTCTTTGACTCGTTCATATCATACCTCCTGAACACGCAAAAAAATACAGCGCGTGGCTGCAACCGGATTTACGCAGTTAAGCCACACGCTGTATTTATCATTATATGCCGTTTTGACATTGGGTGCAAAGGTGTTTTTTCACAAATTTTCTTCGGATAAAATTGACCTTTTCCCGGGAAAAGCGTACAATCATACCATCTGATTCAGGAGTGCTGTTCTATGGACTATCAAATGATCAAGGACTACCGCAATACCCATAATCCCTATTCCCAGCGGCTGGGCATCTTTGTGGAGGAGATCGGCCCCGGCTATGCCCGCGTCACCAAGACCGTGGAAGCGGAGGACGCGAACCCTCTGGGAGTCCCCCACGGTGGCGTGTACTTCTCCATGGCGGACACCGCCGCCGGCTCCGCCATGGCCTCTCACGGCTACATGGCCGTGACGGTCAATGCCAGCTACAACTATTTCCGCAGCGCCAAGGTTGGCGATACCCTCACCGCCGAAGCCCGGGAAATCAAATCCGGAAAGACCCTCTGCGTCTACGATGTGCGCATCACCGACCAGGACGGGATCTTGCTGGGCACCGGCACCTTCACCTTCTACCGGCTGGAGCAGGAGATCAATTTTTAAATTAGAAACCAAAGTGTGCATAAAAAAGCTGACGCCAAATTTTGACGTCAGCTTTTTGCTTACTTTTTGAAGCTGTCTTTCAGGGACACGCTGCGGTTAAAGACCATGTGTTCCGGAGTGGAGTCCCTGCTGTCCAGGCAGAAGTAGCCCAGGCGCATGAACTGGAAAGACGGAGCAGTCTTACCCTTCTTCTCCGTCTGCTCATAGGCCTCGGCGGCGGCCTTCAGGCCTGCCTCCACCTTGCAGCCCGTCAGGACCTCCAGAGAGTTGGGGTTCAGGCAGTCGATGAAGTCCTTGTCCGCACCGTCGGGAGACTCGTCGGAGAACAGGTTGTCGTACAGCCGCACCTCGGCGTCCACGGCGGTGGCGGCATCCACCCAGTGGATGGTGGCACCCTTCACCTTCCGGCCATCTGCGGGGTCACCGCCCCGGCTGTCGGGATCGTACTCGCAGAGGACTTCGGTGACATTGCCGTTCTCGTCCTTCACGCAGCCGGTGCAGGTGATGAGGTACGCACCCTTCAGACGGCACTCCGGGCCGCCGGGGAACAGGCGCTTGTACTTGGGCACCGGGGTCTCCAGGAA
>CAYWYW010000123.1:0-5991 GCA_964462715.1 uncultured Oscillibacter sp.
ATGTCGGCGATGTCCTTCAGATCAGTGGGGCTGGCAGTGCCGTTGACGGTGGCGGAGATATTGGCAACCTCATTCAGCAGGTCCTCGTCCACGGCCTGGGCGATGGCGCGCATGGCGGGAGAAATCAGCTGCGTGGAGAAGTCCTTGATATCCAGGGTCAGCTCCTTGGAGGTGACGCCGAAGGACACGTCGCGGTGACGGTCGATCTTTACAGGCACGCTGCCCTCAGAGGCATCCTGCCGGGAGATGGAGCCGGTGAAGTTCTTGGCGGTGAACTTGGCGGGCTTTCGGATGGTGACAGTGTCGCCGACCTGGGCGAACTCATCGGAGTAGTCACGGTGAACCAGATTCGCCATGACCAGGTTGTTCTCCAGAACGATCAGCGCCTCACGGGCAATGACCTGGGGGGTCAGAAAAGTATTGGGCATAATTCTTTACTCCTTCTTTCAGTTTTTCGGGAAACCAGCCTGCTTCTCACGGTAGGCTGCATAATCCTCCATGGACATATTCCCGAGTTCTTCCATGGTGGGCTGCTTCGCGGACGCACCGGGCGTCGCGGGAGCCGGCTTCGCTCCGGACAGATCCGGATTCGGAGCGGGATCAGCAGACTTGAACAGATAGGGCTTGCTTTCCTGGATGGGCTTCAGCAGCGCCTCCAGGTCCGTTTTCAGAGCACCGTCCTCGCCGACCTCGATCTTGGAGGCATCCAGCAGGCCGATAACGTCAGCGGGGTCATGGACCTTACCAGACAGCGCCATGCGGAGAGCTGTGTCCTTCCGGATGCCGGCGATCTCCTTCTTGTGTTCGGTTTTCAGGGTCTCGATGGTGGACTTGGCTTTCCCGGCGTCCTCCTCCAGCTTGGCCGGATCACCGGAGCCACCCAGATCCTTGACGGCCTCCGCCGCCTTCTTCAAGGCATTCTCAGCGGATGTCGCGCGGCGCTTTTCGCCCTCATACTTGTCCGCCGGGACGAATGTGCCGTCATTACCGACCACCAGGTCGACGTCCTTCCCGTCCTTGCCCTTACCCTTCAGGGCGGTCTCTACCTGGGCGGTCAGTTCATCGCCCAGCAGGGTCTTGATGCTCTCAGAAATCATGTGTGTTCTCCTCTCTGGCTGTTTATAAAGCGACTTCCACGCTCCTTGCCGCTCCCGTTGGTCAGGGACGGGAGGCCCTTGATGGTATGAAAAAACCGCCCTTAGGCGGTCCAATCAACAATATGGGCATAAGAAAACCACCAACCAAAAGGTAGGTGGTTCACTCTACTACTTCTGGGATCTCTTTTCCGGTCTCCAAGCATTCACGGATAAAGCCTACAAACTCATCGTATGTGATATCGTCATAATCGATATCTTCATAATCATCTGGTTCGACTCCATTATGCTGCTCAGCATATTGGTGGAAGAGGATATCCAGCTCTTCGGTTGCAAGACCTTCCCACATATCAAATCAGTCCTTTCAGAGACATCATAGCATGTCTATTCAGAGCTGGAAAGAGCTCCGCAAACATTTTTTTGACGGCAGGATCATTGTCGAAGTAAATACGGCCAAATTGAGCCCATGCCTCAGCCTCCAGCATTCCGGGATTCTTCCAATATTCTATCCCGTGCCCAAATCCGTAGTTGATTTTTCCGCCTGCCATTCCGTTAAGCACGTCAGCAATACCACGATACGGCTTTTTAAGTACCACAATTCCTGACCGCTTAGTCCGTAGCGCATCCGGGTAGTATTGCTTCAGATAAGCCATAATATCGCCTCCGCTCTTTACAGTCAACGCCACCTGATCCTGTATGATGGCCTCTGACAGAGCGGAGCTTATTGTGTGTCCAGAGTCCAACTCGTGGAAAAGCTCATGAGCCAGTGTCCCTGCGGATGCGTTCTTTCCAATCGTAATAGTGTTTCTTGAGAAAATGCTTTCGCTACGCGATGAACCACGGTTACGATCAAGCGCGTAATCAACATTCCGATAAGTCTTTCGAAGTACTTTGGAAACCTCAGGCGCCGCCGTATTCAGTCCAGCTCGAAAATCCTTTCTGAGCTGGTCAGGAAGGCCACTGAACGAAACAACCTTTTTGCCAGTTACCATGCTTTTTGCGGCCCGCCGGGCGGTATCAGATACATCGCTTTCTTCCTCAATGCCCTGTTTGTCCTTCCACTCCTCATATGTCATGCTCTCCGGCATCTTCTCCCCGGACGCTTCCCAGTCTGCGGCATCCTCAGGGTCATATTCAACCGTGGTGCACCGGTCATTGGGATGCATGGGAGGGAAGTTTACTCCCGGCGTGGCGTCCTTGATGGGGAAGTGCTTGCCGTCCAGCGCGCCGCAGACTTCACAGGTGCGCTCATCCAGCGTGGCCATGTACTCATACTCGGTGACGCCGGCAGCCTCATAGGCGGTCAGGTCAGCCCGGTTATGGAGATGGCTCGTCTCAGTCCGAACAAGCCGCTCAGCTACCTTGTAGGACTGCCCCATCTTATTCGACAGGGCTTTTGATGTCTCCGGGAGGTTCTTTCCCTGGATGAGGCTCTGGGTGATGATCTCGCGGATGTTGAACACCATGGCGTTTTTATTTTGCCACAGGCGGTCAGAGAACATAGCTCCCGACCACGGGTAAGATACGGCGTCCTGGATCATACTGGGCGTCAGTTTTGTGACCTCAGAGATCCATCCGACGCGGGACTGGATGTCATAGTGCTTGTGATAATAGGACTCCGTGTAGATCTCACCGAAGCCGGAAGTCAGCTCCTCCCGGCAGCGCTCATACATGACATCCATCTGAGCCTGTGCGTCTGCCAGTAGAGCTTCCAGGCGGGAAATCTGGCTGTTGGCTGACAGGGCGTCCAGCTGGGCGGCCAGATCTGCCTTCACTTTCGGATCCGCCGCGGCGCTGATGTCAGCGACGTACTCTCCCAGCGTGGCCTTCCACTCCCGGGCTTCCCGGGCTGTCAGCTTTCGCATGGCCTCCTCATAGGTCAGGCCATGCTTTGTGGCATACTTTCCGTAAAACGACTGTATGGACTTTTTGAGCTTATCAGCGGCCTTCTGGTACTCGTTGAACATCCGCTTATTCAGCAGCGTTCCGCGCAGATAGGCTTCCTGCTCACGGGTCAGCGCACGCTCCATCCAGTATTCTTTGTTCGGAGTCATTGCACCACCACCCAGTCAGTTACTTTTTGGCGGTGTCTCCGCCAGGATCTCCGCCGTCATCGTCATCGGAGAACAGGTCTTGCCCATAATCCTTCATTTCCTGCTCCCGCTGCTTCTTGATGGCGGCCAGTTCCTCATCCACATCCTTCACCCACGGGTGATTCTCCAGCAGGGTTCGCTTGGACAGCAGAGAGGCGCTGCTGTTGATGTTGGCGATGATCTCCGTCTCGTCCACCGGCATATCCATGTTGAACTGAATATCGAAGGTTTCAGAGCGGAAGTCTCCGGCGCCCTTCATCTGGAGCCATGTGTCCAGGAACGGCTTCATCCGCAGGAAGGCGGCCTGAAGCTCAGCGCCCAGATCTGTGCAGTCAGCATCGAGATCCATGTACCGGAACCCGATGGCCTTTCCGGAGGCGTTCCCGAGTTCAGGGTCTTTGGTATCAACGGCGGATGCGAAATCGTACAGGTCACGCCGCTGCTTATCCAGGAACGCCATGACTGCATCCACGTTAATGTCTGCCTGCAGCTTATCGACGCCGCCGTCTCCTTCGACGCGGATGGCCATGGTCTTTTTCAGCTCGACCAGGAACTGATTGAGATCTTCGCCGCCGTAATTCCGCAGCACATAGATGAACTTTGCAATATCCCGAAGCACATCTGCGGTCACGCTGGTCTGCCAGTTGTAATCGTCCACCAGCTCCTTGATGAAGCGCAGAAGAGGAAGCTCCTCCTCGTTGTATCTGAGCCAGATGAGCGGCACGGAAGTCCAGTTATACGGCTGCGACCCGTATGTGAAATGGGTTTCCTGCTCCTCGGGAATCTCCTTGTAATGGCCGTCGTTGTTCTCGTCAGTGAACCGGCGGACGCCTTCCAGGTTCCAGAATTCAGCATGGCCAACCGTTTTCCGCTTCTGGCCGATAAAGACGGTCTGCTCGTAGAAGCGAATAAAGCCGTCAAGTTCATCTCCGCTCTTCCAGAGGGGAATGACCTCCTTGTATGGCAGGACAGAAAAGCACAGATTTCCTTCGGAATCGATATAGGGCTGGAGCCAGCCGATGCCGTCCCGGATGGCATTCTTTCCGAATCGGCGGATCTTCCGGCGGAATCCATTGTCGAACTGGGCAGTCAGCGCGTCACCGTATTGCTTGTTCTCAGTCGATACAGACCACGGGCGGGACAGGAGGTATCTGACCTTCTGATCCACGACACGGCGGTAAATAGGGTGCTCAATGCGGCAGTTGGAGCGTCCTTCGATGTCCACCTGCTTTTTCTGGACGTCAGAGCGGTTCTTGTAATACTCCTCCGCCGTCAGGATCTCCGCATACTGCGGGGACTTCCTGAAATCTTCAATTTCCTGGCTGACGATCTGCTCAAGCGTCATAGGCGCCGTGTCGGGGGCGCTGAGTGCCGCATTGATGAGTTCGGTTTGCGTGTACTGCATAGGCTCACCTCAAGATGCTGATGCTTGGCCGCTTCATGTCATCCTCACAGGCATAGCGGATAGCATCGATATGATGGTTGTCATGGTCTGGGAACCCGGCCTTGAAGTTCCCGTCCTTGTCCCGATCCAGCTCATAGCCGGAGAACTCCCGGGCTGTCTCCGGGCACCTGACAGGGTCAATGATGATCTCCTCCAGGTCCTGCAGCCACTTGATGCCATACTCAACGCTGTCCGGGCCCTTCTTGGCGCCGGCAACGTTCAGGCCGAGGTCACGCATCTCATCGATGCTCTTCGGCTCAGCGCTGTCGCAGGTAATACGCTTGGAACCCGCCAGGGGCTTGATAAGCTCCGCAGCCTTCCGGTTCTTTAGGCGTACCTGGTGCAGTTCCCGGAAGATGTAAAGGCGCCGCCTTGTCTTATCGTAATGGCACTCGTTATAGGCGAAGGGGTCTGTGGCATAGCCCCAGTCAATGCCGCGGCGGATACGGTCAAAGCGGCCGATCACCTCATCAGGCAGCTCTACGAAGTTCACGTTGTCGAAAACTTCTCCGCCGGTGCCGGTGACCTCGCCCAAATATTCGTGAGCGTATGCCGTCGGCTTTGTCTCCTTCAGGTGCTCCGCCTCAATGATAAACGGATCGCCCAGCCATTCCCGCGGAACGGTCAGATATGTTGAGTGCACGACCATCGTCCCAGGGTGGCTGACGGATACATACTGGTTGCACCAGTTCCGGGAGGATGGCGGCGGGTTGAAGGTGTAGAAGAAGGCAAAGTCTCGGCCGCCGCGCATCAGAGACTGATTGATGGAGCGGATTTTATCCTCTCCCTCGAACTCATTGACCTCTTCATACCAGGCATACTTGATATACCCGATGGGAACTTTGATGGATTTGACCTTCATCGGATCATCGGCGCCGCGGAAAAGGATCTGCTGGCCGCTCTTCTTGTAGGTCAGAGCCAGCGGGGAAACCGTTGCTTTCCACAGGTGAGACACGCCGAGGACATTAAGACCCCACAGGATCTGCGCAAACACAGAATCCCGCAGGGTCACACCATATCGCCGGAGGACTACCGCGTTCGTCATATCTCCAATTTTTTCATCCCTCATAATTCCGAGCGGGATTTCTATACCGACAAAGGATGACTTTGTAGATCCACGGCCGCCTGGCATCCAGTAATGAGTGTGGCCGCTGGCTTTGATGTCCCGGTGCATATCCCGGAAGGAAGGAGCAACAGCGGAGGAAAGCCGAATCTGCTCCTTAGAGGTCGTCAATGATCTCCACCCCCGCTTCTCCCTGGCTGTCCTCCTCACCGATCAGGTCGATGATGACCTTGGCCGCCTTTGCATCTCCGGCGGTGGCTGCCATCGTCAGGCCGATGATCATGGCCATCTGGTTGT
>CAYWYW010000124.1:0-2049 GCA_964462715.1 uncultured Oscillibacter sp.
GAGCAGAACGCCTATGAGGACGCCGCCAAGCGGATGCCCAAGGCGGAGAGCTTCGTCCAGACCCCTGATGGTCCCGGCAATGTCAAGAGCGTGGACCTGCTGCGGGAGACCGTGAAGGTGGCCCTGGACAGCGCGGCTCCCAACGAGCCCATGAAGTGCTATCATAACTGCGAGGTCTGCGTCCTCCGCAACGGAAAGGGCAGCCGGGAGGGCATCGAGATCCCCGAGCGCCCCGCCCGCTATGTGGAGGAGAAGGAAGAGGAGGAGCTGTTCAGCGCCCCCATCCTGTCCACCCCCTTCTATATGGACAGCCAGATGGAGGACGCCCCCGTCCGGGAGAAGATCGGCACGCCGGAGAGCGGCGAGGGCGGCAAATCCCGCCGCCACCGGGGCGGACGCCGCCGCGGCAAGAGCGGCCAGCCCAAGCCCGAGCAGGCGGCTCCCGAAAAGACCGAGAAGAAGCAGCCTGAAAAGGGCGAAAAGAAGGGGCAGGCCAAGGAGGGCGGCAAGCAGCAGCCCAGGCAGTCCCGGCAGACCAAGCCCCAGCAGAAGCAGCAGCCCCAGCCCAAGTCCGCCGGCAAGGGCGGGGACCAGGCCGCCGCCGGCGAAGGCGGCGAGGCCGCCAAGCGCCGCCGTCCCCATCACCGGGGCGGACGCCGCCGCAACAAAAACGGCGGAGGCGGCGAGGGCGCCGCGTCCAAGGCTGAATAAACAGATGACCGGCCCCGCCGTCCGCATCGCGGGCGGCGGGGCTTCACGTTTCAGAAATACGAGAGGAGACCGCCATGGGAAGATTTACCGGCGTATTGCTGGCCAGCGATTTTGACAACACCTTGATTTATACGGAAGAAGCCCTGCGCTCCGGTGTGCCGGTGCCGCCCCTGTCGGAAAAGAACCGGGCGGCTCTGGAGTATTTCATGGCCGAGGGCGGCAAATTTGCCATTGCCACGGGCCGGGCCCTGGCGGCTTTTGTGAAATACGCGGACATGGTCCCCATGAACGCCCCAGGCGTGGTGTGCAACGGCGCGGCCCTGTACGATTTTTCCACGGGAGAATACCTGGAGACGGCCATGCTGGACGGCGATGTCCGGCGGCGGGGTCAGATGGTGCTGGACCGGTTTCCGGCGGTGGCTGTGGAGGCCTACCACATGGACAACGTGATCTATGCCGTCCACCCCAACGAGATCACCCGTCAGCATGAGCATCTGACCAAGGTGGGCGTGACGGAGCGGGCCTCTCTGGAGGAGGTCCCCCTGCCCCTGGGCAAGCTGCTGCTGGAGGCGGACCGCGAGACCCTGGAGGAGGCAAAAGCCTTCATGGAAACGCAGGGCTGGAGCGGAGATTATGAGCTGATCTTCTCCGCCCAGGAGCTGCTGGAGATGACCGTCCGGGGCGCCAACAAGGGCGGCATGGTCCGCCGTCTGGCGGAGCGGCTGGGCATCTCCATGGAGGATGTCTACTGCGCCGGAGATGAGGCCAACGACATCTCCATGCTGACTGTGGCGGCCCAGGGCTTTGCCCCGGCCAACTGCGTGCCCGCCGTGCGGGACTGCGGGGCGGTCATTGTGGCCGACGCCCGGGAGGACGCCATGGCGGAGATCGTTCGCCGTCTGGCGGAGCGGTATCCGGGGTGAGAAAGCGGCCGGGATTGCAAATTTCCGGGAAACCGTGTAGACTGGACCCAATCTGACGCTGAGGAGAGGTTTTCATGCTGTATGCGATCTTTGCCGTCCTGGGGGCGGCACTTCTTGCCCTGGACCAGTGGGTCAAGCACTGGATCACCGTGAATCTTCCGCTAGGGGAATCCGCTCCCCTTCTTCCCGGCCTGGTGGAGCTGCGGACTGTCCACAACTACGGCGCCGCCTGGTCCAGCTTTTCCGGCCAGCGGTGGCTGCTGCTGGCCGTCACCGCCTGCATCGTCCTGGCGGTGCTGTACGCCCTGGTGCGCCGCATCGTCCGCCATCCCCTGGGGCTGGCCGCCTGCTTCCTGATCCTCTCCGGCGGCATCGGCAACATCATCGACCGGGCCCGGCTGGGCTACGTGGTGGA
>CAYWYW010000124.1:2149-5990 GCA_964462715.1 uncultured Oscillibacter sp.
CTGGGAGTCCTACCCCGTGTTCAACGTGGCGGACATGTGCATCGTCTGCGGATGTGTCCTGGGCGCCGTCTGGTACCTGTGGTTCTACGAAAAATACGACAAAAAGGATGCCGGGAATGGAACTTCTGACGCTCCAACCGAATAAAGAGGACGCCGGACAGCGGGTGGACGCCTGGCTGGCGGCGAAGCTGGAGGATGTGACCCGCTCCGCCGCCCAGCGGCTGCTGGAGGAGGGCCGGGTGACCTGCGGCGGAAAGCCCCTGGCCAAGAACTATAAGCTAAACGGCACCGAAACTGTGGAGGTCTGCCTGCCGGACCCGGAGCCGGTGGACGTGGTGCCCCAGGACATCCCCCTGGATGTGGTGTACGAGGACGCTGACGTGATCGTGGTGAACAAGCCCAAGGGACTGGTGGTCCATCCGGCCCCCGGCCACCCGGACGGCACGCTGGTGAACGCCCTGCTGCACCACTGCGGAGACAGCCTCTCCGGTATCGGCGGCGAGCTGCGGCCCGGCATCGTCCACCGCATCGACCGGGACACTTCCGGCCTCATCATCGCGGCGAAAAACGACTTTGCCCACCAGAAGCTGGCCGCCCAGCTCCAGGACCACACTCTGGCCCGCATCTATCACTGCATCGTCACGGGCAATCTGCGGGAGGACGCGGGGACTGTGAACGCCCCCGTCGGGCGGCATCCCGTGGACCGGAAGAAGATGGCGGTGGTATCAAACGGCCGGCCGGCCGTTACCCACTGGACCGTGCTGGAACGGTTCCCCGGCTTTACCTACGTGGAGTGCCGCCTGGAGACCGGCCGGACACACCAAATTCGCGTCCACATGGCCCATATCGGACACCCCATTCTGGGGGACACCGTTTATGGAAGCAAAAAGCCTGTCCCGGGCCTCCAGGGCCAGTGCCTTCACGCCGTGGGGCTGCGGTTCCTCCATCCCCGCACCGGGGAGATGGTGGAGTTGTCCTGCGGCCTGCCGGAGGCGTTCCAAACCCAGCTTCAGAAATGCAGGGCCAGAGGAAAATAAGCCAAAAAATGAGAGGGTTACCCCTCTCATTTTTTATGTTTATTTGTGAGAAATATTCAAAATGCACAAAAAGAAAACGATTACGCACAATAATTATGAGAAAAATAAGTCTTGCGCTCACGGAGTGCCGCTGGTAGAATAGGCTCCGATCTCAGGACGTGAACGCACGTCCGAAAAGGAGGAAACCAAGATGACAAAATCTATTCAGATAACCGATAACAGCCAGGTAGAGCGCATCAGCGATCTGGCCAGCAAGGCTCCCTACGAGGTCTGGCTCAGCGACGACACCGTGATGCTGGACGCCCGCTCCCTGCTGGGCCTGTTCGCCCTGGTGGGCAAACGGGTGAACGTGGTGGCCGAGGACAACGTGAATCCCCGGTCCTTCGAGCGCCTGGTGAACAAAATGGCCTGATTCACGCAAAAAGCCCCCGCTGCATGTGCAGCGGGGGCTTTGGCATTTGCAGGACAGCTCACAGCACCATGACCAGCGTGCCTGCCAGCAGCAGAATGGAGCCGACAGCGGATTTCACAGTGAATTTTTCGTGGAGGAACAGGAAAGCCAGTGCCAGAGTGATGACCACACTGAGCTTGTCGATGGGGACCACCTTGGACACCTCGCCGATCTGGATGGCCTTGTAATAGCACAGCCAGGAGGCACCGGTGGCGAGACCCGACAGGATCAGGAACAGCCAGCTCTTCTGGCTGATGGAGGAGATGCCGCCCTGGGCGTTGGTCAGGAACACCATGCCCCAGGACATGAGGAGGACCACGCCGGTGCGGATGGCGGTGGCCAGGTTGGAATTGACGCCCTCAATACCCACCTTGGCCAGAATGGAGGTCAGTGCCGCGAACAAGGCGGACAGCAATGCCAGAATCAACCACATAACAAAACGCCCCTTTGTTTGATGTTGACCCCATGATACACCTGTGGTGAAAAAAGGCAATACTGGATTTGCAAAAAGTGGAAGAAAGGCGATTTCCAGTTGTTTTCCTGCCGATTTTATGCTATCATATATCAGTTAAAGTATACCATTCTGGAGGAACGACATTGGAACGCAACAACGTACTGATCTCCCAGGCGGACCTGGACCGTCAGCGGGAGTTTGAGGAGAAGATCAAGGGCATGTTTACCGTCCGGGAGGCCCATCCTGTGGCCTGCGTGGATACCTTCGGCTGCCAGCAGAACGTGGCCGACGGACAGAAGCTGATGGGGATGCTGGAAGCCATGGGCTTCACCCTCACGGACAAGCCCGCCGAGGCGGATCTGGTGATTTTGAACACCTGCGCCGTCCGGGAGCACGCCGAGGACCGGGTTTTCGGCAATCTGGGGGCCCTGACCCACGCCAAAAAAGAAAATCCGGAAATGGTCATCGCCCTTTGCGGCTGCATGGCCCAGGAGCCCCGGGTGTCGGAGCGCATCAAAAAGTCCTATCCCCTGGTGAACCTGGTCTTCGGCCCCCATGCCCTGTGGAAGTTTCCGGAGTTGCTGTGGCGGGTCTACGAGAGCCGCAAGCGGGTCTTTTCCGTGGACGATGAGCACGGCACCATCGCTGAGGGCATCCCCGTGGTGCGGGAGAAGGGCGTGAAGGCCTGGGTCTCCATCATGTACGGCTGCAACAACTTCTGCTCCTACTGTATTGTTCCCTATGTCCGGGGCCGGGAGCGGAGCCGGGACCCTCAGTGCGTGCTGCAGGAAGTGAAAGAACTGGTGGAGGCCGGGTACAAGGACATCACCCTGCTGGGCCAGAACGTCAACTCCTATGGCAATGATCTGGATATTCACTGTGATTTCGCGGACCTGCTGGCGGAAATCGACAAGATCCCCGGCGAGTACCGCATCCGCTTCATGTCCAGCCATCCCAAGGACGCCACCAAGAAGCTGTTTGACACCATGGCGGCAAGCCAGCATGTTACCCGCCAGCTGCACCTGCCCTTCCAGTCCGGCAATGACCGGGTGCTGAAAGAAATGAACCGGCGGTACACCCGGCAGCAGTATCTGGACCTGGTGAACTATGCCAAGAGCGTCATGCCGGGGCTGGTGCTGACCTCCGACGTCATCATCGGCTTCCCCGGTGAGACCGAGGCCGAGGCCATGGACACTGTGTCCCTTGTGGACGAGGTGGGATTTGACGCCCTGTTTACCTTCATTTACAGCCCCCGCCCTGGCACGAAAGCAGCAGAGATGCCGGACCCTGCCACCCGCCAGGAGAAGCAGAAATGGTTCGACCGACTGCTGGAGGTGCAGAACGCCAAGTCCGCCGCCCTCCACGCGGCCTACATCGGCCAGACGGTCCGGGTGCTGGTGGACGGTGAGAGCGACGACCCGGCGTATCCCCTGGCCTCCCGTACCGACGGCAACCGGCTGGTGCGGCTCAAGGGTGACAAGAGCCTGATGGGGCAGTTCGTGGATGTGAAGGTCACGGACAGCAACACCTGGGCGCTGTATGGCGAGCCGGTTTAAGCGGCCGCTTACGATATACAGAGATAACGAGGTGAACCTCATGGCGGAACTGACCCCCATGATGAAGCAATATCTGGAAATTAAGAAGGACAACCCGGATTCCATTCTGTTTTTCCGCCTGGGCGACTTCTACGAGATGTTCGCCGACGACGCCCGCACGGCGTCCAAGGAGCTGGACCTGACTCTGACCTCCCGGGACAAGGACCCCAACAAGGCCCCGGAGGACAAGGTCCCCATGTGCGGCATCCCCTACCACGCCAGCGAGTCCTACATCGCCCGGCTCATAGGCAAGGGCTACAAGGTGGCCATCTGCGAGCAGATGGAGGACCCCGCCACCGCCAAG
>CAYWYW010000125.1:0-5875 GCA_964462715.1 uncultured Oscillibacter sp.
CCAGCGAGGTCAGCCAGCAGATCTCCACCGCCGGCAAGGAGGCCAGCGGCACCGGAAACATGAAGTTCATGATGAACGGCGCCCTGACCGTTGGCACCCTGGACGGCGCCAACGTGGAGATGCATGAGGTCCTGGGCGATGAGAACATGTTCCTCTTCGGCCTCCACGCCGACGAGGTGGAGCGACTGAAAAAGGAGGGCTACGTGCCCCAGCGGCTGTACAACCGGGACCCAGCGCTGCAGAACTGCCTGAATGCCCTGCGGAAGGGCTTCCGGGACGGCGTCAGCTACGAGGACCTGTACCAGCGCCTGCTGTTCGGCGCCGGCGGCAGCCCCGCCGACGAGTACCTGCTGTTGGCGGATTTCCAGTCCTACTGCCAGGCGGAACAGCGTATGGCGGAGACCTACGGCAACGCCGAGGTGTGGAACCGCATGAGTATCCACAACATCGCTCGCAGCGGCATTTTCGCCGCCGACCGGGCCGTGGCGGAGTATGCCGACAACATCTGGCACGTGCCTCACAAATGAAATGAGTTGAAAAACAAGACCAGGCCTTTGGCCTGGTCTTGTTTTATGGGGACAAAAAAACACGGACAGCAACTGTCCGTGTTTCAACGTTCTTTACTGAGCCCCAGCAAATAATCGGTGCTGACACCGTAATACCTGCTCAAAGTGATCAGATGGTGGATGGGCAGTTCGTTGGCTCCGCGTTCATACCTGGCGTACATGGTCTGGGAGGTCCCCAGGACTTCGGCGATCTGTGTCTGGGTCTTGTCGGCATCCTCCCGCAAGTCGCGCAAAATGCGGACATAGGCCATCTCATCCACGTTCGACACCTCCGTTCAGAGAAAAGTCTTTGCATGTTCAATTTATCATAAAAAGAGGAATCCCATGTAGAGGCAATACAAAATTTTACTACAAAAATACGCGATTTTTTCTCAAAAAAAACCGTGCAATCATGACGGTTTTGTGCAGATTTTTACTAAATTCCAAAACTTCCTGGGGAAAAGGACAAATCCGCGCCATCCTTTGCCGTTTCGCTTTACAAGAAGGCGGTTTACGGTTATAATACTACCTGAAATTCAGTCAAAAGAAAAGGAAAAATGCTATGGAATATACAGAAGGTGTCCGATTCGACAGCCTGGGGCTGTCACCTGAGATCATGCGTGCTATCGCCCAGCGGGAGATCCAGGTCTCCACGCCGGTGCAGGCGGGGTGCATCCCGCCCATGATGGACTGGCAGGACGTGATCGCCAAGGCGCCCACCGGCACGGGCAAGACATTTGCCTACGGTATCCCCATCGTGGAGCACGTGAACCCGGAGGACGAGTCTGTGCAGGCCGTCATCCTGGCTCCCACCCGGGAACTGGCCATCCAGATCACGGATGAGATCCGGGACCTGTCCCGGTACAAGCCCGGCGTCCGCTGCGTCTGCCTGTACGGCGGACAGCCCATCGGCCGGCAGATCGACACATTGAAGAAACGCCCTCAGATCGTAGTGGCTACCCCCGGCCGCCTCAGCGACCATATGAAGCGCCGCACCGTTCGGGTGGACACGGCACAGACCGTGGTGCTGGACGAGGCTGACCGGATGCTGGACATGGGCTTCATCCACGATGTGACCCGCCTGCTGGACCGGATGGACAAGCGGAAGAACCTGGGACTGTTCTCCGCCACCATCTCCCGGGAGGTCATGGACATCGCCTGGGTGTACCAGCGGGACGCGGCGGAGATCACCGTCCGGGAGGACGAGAAGAACAAGCCTGACATCAAGCAGTTCCGTATGGATGTCAGTTACGACGGCAAGGCCGACGCTATCGAGAAAATCCTCAACGAGACGGGCTTTGACCGCTGCATGGCCTTCTGCAACACCAAGGGCTCCACGGAGCGGATCACCAAGTTCCTCCAGCTGCGGGGCATCGACGCCGAGTGCATCCACGGCGACATCCCCCAGAAGAAGCGGGAGCAGGTGATGGACAAGTTCCGCCAGGGCAAGCTGCGGGTCTTTGTCTCCACCGACGTGGCGGCCCGGGGCATCGACGTGGATGACGTGGACATCGTGTTCAACTGCGACGTACCCGACGAGAACCAGGACTATATCCACCGCATCGGCCGTACCGGCCGGGCCAAGCGCCAGGGCATCGCTGTCAGCTTTATCGCGGACTATCCCTCCAAAATGCGGATCGATGACATTGCCAAGAAGACCCGGAACGAGATCGTCCCGGTGAAATTCGACGAAAACGGCAAGCTGGCCCCCGCCTGATGAACAGAACAACGCCCCACCGTTACCGGCGGGGCGTTGTTTTGCATCCTTCCCGCATCTCTGAGAAAAACAGGGCCGGGAGAGGCCAAAGGACGGGAGATTTATGAACGATTTCTAAAATTTTGTAATTTTTTGTTACTTTTTTGTCTGCCCGCCTTTACAAGCCCACCAAAATTCTTTATAATATTTGTGGATTTTGATTAGATATGGTGCTGCTGTCCGCGGCACTTGATTTTTTCGATGCAAAAGGAGCCGGTCTATGCGCAAACTGAAAAGGGCCGTGTCATTGCTGCTGGCGGCGGTGCTGTGCGTTTCCGTGCTGGCGGGATGCGCGGATGGAGGAGGCGGCGTTTCTCTGTCTGTCTCCGTGGGGAGCAGGGTGACGACTCTGGACCCCATTTACGCTGAGGATATCAACAGCCAGACGGTGCTGGTCCACCTGTATGAGAACCTGATGAAGGTGGCGCCGGACGGCGCCAGCGGCGCCGCCGTGGTCAACGGCATGGCGAAAAACGTGGACGTGGAGGAGAACTTCGACGGGACCGTCACCTACACCTTCCGGCTCCGCAGCGCCCGGTGGTCCGACGGGCAGAGCGTCAAGGCGACGGATTTTGTCTACGCCTGGCAGCGGCTGGCGGATCCGGCCAGCTACTCCCCCTATGCGGCCCTGCTGAGCGTGGTCTGCGGCTATGAGGAGGCCCGGGCCGCCGGGGATATGAGTCTGCTGCAGGTGACGGCCAAGAACGCCACCACCCTGGTGGTGACGCTGAACGGCAATTACGACTGGTTCCTGCGGGAGGTCTGTACATCCCCTGCCACCATGCCCCTGCGCAGGGATGTGGTGCAGCAGCTGAAGGAGGCCGGTATCCAGGCCGCCGGTGAGGATGGCGAGGCCCTGGCTTGGTGGAACGACCCCACGGCCCTGGTGACCAACGGTCCCTATCTGGCCACCGCCTATGAGCCCAATGATTATCTGGAGCTCAGCGCCAGCGAGCGGTACAACAGCGACCAGCTGGGTCCGGAGACCCTGACTTTCCGGTTCGCGGCGGATGCGGCGGAGGCCTGGGACTTGTATGAGAACAGGGAAGTGGACGCCGTTTGGCCCTTGACCGAGGAGAGGCTGACGGAGCTGGCGGCGGACGAGACGTGGACCGCCATCCCGCAGCTGGGCACCTACATGGTGGTCTACAACTGCGGCCATGCGCTGCTGGGGGATGCTCTGATCCGTCAGGCCATGGCCCAGGTGATCGACCGGAACGCCCTGGCGGCGGCAGCCGGGGTCACTGCCCAGGCGGCGGAGGGCCTGGTGCCGCACGGCGTACCGGAAAATGAGGAGGGCGACTTCCGCACGGTGGGCGGCGCCCTGCTGGACAATGACCCGGAGCAGTATGAGATCCGCTGTCAGGAGGCTGTGGCCCTGTTGAGCGAGGCCGGCTATGACCGGGGCTCCGCCCTGGGAGAGCTGGAGTACTTGTATGTGGAGGAGGGCGCTAACGGAGCCGTGGCGGAGGAACTGTGCCGCCAGTGGCAGAATGCTCTGGGCATCACGGTGGTGCCCAAGGGCGTCACTACCCGGGAACTGTGGTCGGCGCTCCGCAAGGGGGAATACACCCTGGCGGGTGTGGACCTGGAAGCCCCCGGCAACGATGCGGAGTGCTTCCTGATGGACTGGACCTCTGACAGCCAGGATAACGTGGCGGCTTACGAAAACAGCGCCTATGACACCCTCATGGCCATCATTGCCAGCGCGGCGGACGGCACCGCCCGCATGGGCTGCCTCCACGACGCGGAGGCCTTGCTGCTGGGCGACTACGCCCTGAGTCCCCTGTACACCATGGGCACTGCCTGGGAACTGCGGGACACGCTGACAGGCGCGGCGCGGGACGCCCGGGGATGGTTCAACTTCTCCACTGTGGTGGTAAGGCCCACATAAAACGGAATGTAAAACAAAAGGAAGGACGCCCAGCGTCCTTCCTTTTAGTTTGCCGAAAAAAGATTATTTGAAGCACAAAGGTTCGTTTTTGCAGGAGGAGTACGAGGGGGCGGGAGTCCCATCGTGTTGAATCGAATGCCTGCAAAAAGCCTGTGCCAGCAGGCGTTTGCGCCGCGCAGCGGCAGCTTTTTGGACTGCGAAGCAGACAAAAAAGGTCGGGGATGGCGCGCCAACCCCGACCAGGAAAGATTTGCGGAAAATGCTTACTTGCCGGCCTCGATCATGTTGTCCAGCATCACATAGTCGGAGACGGGGACTTCCTTCTCCACGGCGCCGGCCGCGATGAAGTTGTCCTGCTGGACCTTGTAGTAATGCTCGATGGAGCCGTCGGCGGCGCCGGCAGCCACTTCCTTGCCGGTGAACCAGTCGGCAACACCGCGCTCGGCGTAGACGGAATCGTAGTCGGTCTTGGTCTGGTCGGCCACGTACTGGGCGACTTCCTCATAGTTGCCGTCAGCAGCGTAGTCCATGGCCTTGTACAGGGCCTTGGTGAAGCGCAGGACCTTGTCGGCGTTGGCCTCAGCGTACTTGGGGGTCACGATCCAGCTGGCCAGAGAAACGGTGGTATCGGAGAAGGTCATGTTGTCGCACAGCAGAGTGCCCTTGTCGCCCAGCTCTTCCATGATCTTCAGGCTGTTGGGAGACCAGGTGGAGCAGGCGTCAACACCGCCGGACAACATGGCGGTCACAATGTTGGAGGCGTCCATATCCATGGCCTTGATGTCACTCATGGACAGGCCGGCCTTCTCCAGGCCGTTCTTCAGGATATCCTCGCTGGAGGTGCCGGAGGAATAAGCCACAGTCTTGCCCTTCAGGTCTTCCAGGGTCTTGACGTCGGGACCGCCGATGACGGCGTCACCGTTGGAGATGTGGGACAGGGCGAAGATCTTGGCGTTGCCGTTGATGCACAGCTTGTGGGCGCCCTGGCCGATGTAGCCCATGTCGATGGTGCCGGATTCCATGGCGGCGATGATGGTCGGGCCGTCAGCGAATTCCACCAGGTTGACGGTGATGCCGGCTTCCTCGAAATAGCCCTTGTTGATGGCGGTGGTCACGGACCACAGGCTGCCGTAGTTGGGCATGTAGGCGATGTTCAGGGTGAGGGGCTCCTCAGCGGGCTCGGCGGGGGTATTATCTGCCGGCTGCTCGGTATTCTCGGGCTCCTTGGTCTCAGCGGGAGCGGGGGCTTCCTTGGCACCGCAGGCGGCCAGGGACAGCACCATCACGAGCGCCAGCAGCAGGGAAATGAACTTGTTCTTCATCTTGTACCTCCAAAAAATGTTTTTATTCCACCGGGCACAGCCCGAAGTGGTTCAACTTACTTGCGGACCTCCAGGTACTCCTGGTAGACCTCGCCCCAAATCTGGGCTTTCAGGTCCAGGAAATCCTTCTGCATTTTCAGGTCCTGGGTGCGGGGATAGGGCAGGTTGATGTCGATGATGGTCTTGATGCGGCCGGGGCGGGCGCTCATAACGATGACCTTGGTGGCCAGGATGATGGCCTCTTCCACATCGTGGGTGATGAAGAAGCAGGTCTTCTTCTCCTCCTGCCAAGTGCGGGTCAGCTCCGCCTGCAGCTGGGTGCGGGTCTGGGCGTCCAGGGCACCGAAGGGCTCGTCCA
>CAYWYW010000126.1:0-5851 GCA_964462715.1 uncultured Oscillibacter sp.
GGCGGCGTCTCCGTCAGCTATGCCACCATCATCACCGTGCTGGTGTCCGCCGCTATCATGGTGGCCCTGTACCTGTTCACCCAGAAGGCCCGCATCGGCTGCGCCATGCGGTGCGTGTCGGAGGACAAGGAGGCCGCCACCCTCATGGGCATCAACGTCAACCACACCATTCTCATCACCTTCGGCATCGGCGCGGGCCTGGCTGCGGTGGCGGCCCTGATGTACATTGCCCAGTATCCCAAGGTCTTCACCACCATGGGCGCCACCCTGGGCATCTATGCCTTCGTGGCGGCAGTTCTGGGCGGCATCGGCTCTCTGCCGGGTGCCATGCTGGGCGGCCTGATGATCGGCATTGTTCAGTCCGGCGCCAATACCTATATCAACTCCTCCATGTCCGATACCTTCGTGTATCTGATCCTCATCGTGGTGCTGATGATCCGGCCCGCGGGCATTCTTGGAAAGAACGTAGGTGAGAAAGTATGAGGAAAACCAACATCAAGCTACGATATCTGGTGAATTTCATCGCCATCCTCCTGCTGTTCGCCGCTGTGGTGGCCATGGGTATGGCGGGCGGCAACACCATGAAGCTGAAGATCACCCCCTCCATCTGGCAGTGCAGCTATCTCATCATCATGGCGTCCTCCCTGAACCTGGTGCTGGGCTTCCTGGGCCAGCTGTCCCTGGGACACTGCGGCTTCATGGCCGTGGGTGCCTACACAGCGGCCCTGATCTCCCTGGTCTTCCAGCGGGCGGGTTTTTATACAGAAAAGGCAGGCCCAGCCTTTTTGCTGGTGCTGCTGATCAGCATCATTGCCGCCGGTGTGGCTGCCGCCCTGCTGGGACTGCTGGTGGGTATCCCCGCCCTGCGGCTCAAGGGCGACTACCTGGCCATCATCACCCTGGGCTTCGGCATGATCATCGTCAACGTCATCAACAACCTGCCCTTCTGCGGCCAGCAGGGCCTGAGCCAGGGCTCCGCCTCCTCGGCGCTCTATGCCACGGGCCTGGGCTTCTCCAACGATGAAAAAATGTCCTATCTGTGGGTGGCGGCCCTGATGATCATTCTGTGCATGACGGTGATGTTCATGTTTGTCCGCTCCAAGTATGGCCGTGCCATCCGGGCCATCCGGGACAATGAGATCGCCGCCTCCGCCTCCGGCATCAACGTCAGCTACTACAAGGTGCTGACCTTCACCATCTCCGCCTTTTTCGCCGGGATCACCGGCGCTCTGTACGCCTGCTGCAACGCGGCTCTGGCTACCACCTCCTTCGCCTTCACCAACGGCTCCATCCTGAACTCCGTGTTCATCGTGGTCATGGTGGTGGTGGGCGGCATGGGCTCCCTCACCGGCTCCGTCATCGCCGCGGTGGTGCTGTTCCTGCTGAACTACACCATCAAAAACGGTGCGTGGGTGGCGGCTCTGCCCGCATTCCTGCAAAATGTGTTCACCTATCCCATGCTGGTCTACTCCATCGCGCTGATCATCGTCATCATGTTCCGGCCCCGGGGCATCATGGGTAGCCGGGAATTCTCCCTGTGCGACATTCCCAAGTGGCCCGGGTGGATCAAAGGCTGTCTGAAAGCCCGGACAGCTGGTAAGGCCGCACAAAAGGAGGTAAAGAGCCATGTCTGAGACAACGAAAGCTCCCATTCTGGAGACGAAGCATCTTGGTATCTCCTTCGGCGGCCTCCACGCGGTGCAGGACTTCAACCTCTCTATTTACTCCGGCGAGCTGGTGGGCCTTATCGGTCCCAACGGTGCCGGCAAGACCACCGTTTTTAACCTGCTCACCGGCGTGTATGTGCCCACAGAGGGCACGGTCCTTCTGAACGGCGTGCCCTTGAACGGAAAAAAGACCCACCAGTTCGTGGAGGCGGGCATTGCCCGCACCTTCCAGAACATCCGCCTGTTTCACGACATGACGGTGATTGAGAACGTAAAAGTCGCCTTCAGCAAAGACCTGCACTATGGCCTGGCGGACGCCATTTTCCGCACACCGAAATTCTGGAAGGCGGAGCAGGAGGCTACGGAAAAAGCCCTGGATCTGCTGGAGATCTGCGGCCTGCGGGACAAGGCGGACATTCTGGCCTCCAGCCTGCCCTACGGCCAGCAACGGAAGCTGGAGATCGCCCGGGCCCTGGCCACCAACATGAAGGTCCTGCTGCTGGACGAGCCCGCCGCGGGCATGAACCCCACGGAGACGGCGGAGCTCCTGGCGTGCATCAACACCATCCGGGACCGCTTCGGCATTGCCATTCTGCTGATCGAGCACGACATGTCCCTGGTGATGAACGTGTGCCAGCGCATCCAGGTCATCGACTACGGCCAGACCATTGCCTCGGGCCTGCCGGAGGAGATCGCCTCCAACCCGCGGGTCATCACCGCCTATCTGGGCGAGTAAGGAGGGAACCACCATGCTGGAAATCAAGGACCTGAACGTCTTCTACGGCGCCATCCACGCCCTGAAGGGCATCTCCCTCACCGTGGGAGACGGAGAGCTGGTGTCCCTGATCGGCGCCAACGGTGCCGGCAAGACCACCACCCTTCACACCATCTCCGGCCTGCTGCGGGCGGCCTCCGGCTCCATTACCCTGGACGGAACGGACCTGCAGAAGGTACAGCCCAACACCATCATCAATCTTGGCCTCTCCCATGTGCCGGAGGGCCGTCACGTCTTCTCCCGCATGACCGTGGAGGAAAACCTGCGGATGGGTGCCTACACCATCAGGGACCAGAAGCAGATCACGGCCAACATGGAAAAAGTCTACGGCCACTTCCCCCGGCTGAAGGAGCGGCGCCGCCAGCTGGCGGGAACCCTCTCCGGCGGCGAGCAGCAGATGCTGGCCACCGGCCGGGCACTGATGACGGACCCCAAGATCGTGCTGATGGATGAGCCCTCCATGGGCCTGAGCCCCATCCTGGTGAAGGAGATCTTCTCCATGATCCAGGAGCTCCACAAGAGCGGCATCACCATTTTGCTGGTGGAACAGAACGCCAAAATGGCCCTGGCCGTCAGTGACCGGGCCTATGTGCTGGAGACCGGCACCATCTCCATGGAGGGTGCCGCGGCTGACCTGGCCGCCGACGACCGGGTCCGCAAGGCCTATCTGGGCGCGTAAGGAGGAGCGGCGATATGAATAAATTTGTGATCACAGTGGCTCGCGAAACGGGCAGCGGCGGCCATAACATCACCCGGAAGCTATCCGACGCTCTGGGCATTCCCTATTACGACCGGGACCTGCTGCGAAAGGCCTCGGAGGTCAGCGGCATCCACGAGAGGCTCTTCGGTGCCGCCGACGAGCGCATTGGCCTGAAGGAGATGCTCTCCGCCGCCGAGAAGGTCTATACCGGCGAGATCTTACCTCCCGACAGCGACGACTACATCTCCACCCGGAACCTGTTCAGCTTCCAAGCCAAGATCATCAAGGAGCTGGCGGACACCGAGAGCTGCATCATTCTGGGCCGCTGCGCCAATTACCTCCTACAGGACTATCCCAATGTGCTGCGCCTCTTTATCCACGCGCCTCTGGAAGCGCGGCTGTCCCGGGTCGCCTCCTACTCTCTGGCCTGGAGCCAGCGGGAAGTGGCCAAGCACATCCGGGTAGAGGACAAACGCCGGGCCGCCTACTATCACTACTACACCGGTGAGGAGTGGCGGGACGCGGCCTGGTACGATCTATCCCTGGATTCCGAACAGCTGGGCGAGGACGGCTGCGTGGAGTTCATCCAGCAGGTTCTTCCGTTGTTCATCAAATAACAGAGAGACAGACAGAGCGTGCGGTGCCGCCGCCAAAACATGGAGGAACACTATGACAAAGCAGCTTGCGTTGGAATACCTGTTCAGGGACCGGCTTTACGATCCGGCCTTTCCCCCCGCCGACTACGACATGCTGTGCGTAAAAAGCGGAGAATCAGAGCTGTACGGCGAGGTCATGTGGCCTGACGGCGCCTTTGGCGGTCAGCGCCCCTGCGTGATCCTGTGCCACGGCTATCCCGGCGTGGCCCGAAACGATGACCTGGCCTTTGCCCTGCGGCGCATCGGCTGCGTGGTGGTGGTCATGCACCACCGGGGCGCCTGGGGCAGCCAGGGGAAATACCTGGTCTCCAACTGCGTACAGGACGCGGTGAATCTCTTTGTCCATGTACACAGCCCCGGTTTCTGTGAGACCTACCACACGGACCCGGGCGCCGTGTTTCTTGTGGGGCACAGCATGGGCGGCAACAGTGTTCTCCAGGCCGCCCGCCGCATCAAGGGTCTCCGGGGGCTGGTCCTGTTGACGCCCTACGACCCCACCCGCTTTCTGCGGGAGGGAAAAGACGCGGCCATCCTGCCCCTGCTGCACACGGGGCGCATCCTCCACAGCGACGGCCTGGACGCCATTCTGCGGGATATCCGGGGCCATCTGGAGGACTACGCCTTCGAAAACGCCTTTCCGGACATCTGTGATCAGAACATCTGCTGCTTCACTGGCACGCTGGATACCATCGCGCCTCCCTGGATGGTGGCACCGCTCTGGTCCCTGCTGGCCGCCCACGAAACAGACGCCATCCAGCGTCTCACAGAGCTGCCCGCCGCCCACGGACTCTGCGGCAGCCGGATCACCGTCATTGAGGAGACGGCCCGTTTTCTGGAAGATGTCCTGTCCCAATCCCCGCCTGACTGAAAAGGCCCCCGGGAGCAACGCTCCCGGGGGCCAGCTTGTCGAAAAGACTTTTCGACAAGCTGCTTAAGATTTCAGAACTTTTAAAAAGTTTTGAAATCTATTGATTTAAATGGCGCAGGGAACCCTTCCTGGGTTCCCCGCGCACACCCTTCCTTCCCGTTTTCCCGGGTCACAGGCTTTATCGACGGTCTGAGGCCCCCGGGAGCAACGCTCCCGGGGGCCTTTCTCTATCTCTATCTCTGCATTGTTCAGCCAAGATGCCAGATGTCCCGGTCATACTCGGCGATGGTGCGGTCGGAGGAGAAGAAGCCTGCCTGGGCGATGTTGATGAGGCACTTCCGGCTCCAGCCCTCGGGGTCGTGGGCGTAGTCCATCATGGCCTGGGTCTTGCGGACCAGATAGGCGTTGAAGTCCGGCAGGGTCTGGAACCAGTCCTTGCCGCTGAGCTCCCGGTGCAGGCGCCGCAGCTGCTCCTCCCGGCCGGCAGCCAGCATCTCGTCGCTGATGAGGAAATCCACGGCCCGGTGAATGTTGGGGTCACCCTCATACCACTCATGAGCGTTGTAGTCCCCCACCTGATAGCGGTGGATGACCTGGTTGGAGGTCCGGCCGAAGACGTAGATGTTCTCCTGGCCCACCCGCTGGGCGATCTCCACGTTGGCGCCGTCCATGGTGCCCAAGGTCACGGCGCCGTTGAGCATGAACTTCATGTTGCCGGTGCCGCTGGCCTCCTTACTGGCCAGGCTGATCTGCTCTGACAGGTCGCAGGCGGGGATCATCTTCTCCGCGGCAGCCACGTTGTAGTTCTCCACAAAGACCACCTGCAGGTAGCGGGACACCTTCGGGTCCGCCGCAATGACCTTGGAGAGGGTCAGCAGGGCGTGGATGATGTCCTTGGCGATGGTGTAGGCGGGGGCCGCCTTGGCGCCGAAGATGCAAACCAGGGGCACGGCGGGCTTGTGGCCGGCCTTGATCTGGAAATACTGGTGGATCAGAAACAGCAGGTTCAGCTGCTGGCGCTTGTACTCGTGGAGCCGCTTGGACTGGATGGTAAACATGGC
Source organism: uncultured Oscillibacter sp. (assembly GCA_964462715.1). GTDB lineage: Bacteria > Bacillota > Clostridia > Oscillospirales > Oscillospiraceae > Oscillibacter. The sequence continues at coordinate 5,728 of CAYWYW010000126.1, forward strand.
GTCGGGATTCACCCAGACTCCCTGCTTTTCATACAGCCACTGGGCCAACTGCTTTTTGTTAAACGCTTTGATGGCGGCAAAGCTCTCCAGGGCCTCCCGGTCCTCCGTCAGAGCCATCAGCTTC
>CAYWYW010000127.1:0-5824 GCA_964462715.1 uncultured Oscillibacter sp.
TGATAGTATTGCATTTTCGATACAGCGGGCGGCGTAGGTGGCCAGGCGGGCTCCTTTGGAGGGATCGAAGCTGGAGATGCCCTTGATGAGTCCAATGGTTCCGATGGAGATCAGGTCCTCCTGGTCGCCATTTTGTGTGTAGTACTTCTTGATGATATGGGCCACCAGGCGGAGGTTCCGCTCAATCAGAACATTTCGTGCCTCGGGGTCCCCCTTGGCATAGCGGTCCAGCCATTCCCGTTCTTCGGCGGCGGACAGCGGCTTGGGAAAAGAGCCGCTTCCCGATAGGCGGAGGGAAAACAGCAGGGTATTGGCAAACAGCAGCAGTGCGGCAGACAGCATAAAACTCCTCCTCTCCCTTCTATCTATGCGGAAAGAGGAAGTCCCTATGTGCCTTTGATAAAAACGGGGTGCGCCTTGCGGCGCAGGCTCCTACTTGAGCACGTGCAAGGGCGTCGAACATGCGTTCTATTGAGGGGGCGGGGCCAGAAATCTTGTTAGCTATCAGTACGCCTTAACAAGAATCTTGTTGAAAATGTGGAGATATACCAGTACGCTTAAAAGGGGGTGAAATCGTGGAAAGAGAGCGTCAAGCGCGGTGGGACCTGGAAAATCTTTGGAGCGTGGGAACGAAGCTACTGCCGGGCCAGTACCGCATGGTGCGGCGCGCCTGCGACATCGAAGGTGTCAGCATGTATGCCCTAGTGAAAGGGCTGTTGATGGACTGGCTCATGACGTGGGCGGCGGACCATCCGGACCGCGCCGATGAAGTGATGGACGCCGCGCGGCGGTAGCCCGGCTCCGTCCTACCGGGGGCAAGTGCCGCCCTCCTTTTCATTGTCGGCGCAGTGTACCACGGCAGTAAAGGACTGCGGCGGGCGGCAATGAGTATCGCCGCCCACCTTGCCGCCTGCGGGCGGCGCTTCGCGTCCTTGACAGCCGTGAATGTGAGGTCGCATCCATGAAAAGGAGGTCGACACTATGTTAAGCGCGAAAATCAGCAACGACGTTCGGAAGGCGGTGTACCGCCGGGACCATTTCCGGTGCGCGCTCTGCGACTACGACCGGGGGCTGCAAGTCCATCACGTGGTCAGCCGGGGCCAGGGGGGGACCAACTACCCGCAGAACCTGGTGACGCTCTGCTGGCGGTGCCATGCAGTAGCCCATGGGACCAGGCTCCCGGAATACGACATGATGCAGCCAGCGGAGGTATGCCAGGCGTGCGTGGAGTACGTCGCGGACCTATACACCGACCTGGGATTCATCTGGAACCCCTGGGAGGAGCACATGCAGCGGTGGGGGCCTTGATGCCCCTACCCATGGCGATACGTCGCGGGGGCCTGAATGACGTGGACCTATGGCCTGGCCTTCGTGGAGCGGCAGCGTCGGGGTCCGCCGCGCCAGGCGTGGGGCGCGCCGGGCCCGCTCCGCCGCCGCTTGCCCCTGCGCCGCTCCGCTTGCTCGGGGCGACGGCAGTTGCGGCCGGGCGTGGCCTTGAGGCCCCGCCCCTGTTCGCAAATCGCCCCGGCTTGCGGGGGTCGCCGCGGCGGTTTGCTGGCCGCCCCCGGCCCGGTCTGCGCGCCGCTTGCGGTGGTTGTCGTGGGCCTGTTCCGCCCCCCCGCCGCCCGCAATGCGGGCGTCTGCGGTCCTGGCGTCGGTCCGCCCCGGGGCGTTGGGGCCGGGGTGGCCTGGTGGGCGTCCTGGCGTGGTGGTGTGGCCCCGCGTCCCGTGTCGGCCCGCCGCCGCCCTTCGCCCGTGCGTGCGGCGTCCCCCCTCGGCGGCGCTTGGCCTGGCGGTTGCGGTGGCCTGGTGCCCGGGCCGGGGCCCGCCCGGGGGGGCGACGAGAATAACCCCGGGCGGGGTGTTCCGCCGCTGCGGCGGCGGGGTACTAGATGTGGTGCGGGCGCTCTGGTTGCGGCGCAACATCTTGCGGCAGTTTCGCCCCCTTCCCCCCTGGCCCCCTCCCCCCTCCGGGGGGCGGGGGAGCATAAAACTCCTCCTCTCCCTTCTATCTATGCGGAAAGAGGAAGTCCCTATGTGCCTTTGCATTCTAAGAAATACTGTGGTATACTGGCCGTCAGATTGGGAAGGGGGCCTGGCTGTGAGCTGGTATGTCTATATGCTGCGCTGCGGGGACGGTTCCCTATATACGGGTTATACGGATGACATTTCCAGGCGGCTGGCCGTCCATCAGAGCGGCAGGGGGGCCAAATACACCCGTAGCCGCCTGCCGGTGGAATTGGCCTATTGGGAGGAGCTGACGGACAAGTCATCGGCGCTGAGGAGGGAAGCGGCTATCAAGCGGCTGACCCGGCAGGAGAAACTGGAACTAATCGCGGAAAAGGAGAGGAAAACCATGACGGAGATGCGGAGAAAGGACCGGCAGATGCCGGAGGAATTTGCCTGGGAAGTGGTGGACAAATGCGAATACGCCTTCCTTGCCATGACGGCGGAAGACGGCACACCCTACGGCCTGCCGGTCACCATTGTCCGAGAGGGCAGAAAGGTGTATTTCCACAGCGCTATGGAAGGCCGGAAGGTCCGATGTCTGCAGGCGAACCCCAGAGTTTGTCTTACCTGCGTGGGGGATACGGAAATCCAGCAGGACCGTTTCACCACCCTGTACCAGTGTGCAGTGGCATTCGGAAAGGCGGAAGAGGTGACAGAGGAGGCTGAAAAGATCGAAGCGCTGCGGCTCCTCTGCCAGCGCCATACGCCGGATAATATGACGGGCTTTGATGATGCCATCCGGCGGAGTCTGGCCCGGACCGGAGTTTGGCGGATCACGGTGGAGGAGATCTCCGGAAAGGCGAAGCAATAACAAACAAGCCGCTGTCAGTGACAGCGGCTTGTTTGTTATCATTTCTCCCTCAGCTGGATGGTGCAATCGGACAAATTATAAAAGGGCTCCGTCATAGTGGGCGTCAGCCCGGTGAGCACATCCGTCTGCATCAACACAGAGGTGGACTTGAAGCATATCGGCAGGATAGGGGCCTGCTCCCGAAGGCGGGTACACAGCCGCTTCATGGCGGCGGGCCGGTCTGCAGCGAAGACAAAGGCGGACAACAGCTGATCTGTCTGTGGATCGGTCCAACCACCGATATTCAAAGTACCCTCCGCAGACAGCAGGGGCCGCAGGTCCCAATCGGCAGTAAGCTTGACCTCCCCATAGTAGAGGTCGAAGTCCCCGGCGGCCAGCGCGGTCATATACTCCTCCCAGGGCAGGGCCTTGACCGCCATAGGCACGCCGTCGGAGGAGAGGCTGTCGGCGATGGCCTGAGCCACGGAGACCTTGAAACTGTTTTCCTCGTTTACCAGCAGTGTCAGGGTGCGGCCGGGAGTATAGCCGCTCTCTTTCAGTGCGGCGAAAAAGGATTCGTGACTTTCAGATTCCTCCAGGTCCTCCGGATAGAGGGGAGAGACCGGGGAGACCGGGAACTGGGCAGCGGTGCCGTGGCCGGATAGAAAGGCACTGACCAGGGTCTGACGGGAGATCCCCAGGGAGAGGGCCCGGCGGAAGGCGGGGGCGTCCAGCGGATCCCGGGTCACGTTGCAGCCCAGATACTGCAGGATGGTGGTGTTTGCGTCGCAGTAGCTGATGCTGCCGGTGGCGCTGATGGGGTCTGTTCCCGTCAGGTCGGCGGTTATCAGCTGGACATCGTGGGAGGTGAAACGGTAGAGCATGGTGTCCTGATCGCTGGCTTCCACAAGAGCGATGCGGTCCGTGGGCTGGCCGCTCCGCCACCAGGACTGGTTGGACACCAGATAGGCCCCTGTTCTCTCTGTGGAGAGCAGGTACGGCCCGGTTCCGATGGGGGAGGACTCCGTGCCTGCCTTCACGATGGGCACATCCAGCAGGGCGGGAAGTCCTGTGTTGGGGGCGGAGAGGACCACAGTCACAGAGCCATCCCCGGCGGCGACCTCTGAGATGCCGGAGAGACGGGCACCGTAGCGCTCCGACCGCCTGGCACGGTCCAGGGTGGCCTTTACATCGTCGGCAGTCAGGGGCGTGCCGTCCGAGAAAGTGACGCCGCTCCGCAGGGTAAAGACATAGGTGTACGCAGCGTCGTCATAGGTGTAGCCCTGGCAGAGGCAGGGCTCCGGCTCCAGATCAGTCCCCAGGCGAAACAGCCCCTCGCAGATCAGGGAAGCCACCACCTGCTGCATCCCGTCGGGGCAGGTGACGGGGTCCAGGGTCAGCTCCGGTGCGTAGGGCAGGGAGAACAGCTCCGGCAGGATCACCCGGGAGCCGGTAGAGTCCGTCTCCTGTTGATCGGCCTGGAGCAGTTCGCCGTCGCCGGAGGGGGGCGGCTCCTCCTGCCAGCAGCCGGTCAGCAGCAGGCCCGGAAGAAGCAGGAGGCATATGGTTTTCAATAGGCGTCTTTTCATAAGGAACCTTTCTTGCCCAGGGAGATCATGGCCACCTGGGCGCCCCGGGCTTCCCCCATTTTCCGGTGGGACCAGAACAGATCAGGGCGACAGGCGGTGCAGAGACCGCAGGTGTCGATGTGGTCCGGCGTCAGGCCGGCCCGCAGCAGCCACTGGCGGTTCAGCCCCGCCAGGTCCGCGTGGTACTTGGCTCCTCTGTGCTCTATATAAGGTGCGGCGTCATCGCCCAGAGCGGCCTCCATGGCGGCGGGTACGTCGCTGTCGGTCTCAAAGCAGCACTGTCCGATGCAGGGTCCGACGGCGGCAAGGAGATGCCGGGGGTCGGAGGAAAACGCATCCGCCATGGCCCGGACCGCCTTTTCCACGATCCCGGCGGCGCAGCCCCGCCACCCGGCGTGAACGGCGCCCGCGGCCTTCCGGACGGGATCGTACAGCAGGATGATGCCGCAGTCGGCGGAAAAGACCACCAGGGGCAGGTCCGGCTCGTTGGTGATAAGGGCGTCGGCGGTGTAGTCCCGGGAGGACCACAGGCCCTTCCCGGCGTCATCGGCAGTGCAGACCCGGACGGTGGTTTCATGGACCTGCTTGCTGAGGACCACCCGATTCTCGTCCATACCGACGGCGCCGCAGAAGCGGCGGTAGTTCTCCACCACGGCGGCCGGGTCATCGCCCCGGCCAACACCAAGGTTCAGGGAGTTCCAGGGGGCGGCTGACACGCCTCCCTGCCGGGTGGAAAACCCGTGGCGGACGCCGGAGAGCAGGGGAGAGGTCAGCCAGATCAGACTGTTTTGTTCATGGGTTTCAAAAGGCATAAGGACCTCCCTTTAATCTTGCTTTTCCACGACTTCGTGGTGGTTGTAGCCGTTGCGGGCATAGATTAGTCCGGCCAGCAGGACAACGACGGCTACGGCGGACAGCAAAATGCCCCATCCGCCCAGTAAGATGCATACTATGCCCAACAGCCCGCCTGTCAGCAGTAGGGCAATGCCGTAGAGGATGCCCTTGATGTCCTGCAAAAGAGCTAGGACGCCGTCATGGCCTTTCATGGAGAACTCCTTTCGATTGAAGAGAGCCCCCTGCCCTCCGGCAGGAGAACAGGGGGCGTGACTGGATGAGGGTATGAGAAAAGGGGCTAGGGGAAACCATGGGTTTCCCCAGTTCTTTCGCCGGAGACGAAAGAACTTAATGAAATTATTTTCACCGTGGCGTGTACGTGGCGAAAATACCTTGACTCAGCCGCCTTGGGCGGCGTTCACCAGTGACCGACGTCACTGGTGGTGGGGGAGGTCGAGGGGGAGCTTGCTCCCCCCCCCCCCCGAAGACGTCAGTCGTGTTATTCTTTGCAGGTGCACTTCTTCCATTTCACTCCGCTGCCGCAGGGGCAGGGGTAGTTGCGAACCCATGGGGCAGGGCCCCATGGGAACCCTTCCGATTG
>CAYWYW010000128.1:0-5808 GCA_964462715.1 uncultured Oscillibacter sp.
CCGGTGCCGCTGGCCTCCTTGCCGGCGGTGGAGATCTGCTGGCTGACCTCGCTGGCGGGCATCAGGCGCTCCGCCAGGGAGACCCGGTAGTTCTCCAGGAACACCACCTGTAGCTTGTCCTTGCAAATGGGATCGTGGTCGATCTCGTCCGCCAGGGAGTTAATGAGGCGGATGATGCGCTTGGCCACGGCATAGCCGGGGGCGGCCTTGGCGCCGAAGAGGAAGGTGTGGGGATGGGTGATGGCATTGGGGTCTTCCTGCAGCTTCTGATACAGGCTGATGATGTGCAGCACATTCAGCAGCTGGCGCTTGTACTCATGGAGCCGCTTCACCTGCACGTCGAAAATGGCGTCGGGATTCAGCACCACGCCCTGAGCCTTTTTGGCGTAGGCCGCAAAGTCCTCCTTATTCTTCCGCTTGATGGCAGCCAGACGCTCCTGCACGGTCTTGTCATCGGCGTAGGTATCCAGCTTCCGCAGGTCGGCGGGGTGGGTCAGGTACTCGTCGCCGCCGGTCAGGTCCCGGATGAGACCGTCCAGGCCGGGGTTGATCTCGCTGAGCCAGCGGCGGTGGTCGATGCCGTTGGTGACGTTCTGGAACTTCCAGGGCTCCATGCCACAGGCTTCCTTGAAGACGTCCTTCTTCAGGATGTCGGAGTGAAGGCCGCTGACGCCGTTGACGGCCATGCCGCCGGCGATGCACAGGTTCGCCATGCGGACCTCGCCGTCCCAGAGGATGGCCATTTTCCGGGTCTTGACGGGATCGTGGTAGAAGTCCTCCACCTTCTTCTGCCAGCGGGCGGAGATCTCCTGGATGATCTGCCAGATACGGGGCAGCAGGGTCTCCACCAGGCTCTGGGGCCAGCGCTCCAGGGCCTCGGCCAGCACCGTGTGGTTGGTGTAGGCCACGGACTGGCGGGTGATGTCCCAGGCCTCGTCCCAGCTCATGCCGGCCTCATCAATGAAAATGCGCATCAGCTCGGGAATCACCAAGGTGGGATGGGTGTCGTTGATCTGGATGACATTCTTCTCATGGAAGTTCCGGAGGGTGCCATAGGTCTCCAGATGGTTCCGGGCAATGGACTGCACCGTGGCGGACACGAAGAAGTACTGCTGCTTCAGGCGCAGGGACTTGCCCTCATAGTGGTTGTCCTCGGGATAGAGAATGCGGGCGATGGTCTTGGCCATGGCCTCTTCCTCGGCCGCTTTCAGATATTCACCACGGGAAAACAGGGCCATATCCACGGGATGGCTGGCCCGGGCGTCCCACAGGCGCAGGGTGTTGACATGCTTAGTGCCGTAGCCCGCCACCACCATGTCGCAGGGGATGGCCATGACGGTGATGGCGTTCTCGTTAACGATGTGCAGATGGCCGTCATCCCAGAACTCCCGCAGGGTACCGCCGAAGCGGACCTCCTGGGCCTCCTCGGGCTTGGGCAGCAGCCAGGCTGCACCCAGGTTCTTCCAGTCATCCGGCAGCTCCACCTGCTGGCCCTCCACGATCTTCTGCTTGAAGATGCCCAGCTCATAGCAGATGGAATATCCGGTGGCGGGGATCTCCAGAGTGGTCATGGAATCCAGATAGCAGGCGGCCAGGCGGCCCAGGCCGCCGTTGCCCAGGCCCGCGTCAGGCTCCAGCTCAAAGATGTCAGCGGCCTTGAAGCCCAAGTGCTCCAGCGCTTCCTTCAACTGGGGCAGGACCTCCAGGTTATAGGCGTTCTTCATCAGGCTGCGGCCCATGAGAAACTCCAGGGACAGGTAGTGCACCTGCTTCTGCTGCTCCCGGCGGGTCTTCTTATGGGACTCCACGCCCCGAATGGCCATCACGTCCCGGAGCACCAGGGCGCTGGCCTTCATCATCTCCTGGTCAGTGGCTTCGTCAGGTGCCTTGCCAAAGTTCAGCATCAGCTTGGCGGTCAGCGCCTCTTCCAGTGTTTTCGTGGTAAATGGTGTCATGGATGTTGTTTACTCCGCCTGATCCTCCTTCTTGGACTTGGCGGGCCCTTTCTTTTTTGTCTCTTTTTTCGGGGTCTCTTTCTTTTCGGTATCTTTTTTGGCGGGCTCCTTCTTGGCGGCCGCCTTTTTCACAGTCTTTTTCTCCGCCTTCTCAGCCTTTTTCTCGGCTTTTTCAGGCTTCTCGGCCTTTTTGGCCGCGGTCTTGCGGGCGGTCTTCTTTTTGGGCTTCTCCTCAGCGGGGGCCTCCTCCGGAGCGGTCACTTCCGCCTTCTCCTCGGCGAACACCGCCACGGCGGGTTCCTCCGCAGAGGGAGCGGGTACGGGCCAGATCTGGCCGGTGATGTTGGCGTAGATCCGCAGGTAGTCCTTGGCACTTCTGGCCCAGCTGAAGTCCCCGGCCATGGCCCGCTGCCGCAGGCGGCTGAAGGCGTCGGGATTCTCCTTGTACAACTGTACCGCCTCGCGGATCACATAGAGCATGTCACCGCTGGCGTAATTGGCGAAGGTGAAGCCGTTTCCGGCGTCCCGCCAGGCCTCGTAGGCGTGGACGGTGTCCTTCAGGCCGCCGGTCTCCCGGACGATAGGCACCGTGCCGTACCGCATGGCGATCATCTGGCTCAGGCCGCAGGGCTCGCTCTTGGAGGGCATCAGGAACAGGTCGGCGCCGGCATAAATGGCCATGGACAGGGCCTCGTTGTAGTCCAGGCGCACGGCCATGCGGCCGTTGTACTGCTGGGCAGCCCAGTAGAAGAACTCCTCGTATCTCTGGTCGCCCTTGCCAAGAATCACCAACTGCACCGGGAGTTCCATAATATCATGGAGAACCTCGCAAATCAAGTCCAAACCTTTGTGAGAGACCAGACGGCTGACGATGGCCAGAATTGGGGTGTTAGCCTCCTCCCGCAGGCCCATCATCCGCTGCAGGGCGGCCTTGTTCTCTGCCTTACCGCTCATATCCTCCATGGAGTACCGGGCGGTGATCCGCTGGTCGGTGGAGGGATCGTAGAGCTTCATGTCGATGCCGTTGAGCACACCGGACAGCTTGTAGTCGCACTGGCGCATGATGTTCTCCAGCCGGTGGGCAAAGTAGGCCATCTTCAGCTCGTTGGCATAGGAGGGGGACACGGCGTTGACGGCGTCGGCACAGAGGATGGCGCCCTTCAGCAGGTTCACGTCTCCATCCATGACGATGGTGCCGTCATTGGCCCAGCCCTGGTTCAGGCCGAACAGGTTGCCCAGGGTCTCCATGCCGTAACGGCCCTGATACTCGATGTTGTGGATGGTCAGGGCGGTCTTGATGGAGCGGAAGCGGTCCTCCCGCACGCCGTCGTCTTTCAGATAGATGGGCACCAGAGCCGTCTGCCAGTCGTTGCAGTGGATGACCTCCGGCCAGAATTTCAGATGGCTCAGCATCCGCACGATGGCCCTGGAGAAGAAACCGAAGCGCTCGCCGTCGTCCATGTAGCCGTACAGGTCGGGGCGGTTGAAGTACTGCTCGTTGTCCAGGAAGTACCAGGTGACGCCGTCCCGCTCCAGGGAGAACAGGCCGCAGTAGCTGTGCCGCCAGGCCAAGTCCACGAAGTCGTAGCACTCAAAATGCAGCTGGTCGCCAAACTTCTCCTTCACCTTCTGGTACAGGGGCAGGACCACCGCCACCTCGGCGCCCTCGGCGGCCAGAGCCGCAGGGAGAGAGCCCGCCACATCCGCCAGTCCGCCGGTCTTACAGAAGGGGACAGCCTCACTGGTTGCATACAAAATCTTCATAAAGTTCTCCTTTTCATCACAAAATCCATTTCGTAATCGGTTTACCAATACACCGGGGAAAGGGGGGACTCAAGTCCCCCCTTCAAGACTTACACAATGCTGCCCTTGGCAATGACCAGGGGATAGGTGCCGTGGCCCATGAGGCTGCGGCCTGCCTGGATCTTTACGTCCTTATCCGCAATGACATAGGCCAGCTGGCTGTTGGCGCTCACCACATCCTCCTTGAACAGCACACTGTTCCGGACCACGGCGCCGGCTTCCACTACCACGCCGGGGAACAGGACGGAATTCTCCACCGTGCCCTCGATGCGGCAGCCCTCGGCCACCAGGGAATTCACGCAGCGGCCCTTGGGACCCACATAGGTGGAGGACTTGTCCGCACCCTTGGCCCGGATGGGGCGCTGGGCGGTGAACAGCTCAGCCCGGATGGCGGGGTCCAGCAGCTGCATGCTGCGGTCATAGTACTCCTGGACGGAGCGGACCTGAGCGGCAAAGCCCTCCCAGATGTAGGTGCGCAGGTTCAAGGTGTCCTTCCTGGCCCGCAGCACGTCCCGGCGCCAGCTGAACTGGTCCTTGGCATGGCACTCATCCACCAGCTCCTTCAGCAGCCTGGTGGAGAGGATGTAGACCTCCAGGCCCCGGTAACCCCGGGGGGTGTTGAGGTTGTAGAGGACCTCCGTGATGCGGCCCTCGGCATTCTTCTCAAAATAAGTGCCGTCGGCGGTGGCAAAGCTGTCGTTGCCGCAGACCACGGTGATGTCCGCACCGGATTTCACATGGCCCTCATAGATGTCCGCCAGGGGCAGGTTGGCCACCAGGTCGCCCTCCATCAGGGCCACGTAGTCCTGACGGATGGTGTCCAGATAGGAGCGGACGCCGGCCAGGGCCTCCAGCTTACCCCGGAAGGGCATGGTGCCCCAGTCCTTCTGATAGTTGAAGGGCGGCAGAATGCGCAGGCCGCCGCGCTTGCGGCTCAGGTCCCAGGCCTTGCCGGTGCCCAGATGGTCCACCATGCTCTGATAGCGGCCGTGGAGCACCACGCCTACATCTGTCACGCCGGCGTTCACCAGGTTGGACAGGGCGAAGTCCACCATGCGGTACCGTCCTCCGAAGGGGATGGACGCGGAGGAGCGGATCTCGCTCAGCTCCCGCAGGTCGTTGCGCTTTTCATAGGAAAAGATAATTCCGTGCAGTCCGTTCATTTGGACACCTCCTCACCGTTGCGGTCCAGCATGGTGCCGGGCGCCACCTGTCTCCCGCCGGCCACCTGGCAGTGGGGCGCCAGGACCGTCAGGCCCCATTTGCCACCCTCCGCGCTTTCAGGCGTGCTGCCCACATGGCAGTCCTTTCCGATGCGGCATTCCTCGCCCAGAATGGCGTATTCCACCACAGCGCCGGGCTCCACCACCGTACCGGGCAGCAGCACAGAATAGCTGACACGGGCACCTCTGCCCACCACCACGTTGGGGGACAGAACGGAGTTCTCCACCGTACCCTCAATGTCGCTGCCGCGGTTGAAGGCGCTGTGGGTCACATGGGAATCGCTGCCCAGGAAGGTGGGCGGCGCGTTGACGGAGCGGGCGTAGATGGGCCAGGACTCGTCACTCAGGTCCAGGCCGGACTCGGGAGACAGCATGTCCATATTGGCGTCCCACAGGGACTCCAGGGTGCCCACGTCCTTCCAGTAGCCGGCAAAGCGGTAGGCCGCCATCCGCTCTCCGTTGTTCAGCATGGCGGGGATCACGTTCTTGCCGAAGTCGTTCTCGGAGTTGGGGTCAGCCTCATCCTCCGTCAGGTACTTCCGCAGGGCCTGCCAGGAGAACACGTAGATGCCCATGGAGGCCAGGTTGCTCTTGGGCTCCTTGGGTTTTTCCGCGAACTCGGTGATCATGTCCTGGCCGTCCACGGCCATAATGCCGAAGCGGGAGGCCTCCGCCCAGGGCACCTCCATGACGGAGATGGTGCAGGCGGCGTTTGCCTCTTTGTGACGCTCCACCATCTTAGAATAGTCCATCTTGTAGATATGGTCGCCGGAGAGGATCACCACATACTCGGGATCATACAGGTCGATGAAGCCGATGTTCTGATA
>CAYWYW010000129.1:0-5749 GCA_964462715.1 uncultured Oscillibacter sp.
AGATCGCCGACTACGGCATCTGCGGCGACCTGTTCAAGGTCACCCCGCTGCTGATCGAGGCCATCAAGGCTGCCAAGGCCGCGAAGTAAGAAATGTGCAAAAAAAGACGCCATCCTCAAGGATGGCGTCTTTTTTTGCATATTTTTGAAGAAAAACTGGGTTTGATGCCGTTTTATGAGTAACAAGATTGGAGGAACAGGCGTCTTATCTAAGAAAAGGTTCGAGAATTATCTATGGTCATTGACAAGTCTGTATTACTGTGATAGTGTATTACTAAAATAATACAAAAGAATGCAAGAAAATGCTTGACAATAAAAAAAGAATATACTATATTAACTGTACTAGAACAAATAATACAGTTAATCAGGAAAGGAGCTGAGTCCTGTGAAAGTCCTGATCACCACCGACTGGTACATGCCTGCTGTCAACGGGGTTGTGACCTCGGTCCTAAATCTGAAACGGGAATTGACAGCCCAGGGCCATGAGGTCCGGGTGCTGACACTGTCCCAGACGCCATATTCCCGCCGGGAGGCGGATGTGACTTACATCGGCGCTGTCAGTGCGGGAATGATCTATCCCGGCGCTCGCCTGCGGACTGCCCCGGCTATAAAGCTGCTGGGGGAACTGGAGGCCTGGAAGCCGGACATCATCCACACCCAGTGTGAATTTTCAACATTTATTATGGCAAAGCGGCTGGCGGCTGTTACGGGCGCGCCCATTGTCCATACGTACCACACAGTCTATGAGGATTACACCCATTACTTTTCTCCCAACCAGCGGTGGGGAAGAGCCGCTGTGGCCTCCTTCACCCGCTGGGCCGTGGCCCATACGGAGTGTGTCATTGCTCCCACAGCCAAAGTGCGGCGAATTTTGGAGCGCTATCAGGTGGACCACCCAGTCCATGTGATCCCCACGGGGATTGATCTGAGCCGGTTTGACTGTCCTGTGGATGAAATGCGTTTGACAGAGCTGCGCCGCCAGTTGGGTATTCCTGCCTCGGACACGGTGCTGGTGTATGTGGGCCGCCTGGCGGAGGAGAAGAACATCGGCCAGCTGCTGGAGCTGCTGGCTCCTCTGGAGCGGCGGGATGTGCGGCTGCTGTTGGTGGGGGACGGGCCCTCCCGGCAGGAGCTGGAGGAACAGGCGAGAGCTCTGGGCATGGAGGACCGTGTGACCTTCGCCGGTATGGTGGAGCCTGTCAAGGTGGCGGACTACTATCGGCTGGGAGACCTCTTTGTCAGTGCCTCCACCAGTGAGACTCAGGGCCTGACCTATCTGGAAGCTTTGGCCGCCGGAGTGCCCGCCCTGTGTCGACGGGATGAGTGTCTGACGGGCGTCATCGTGGACGGTGTCAACGGCTGCCAGTTCCGTGATGGCGTGGAATTCCGCCATTTCCTGGACCGTTTTCTGGAGGATGAACACCTCCGTCGCCAGTTGTCTCAGAGAGCGGCGGAGACTGCCCGGCGGGAATTTTCCGCAGAGGTCTTTGGCCGCCGGGTGGCGGAACTGTACATGTCTGTGCTGGAGCAGCGGAGCCGGGACCATGCGGCGTGACTGGGAGGGCAGGGCGGTGCCCGGTTTTCTGAACAAGACCACAGTCCGTCTGATCACGGCTCTGGGACTGCTCTTCTGCGGACTATTTGTGTTTTATGGCCTTCGCCACGGCCTGTTTACCTCCCGAGAGGCTTTGAAGACCTTCGTGGAGGGATTCGGCATCTGGGGTGGGGCAGCATTTGTCCTTTTCCAGGCAGTACAGGTAGTGGTGCCCATCCTGCCCGGCGGTCTGGGGTGTCTGGCGGGAGTGCTGCTGTTTGGCCCATGGTGGGGCTTCGCCTGGAATTATACAGGTATTTGCCTGGGTTCCCTGGCAGCATTCCTGCTGGCAAAATGCTACGGCAGGCCCGTTTTGGACTTGCTGTTCCGGCGGGAGACTATTGAGAAGTACGAGCTTTGGACGGAGCGGCACTTTGCCCGCTGGTTCGCAGCCGCCATTTTCTTTCCGGTGGCGCCGGACGACTTTTTGTGCTGGCTGACGGGCACTACCCGGATGTCCCTGAAACAGTTTTCCACCATCATCCTGCTGGGGAAGCCAGCCTCCATCGCTCTGTACAGCCTGGGGCTGACGACGGTGTTCCGGTGGCTGGCAAATTTGCTGCCGGCTTGAGAAAGAGAGGTTTTTATTATGCGCGTGCGGCTATATGGCGGCTCCCTGGGCCTGGTCCGTAAAAGCGGCGTGGGCAAGGCGGTAGAGCACCAGAGAGCTATGCTGGAGCGCTGCGGCGCGGATGTTACGGACCGCTCGGATGCCGGGATCGTCCACTGCAACACCGTGTTTCCAGACGCCTGGTTGGCGGCCTGCTGGGCCCGCCTGCGGGGCAAAAAGGTGGTCTATTACGGCCACTCCACCATGGAGGATTTCCAAAACTCCTTCCGGGGCTCCAACCGTCTGGCGCCCCTGTTCCGCTGGTGGATCACGCGGTGCTACAACAGCGGCAGTATTGTCATCACCCCTACGGAATATGCCCGCCGCCTGCTGTTGTCCTATGGGGTGCGGGTGCCGGTCTATGTCCTCAGCAACGGGGTGGATACCTCCTTTTTCAGTCCCAGCCAAAAACGGCGCAAGGTATTTCGGGAAAAATACGGCCTGTCGGACACGGACCGGGCGGTGCTGTCCGTGGGACATATGATCGCCCGTAAGGGATTGGTAGAGTTCGTGGAGCTGGCTCGCTCCATGCCGGAGACCCGGTTTTTCTGGTTCGGCTACACCGCACCGGAACTGATCCCGGCTCACATCCGCAGGGCTGTGGAGATGGCGCCTCCCAACGTGGCTTTCCCGGGCTTCGTCAGCCCGGAGGAGCTGCGGGATGCCTACTGCGGCTGCGATGTGTTCGCCTTCCTCTCCCATGAGGAGACGGAGGGCATCGTAGTATTGGAGGCCCTGGCCTGCGGTATTCCCGCGGTGCTGCGGGATATCCCGGTGTACGACGGCTGGCTGACTGATGGGGTACAGGTCTACAAGGGCCGGGATGAGCGGCAACTGCGGGACCGGGTAGAGGGCTTGTTGTCGGGTAGTCTGCCGCCCCTGACGGCAGCGGGACTGAGAGCGGCCGGACAGCGGGATCTGGAAGTGGTAGGCCGCCGCCTGCGGCGCATTTATGCCCATGCGGGCTTCCTAGAGTGCTGGGAACACCAAAGGTTGGGCGGCTCCGCGGCTGCGGAGCGATACTACATATAATATAAAGGCTCCAGGGGTTCTTGCTGCCCACGGAGCCTTTTCTGCTTTTATACGATATCCAGCAGCTCCCGCAGGTCGTGGATCTCATAGTCGATGATGAGGTCCGGCGGCGCGGCGGCTCCCTTGGGATTGAACCAGCAGCAGGGGAGACCGGCGTTATTGGCGCCCCGGATGTCCGTGGCCAAAGAATCGCCGATGACCAGCGTGTTATCCGGGGAAAGCTCCGGAACGCAGGCGCGCACATAGTCATAATAAGCCTTATCGGGCTTGGAAGCACCTGCCTCCTCAGAGATGAAAGCGGCTTCGAAAAGCTCACCGAATGTGCAGAGGGCCAGACGGCTGCGCTGAACAGAGGCAACGGCGTTGGTTACCATATATAAATGGTGTCCCCGCTTTGCCAGTGTGCGGCAGACCTCCTCCGCGTGGGGCAGGGGAAAGACCGACTGGCCCAGAGCAGTCAAATAGTCATGGTTGCATTTGTCGGGATCACGGGCCAGTTCCAAAACCTTGAGAAAGCGCACGTATCGCTCATGGGTTACAAAGTCCTTGGGGACTTCCCCCCGGTCAAAGGCCTGCCACAGGACCTCGTTGATCTCGTGGTAGAGCTGATAGACCTTTGGCGTGTCCGGGATTCGGTTGGCGGCGCACATGGCAGAAAAGGCCTGGGAGGAGGCTTTGGAAAAATCAAACAGGGTGTCATCTGCATCAAACAGCAGGTGTGAATATTTCATGGGTGCTCCCTCTCTTTTGTTTTGGACATTTTATCATGTGCTCCGGAAAAAGACAATCACCAATAGCCTCCCCGTACCATACCATGAAACGAGGGGGAGTGCTGGATGAAGAAGACCTTTGGTGTCATTGGCGGAGACCGGCGGCAGGCGGAACTGGCCCGACTGATCGCACAGGATGGAACACCGGTTCTTACTTACGGCCTGGAATGCTGGAAGCCCGTTGGCGCGGTTACCTTGGCACAGGCGGTTACAGCAGACGTGGTGATTTTGCCGCTTCCGCTGTGTAAGGGGGAGGGAGTTCTGAATTGCGAGGAGGACCCTGTGCCCACGCTGGAACTGTTCCGGCGGCTTCGGCCCGGACAGCGGATTTTGGCGGGGAAAGTGAAGCCCCAGCAGTATCAGGAGGCGTCGGCCTGCGGCCTGACGCTGGAGGACTACTTCCTCCGGGAAGAACTGACAGTTGCCAATGCCGCCGCCACAGCGGAAGCAGTGATCCAGGTGGCCATGGAAAATCTGGACCGGACACTGTTGGGCATGGATTGCCTGGTACTGGGTTTCGGCCGTATTGGGAAACTCCTGAGCTACCGTCTCCACGGCCTGGGAGCCCACGTGACGGCGACTGCCAGAAAGCCAAAAGATCTAGCCTGGGTCCGGGCTTACGGTTGGAATGCTGCGGAAACCGGATCGCTGGACGGAAAACTGGGGGCCTTTGGCCTGGTGTTTAACACCATCCCCTCGCGTGTTTTGGATGAAGAGCTGCTGTCGCAGCTGCCAAAGGAGTGCCTCTGCATCGACCTGGCATCTCAACAGGGAATTGACGCGACGGCAGCTGAGCGGCTTGGACTGCGCCATATCTGGGCTAGATCATTGCCTGGACGGCTGGTTCCCAATACGGCAGCCGCAGTCATCCGGGATGCAATCAACTACATCTTATTGGAAGGGTGACCCTGCGTGAAAAAAGAACGGGTCGGATTTGCGGTATGCGGTTCCTTCTGCACCCATGAGGCAGTGCTGAAGGCTCTGGAGAAAGTGGCGGCGTCTTATGAGACTGTGATTCCCATCGCATCCGAAAATGCCGCCTTTACAGATACGAGATTCGGAACTTCGGATGACCTGTTGGAGCGGCTGGAAGAACTGACAGGACATGAAGTGCTGTGCGATATCCCTTCTGTGGAACCCATCGGTCCCAAAAAGCTGTTGGACGTACTGGTGATTGCGCCGGCTACCGGCAATACTCTGGCAAAGTTGGCGGCTGGGATCACGGATACAACTGTCACCATGGCGGCGAAGGCGCATCTGCGAAACGGAGGACCTGTCGTGATCGCCATGGCCAGCAATGACGGGCTATCTGCCGGGGCGAAGAATATCGGGGAACTGCTGGTGCGGAAGAACTATTACTTTGTTCCTTTTGGCCAAGATGATTTTCAAAAGAAACCCTGCTCCCTGGTGGCGGATTTTCAGTTGTTGCCGGAGACCATTGAAGCTGCTCTGCGGGGAGAACAGCTACAGCCCATACTGCTTCACAGATAAAAGGGCGGAAGGACTTCCTTCCGCCCTTTTATCTGTGAAAACGGTGAAAAGTAAAAATGACGAAAAGAGTCTGTAAAAACGGCTCTTATAATAAGTACAACTAATTATAAAAATAAGTATAATTAGTAAAAGAATGCAACAGAGGGGGAAAATAGGAGAAAGAAACTGGGAAATGTGGAAAGTTCCACAAACCCGGGAAAAAGGTGTTGACATTTGTCAAAGCATTTGGTATTCTAACAAAGCTGTCGCTGAG
>CAYWYW010000130.1:0-5692 GCA_964462715.1 uncultured Oscillibacter sp.
AGCGATTTTACCGGGGCTGACAAGGTCTACATCGCCTGCGGCTATACCGATCTGCACAAAGGAATAGACGCCCTTTGATTTCACCACCCCACGTCCCATTGGAGAGCGGATCTTCGATGATGACCCCATGCTGCGGCAAAGCAGAGGTTATGATGTGTCCTTTGTCCGCAACAGCCGGGAGATGGGACTGGCGGCCAGACTGGCGGCGCCGGCAAAGGGCAGAGTCCTGGAGGTGGAGACCACTCTGCCGGACATCCACATTTACACGGGCAATTTCCTCAACAACGATCCGGGAAAGGATGGGCGGACATATACCCCGCACGACGCCACTGTCTGGAGGGGGAGCGGTTCCCGGATGCGGTGAACCAGCCCCATTTTGGGCGCATCTTCCTGGGGGCCGGGGAAGAATATGTGGAGAAAATCAGATTTCGCATAAAAAAATGAAAAAAAGGTTGAAAACCACTCAACTTTGTTTTATTCTTAACAATAGAAAAGACCTCCAATACGGTGCTGTCAGCTGTGTCGCGTTGGAGGTTTTTTCGTGAAGGAGACCTTTATCAACAAAAAGAGGAGACATGCCAATGAACAATGATCTGACGCGGGCGGAAGAGATCATCGAAAGCTATGGGTGTGACCAGTCGAATCTCATCGCCATTATGCAGGAGATCCAGGGGGAGTACAAGTATCTCAGTGAAGAGGCTCTGACTCTGGTGGCGGAAAAGCTGGGGCTCAGTGCGGCCAAGGTGTACAGCGTAGCGACGTTCTATGAGAACTTTTCGCTGGAGGCCAAGGGCAAGTACATCATCAAGGTATGCGCCGGAACGGCCTGCCATGTTCGGAAATCCGGCCCCATCTATGACGCGATTCGTGACTATCTGGGCCTGACGGGAAAGAAGAAGACTTCCGCCGACGGCCTGTTTACATTGGAGACTGTAGCCTGTCTGGGCGCCTGCGGATTGGCACCTGTCATGACCATCGACGGTGAGGTACACGCCAAGATGACCCCCGAGGCGGCCCTGGCGCTGCTGGAGGACATTCGGAAAAAGGAGGCTGCTGCCGTATGAGAAGCAGAGCGAAAATGACACGGGACAGCTTCCATGTGTTCCAGGCCAATGCCCGGAACGCCCTGAAGCAGAGTGAGCAGGTCCCCTCTGTGCTGATCTGCGCCGGCACCGGCTGCATCGCCGGCGGTGCTATGAAGATTTACGACAACATCAAGGCCGAGTGCGAAAAGCGTGGCCTGGCGGTGTATGTGGGTCTCAAGCACGACACCGACGAGGAGAAGAGCCTCCACGTGAAGATGAGCGGCTGCCACGGTTTCTGCGAGATGGGCCCCCTGGTCCACATTGAGCCCATGGGCATCATGTACATCCATGTGAAGCCCGAGGACTGCCACGAGATCATTGAAAAGACCGTTCTGGGCGGCGAGATCATCGACCGCCTGGTGTACCACCTGGACGGTGTGGCCTATCCCCGCCAGGAGGACATCCCTTTCTATAAGCGGCAGCACCGGGTGGTGCTGGAGAACTGCGGCCGCAGCGACGCCGAGGACATCGAGGAGTATATCGCAAAGGGCGGCTACGAGGGCTTCGAAAAGGCCCTGTTCGAGATGACCGGCGAGGAAATCTGCAAGACCATCACCGACTCCGGCCTCCGTGGCCGCGGCGGCGGTGGATTCCCTGCGGGCCGCAAGTGGGAAGGCGCCCGGAAGCAGAAGTCTCCCAAGAAGTACATCGTCTGCAACGGCGACGAGGGCGACCCCGGCGCCTTTATGGATCGCTCCATTATGGAGGGCAACCCCCACAGCGTGCTGGAGGGCATGATGATCGCCGGCCTGGGTGTGGGCAGCGACGAGGGCTACATTTATGTCCGCGCCGAGTATCCCCTGGCTGTCAGCCGCCTGAAAGCCGCCATCGCCAAGGCGGAGGAATACGGCCTGCTGGGCGACCGCATCATGGGCACCGACTTCTCTTTCCGCATCCATGTGAACATGGGCGCCGGCGCTTTCGTCTGCGGCGAGGGCAGCGCCCTGACTGCCTCCATCGAGGGTAACCGGGGTATGCCTCGTGTCAAGCCTCCCCGCACCATCGAACACGGCCTTTGGGCGGAGCCCACGGTGCTGAACAACGTGGAGACCTTCGCCAATGTGCCTCTCATCGTCCGCAACGGCGTGGACTGGTATCACTCCATCGGTACCCGTACCAGCCCCGGTACCAAAGCCTTCGCCCTGACCGGCAATGTGGTAAACACGGGCCTCATTGAGGTCCCCATGGGCACCACCATCCGGGAAGTGGTATTCGACATCGGCGGCGGTATCCGCAACAGCAAGAAGTTCAAGGCTGTGCAGATCGGCGGTCCCTCCGGCGGCGCCACCACTGCCAGCAAGGAGCACCTGGACCTGCCTCTGGACTTTGACTCCCTCAAGGGCATCGGCGCCATGATCGGCTCCGGCGGCCTGGTGGTCATGGACGAGGACACCTGCATGGTGGAGACCGCCCGGTTCTTCATGGAGTTTACCCAGAAGGAGTCCTGCGGCAAGTGCGTTCCCTGCCGGGAGGGCACCAAGCGGATGCTGGAGATCCTGAACCGCATCATCGACAACAAGGGTACCCTGGAGGACCTGGACCTGCTGGAGGAACTGGCGGACACCATCAGCTCCACTGCCCTGTGCGGCCTGGGCCAGAGTGCCTGCAAGC
The DNA here is from genome assembly GCA_964462715.1 of uncultured Oscillibacter sp. Lineage (GTDB taxonomy): Bacteria > Bacillota > Clostridia > Oscillospirales > Oscillospiraceae > Oscillibacter. The sequence goes on from CAYWYW010000130.1 coordinate 2,697, forward strand.
CTGTCCAGAGCACTCTGAAATACTTCCGCAACGAGTATCTGGCTCACGTGGTAGACCATCACTGCCCCATCTGCAACAAGGAAAAGCCCCACCCCGTCATCGACGCGGACAAGTGTAAGGGCTGCGGCAAGTGCCGGAAGAACTGCCCCATGGAGGCCATTTCCGGCTCCGTGAAGCAGGTCCACACCATCGACCCGGAGAAGTGCATCAACTGCGGCGCCTGCGTGGGCAACTGCCCCTTCGGCGCCATCGAAGCGGCAAAGGAGGGCTGACCTATGGCAAAGGGAATCATGTACATCGACGGCCAGCGGGTGCCTTTCGACGGGGAGAAAAACGTGCTGGCGGTCATTCGCAAAGCGGGCATCGATATGCCCACCTTCTGTTACTACTCTGAGCTGTCCACCTTCGGCGCCTGCCGGATGTGCGTAGTGGAGGATGAAAAGGGAAAGATCGACGCCTCCTGCGCCATGGAGCCCCGGGACGGCATGAAGATCCGTACCAACACGGCCCGGCTGCTGAAGCACCGGCGGACCATTCTGGAGCTGATGCTGGCCTCCCACTGCCGGGACTGCACCACCTGCGAAAAGAGCGGCAAGTGCCATTTGCAGGACCTGGCGCTACAGTTCGGCGTGCGGAAGGTCCGGTTCGAGGATACGCGTCCGCTTTATGAGAAGGACCATTCCTCTCCCGCTATCGTCCGGGACCCCAACAAGTGCATCCTCTGCGGCGACTGCGTCCGTGTCTGTGATGAGATGCAGGGGATGGGTATTTTGAACTTCGCCCACCGGGGCAGTGACCTACAGGTTACACCGGCCTTCGACCGGAAGCTCAGTGACACCAACTGCATTAGCTGCGGCCAGTGCGCGGCCGCCTGTCCCACCGGCGCCATCACCATCCGGGACGAGATCGGCAAGGCCTGGCGGGTGCTGTATGATCACAGCAAGCGGGTGGTGTTCCAGATCGCTCCCGCTGTCCGTGTGGCCGTGGGTGAGGCCTTTGGTCTGGCACCTGGCGTCAACGCCATCGACAAGCTGGTGACGGCACTGAAAATGATTGGTGCGGAGGAAGTATATGACACCAACTTCGGCGCGGACCTGACGGTCATGGAGGAGTCCGCCGAGTTCCTGGAGCGGCTGAAAAAGGGCGGCCCCTTCCCCATGTTCACCAGCTGCTGCCCTGCCTGGATCAAGTATCTGGAGAAGGAGAATCCCAAGTACCTGAAAAATGTGTCCACCTGTAAGTCCCCCATGCAGATGTTTGCCGCTGTGCTGAAGGACCAGTACGCCAAAAAGGACGCGGAGGACGGCAGGACCACTTTCCACATTGCCATCATGCCCTGCACCGCCAAGAAGATGGAGGCCAAGCGGGAGGAGTTCCAGCATGACGGCAGGCCGGACGTGGACCTGGTGCTGACCACCCAGGAGATTATCACCATGATCAAGGAGTCCGGCATCCGCTTCGCGGAGCTGGAGGGGGAGGCCCCCGACCTGCCCTTCGGCATGGGCACCGGCGCCGCCACCATCTTCGGCACCACCGGCGGCGTAGCGGAGGCTGTGGCCCGCCGGGTAGTGGAGGACAAGAGCAAGAACACCCTCCAGGCCATCCAGTTCTCCGGCCTCCGGGGCAGCGATGTGATCCGTGAGGTGTCCTTGCCGGTGGGCGACCGGGTTTTGCAGATCGCCGTGGTCCACGGCTTGGTGAACGCAAAGAAGCTGCTCAAGGACATCGAGGAGGGCGTTGCCTATTACGACTTGGTAGAGGTCATGACCTGTAAGACCGGTTGCGTGGGCGGCGCGGGCCAGCCCTACGGCCTGATCCCCGTGAAGAAGCAGCGGGCCGAGGGCCTGTATGAAGCGGACCGGGCGGCGCTGATCAAGCGCTCCGAGCGGAACCCCATCGTCACTGAGCTGTTGAATGAAATGGGTGAACAGCGGGCCCACGAGCTGCTGCACGTCCACTACAAGCAGAAGTGAGTGCGTCCCCAACATACTTGCAGAAAAGGCCCCAGGCAGTTGCCCGGGGCCTTTTTGCAGGCTTTTGGGTTGTTTCTGTGCAGGTAGTGTGGTACAATACAAACTTGCAAATCTACAACAAAAGGAGTACCGGCATGAAATTGAAAAAAATCGCTCTGCTTGGGGCTGTGATGGCGTTGTGCCTGCTGTGCGGCTGCGGGCAGAAGCAGGAAGCGGAGGTTCCCCAGGAGACGAAAGGTGAGACAGCCGCCGCGGAGGAGAAGGTGACCGCCTATGCGGATATCGACATTCGGGACTACGGGACTGTTACCGTGGCGCTGTGCGGCGAGGCGGCCCCGGAGACCGTGGAGAACTTTATCACCCTGGCAAAGGACGGCTTTTATGACGGCCTGACCTTCCACCGCATCATGGCGGGCTTCATGATGCAGGGCGGCGACCCCAATGGCAACGGCACCGGCGGCAGTGACCGGACCATTACCGGGGAGTTTTCCGCCAACGGTATCGGGAACCCGCTGTCCCACACCCGGGGCGCCATCTCCATGGCCCGGGCGCAGCCCTTCGACAGCGCCAGCTCCCAGTTTTTCATTGTCCATGAGGACAGCACGTTCCTGGACGGCCAGTACGCCGCCTTCGGGTATGTGACTGAGGGCATGGACGTGGTGGACAAGGTCTGCGAGGCGGCAGAACCCGTGGACAACAACGGCACCATCCCGTCAGACGCCCAGCCGGTCATCGAGAGTATTACCATCCGGGAAGCGTAAAAAATGAGGTCATCCGAAAGGATGACCTCATTTTTTTACGTTTACAGGTGCAGGACCCGGTCCCTGATCTCCTGGGTGCGGCCCTGGTTCCAGAACTGGGTTCCGATGTAGCCGCAGGTACGGCGGGCCACATTCATTTTGCTCTGATCGGTGTTGCCGCACTTAGGGCACTTCCAGACCAGCTTGCCGTTTTCTTCTTCGATCTGGATCTCGCCGTCCCAGCCGCAGACCTGGCAGTAGTCGCTCTTGGTGTTCAGCTCGG
>CAYWYW010000131.1:0-5371 GCA_964462715.1 uncultured Oscillibacter sp.
GGTCAGAGTGGATCTTCCCGAATCCGCTGAAGCCCGAATCCCCCACCAATCCCCGCTCCGCATACGGTCAACTGAAGGCCCTGCTGGACTCCGCTGGCCTACCCAACATTCGGTTCCACGACTTGCGTCATACCTTCGCCACCCATGCCCTGGCCTCCGGCGTGGACGCCAAGACCCTGTCCGGCATCCTGGGCCATACCAAGGCGTCCTTCACGCTGGATACCTACACCCACGTCACTGGAGATATGCAGCGCACCGCCGCCGAGATCGTCGGAGATTTTATGACAGAGATTCTGGGAGAGGAGATGAGACCTTGGCAAAACGCAGAAAACGAGGGGACGGGAGCGTCCATCTGAGAAAAGACGGCCGCTGGGAGGGCCGGGTAGTCATTGGCTATGATGACAACAGCTATCCCAAGACAAAGAATGTGCTGGCAAAAAACAAGAAAGAGTGCCTGCAAAAGTTGAAAGTCCTGAAAGACAGCCTGAAGAAAGTAGAGCCGGAACGGCTGTCATCCGATATGTGTTTTGGAGCATGGCTGGATCACTGGTACCAGAACCAATGCAAACCTACTATTGGATCAAAGACACAAACGGACTACGAGAACCGCATCTACCGGCACATCATCCCGGAGATCGGCCAGATCCCGCTGGACAGGCTCACCGCAGCAGACCTTCAGCAGTTCTACCGCCAGCTCAAGCAAGGCGGCCGCCTCCAGGCTGTGGAGCAATATGGCCCCGGACTCTCTGACCGTATGGTGAAGTGCTGCCACGTGACCTGCCGGACGGCGCTGGACCAGGCGGTAAAACAGGGCCTCATTCTGAAAAATCCCGCCGATGCCTGCAAGACACCGACGCTCCAGCCAAAGGAGATGCAGGTATTGTCACCGGAGGAGATCCGGCGTCTGCTGATCCAGGCCCGTGAGAACGACTGTTATGAGCTTCTGCTATTAGAGCTCTCCACCGGTCTGCGACGGGGCGAGATCCTGGCTCTCCAATGGGATGACCTGAACTTCAACACAGGGGCGCTTCGAGTGGAACGGCAGGTCCAGCGGGTGCGCAGAGGACTGGTGATCTCCACCCCTAAGACGAAGAGCTCTTGTCGGAGCATCATCCTGCCGGCCCCCATTCTGGGTGTCCTGCGAGACTACCGGCAGAGCATCCGTTCCAGGTGGATGTTCCCCTCTCCGAAAAAGGAGGACTCCCCACTGGACCCGGCCGCCGTCCGGAAGAAGCTGGCCAAGGTTCTGAACCGGGCGGACTGCAAGCACATCCGCTTTCACGATTTGCGGCATACATTCGCCACCAACGCGCTGGAACACGGCATGGACATCAAGACGCTGTCTACCATCATCGGCCATGTGACGTCCGCCACCACACTGAACATCTATGCCCATGTCACCGACACCATGCGGGAGAAAGCTGCCGCCAGCATCGACCGGGGGATCGCCGGGATCGAACCGCCGCGTCGGCCATCCTCCCCGGCCAGGCCAAAAGTTGCGAAAACGGACTTCCAGGCGGTGAAGGGGAAATACCGGAAGCCGGGAACGGGTTGTGTCAGCCAAATCGGCGAACACCTCTGGGAGGGCCGCTACTCCCCAAAAATCAACGGGAAACGAATGGCACGCAACGTCTACGCCCATACAGAGGCGGAGTGCGAAGAGAAGCTGGCCAATATGATTCGGGAGATGAAAGCAGAAATCGCCACCGAGAAAGAGCGGCGGAAGCAGGCAGAACTGACAGGTTGATCAAACGGGCCTCCGAGGGCGGTTCGCTCTCGGAGGCCCGCATTTTTCCTGACTGTGGCTGGTCGTGTGGTCAGGGATAAAGTGAGGTTACATAATGTCCGAAGAAATTGTAGAAAAAGTTATGAAAAAGTGCCGTTTTCCTTAGAAAACGGCACTTTTTTGTGGTGGACGATACAGGACTCGAACCTGTGACCCCCTGCACGTCAAGCAGGTGCTCTAGCCAGCTGAGCTAATCGTCCGAAGCGGAACAAATATAGGATACACGGTCTGTCCGGATTTGTCAACACTTTTCTTGCGCTTTTTGAAAAAATTTGATATACTGCATTCATAAGCTCGCAAGGAGGTCTGGAATATGCGGAAAGTCGCGCTGGTGACCGGTGCGTCCAGGGGTATTGGCCAGGGCATTGCCCTGCAATTAGCCCGGGAAGGCTGGGATGTCTGTGTCAACTACCTCCAACAGCAGGAGGCCGCGGAAGCAGTTGCGGCCCAGATCAGTTCCATCGGTCAAAACGCCATTGCCGTTCAGGCCGATGTGGCTGACAGCAAGGCCGTAAACGCGATGGTATGCGCCGTTGAGTCCCAGCTGGGTCCGATCTCTTTGCTGGTAAACAATGCCGGCATCTCCGGGCAGGGGCTGTTTCAGGACACCTCCGACGAGATGTGGGACCGCCATATGGCTGTCAACCTGGGCGGCACCCGCAACACCATCCGGGCGGTACTGCCCCATATGCTCTCTGAAAAATCCGGCTGCATCGTCAACATCTCCTCCATCTGGGGCCTGCGGGGCGCCAGCTGCGAGGTGGCTTACGCCTGTTCCAAGGCCGCCGTTATCGGCCTGACCCGGTCCCTGGCTCTGGAGCTCGCTCCTTCCGGCATCCGGGTGAACTGCGTGGCTCCCGGCTGTATCGACACCGATATGGTGAAGGTCCTGGGGGACGAAACCCGGGCCATGCTGGTGGAAGAGACCCCTCTTGGCCGCCTGGGCACCCCGGAGGACATCGCCCACGCGGTGGCCTTTTTTGCCTCGGACAAGGCCTCCTTCCTGACGGGCCAGGTTCTCACCGCCGACGGCGGCTTTATTGTTTGATGGATCAAATCGAAGAGCGCGGACTTTAAAAGTCCGCGCTCTTTTTTATGCTTTTCCCGGCAGGGGCAGGGCGCGCATGATGACACGGCCGAAGCAGACCAGTCCCCGGCTGCTGCCCGGCAGCAGCACGATATCCGCGTCCGCCCGGGCCCGGTTCAGGGAGAACAGGTAAACCACCCCCGCCGGGTCCTTGTAATACTGCTTACAGAACATGTCCCCGTCCACCCAGAAGATGCCCACGTCTCCCGGCCCCAGGGGGTCCCGGTTCACGTAGGCCACGGAACCGTCGGGAATATAGGGCGCCATGGAATCCCCCTGGATACGGACGGCGAACTCCGCCGCCTGGGGGACATCCTCTGTCACGGGGATACTGTCAAAGTCCTCCCCAAACACCGGAGCCGCATAGCCCGCCGCCGCAGGGCTGTGGTACAGGGGGATCACCCGGGGCTCCCGGCTGGAGCGGCCCTCCTCCACCTCGTCCCGGTAGGCGCACAGGGCGTCCACCACGGAGCGGACCGTTTCCTTCCCCCGGGGCGACAGGCCCCGGTAGTCCTCCAGCAGCCGCTGCTCGCTGCGGGAGGGCACCCGGCCGCCCTCCCGGAAGCTGTCCCGGAACAATGTGTTGGGGTCGGTCTCCAGGCAGTCGAACAGCCGGAGCATGACCTCCTCCTTCGGAAAGCTGATGCCTGCCTCGTAATTGCCTACGGTGGACTGGGAAACTCCCAGCAGTTTCGCCAGCGCGGCCTGCGAGAGGCCCAGCGCTTCCCGTTGTTCCTGAATCCGCTTCCCAAGGCTCATGTCCGTTCCTCCCTGTATTTTGTCTCTATCATACGCGATTTTTTTGGTAATGTCAAATTATTTTAACAAGTTTCTTGTTAAACCTCTTGACTTAATCGAACATATGTGCTATATTTTGGATTGTGAACAAGTTTCTTGTTATTTTTATTAAAAATAACAAGTTTCTTGTTTACTTTTGCCGACAGACAGAGCCCTCTTCCCTGAAGGCAAAAAAATACCGATCACCCTGACGGGTGATCGGTATTGGTGGGGGAAGGTGGATTCGCCCGTCTGCGGACGGGCCGTTCCGCGGCTCTGACACGCCACCGGCGTGTCATTCACTCCCGCTCCCCTTCGAATCCACAAAATAAAATCCCGAACGCTTTCGCATTCGGGATTTTGGTGGGGGAAGGTGGATTCGAACCACCGAAGTCAGTGACAACAGATTTACAGTCTGCCAGGAAGCATTGATTTTTCAATACTTCCTGGCTTATTTTTAGCATTTGACGATACTTTGACGATAGTTTTCGACTAATAAGTATAATCAGCCACAGAATCAGGGAATTGCTTGCACGATCGATGTGGTATAGTTCTTCTCGTCGCTGCCACTAGCATTGGCCGCATAGCAATATACGGAAGCAAAGTAGTAATAACCAGGCGTTCCGTAATGAGTTATGGCGTCATCATAATAAAATGTGCCACTTCCCATCATCTCAGGATAATCCTCATATTTGTATGTCGCAACGCGACTGAAGGTTCTGTTATCACTGGATTCATAAATATAAATTTTAGTTGCTCCAATTGTTGTCATGGGGCCAACACCAGCGACATCCACGGTAACAACCATTCTACCACCGCTTTTTGCGGTTACAGTTGCAGCATAGCTGTTAAGATACGCGCTAGAACGGGCGGTAGTTGCGGACGCGAATGTACACATGAGACTGGCCATCATGCAAATTGCAAAAATGCCACATAAAAATCTTTTACCGAAGTGTTTCACTCCATATCATTCTCCTTCATAAATAGAATCAACAATCTCTATTATCTCCTGCCTAGTAACATTTCCGAATATCTGGCATTCCAATTCCCCGTTCTGCCAAAACGACTTTTGACGATCCATGTCAGATAGTAGATAATGTTTAATTTCTCCGATGGAATACACTTTAACTTCACTGCCTTCTTGCTCCAAACTGCTGAAATCAACATTCTTTACTTCTTTATACCTGACCTGCAGAAACCCGCTGCTGCTTGCATAGTCTGCGCAAATGAAGATTCCGCCGGACTTATTGATAGCTGTAACTTGCACAAGTCCGAACCGATCTGGTATCCATTTTGGCACGATAGCTTCCGCAACACCAAAGGCATCCACAGCCTCCTCCAACGTATCGTAATAGGCTTCCTCTCCCTCATCCAGAGGGTTAGTACGTATGGTCGCATATGGAGTAGAACTACTGCTCAGATGGAAAATTTCCGAAGACCATCTGGCAATGGCACCGAAGATGTCCAATCCGAAAGCCTGCGCCGTCACAGACCCAAACAATAGGATTAATATGGCGGCAATCGGAAGGATCTTTATAAGCGCACGGCGGGAGTGTTTCTTGGCTGGAGATGAACCAGACGCCGCGGCAGACTTCATCTCCAGGGCAGAAAAGACAGGATCATATTTCTCGTGGAATCGTTCCAGGCTTCTTGTGGTATCAAAATCATCTGCTTCCGGAAGCGGGTCCACTTCATTTAAGGCATCCAGCAGAGCATCGAGT
>CAYWYW010000132.1:0-5365 GCA_964462715.1 uncultured Oscillibacter sp.
TCTGCGAGGCGCCCATCACCTTTGCCCAGGCAGTTCTGGGTGCGGAGCTGGAGATCCCCACCATCGACGGCAAGGTCAAGTACGACTTGCCGGAGGGCACCCAGTCCGGCACCACCTTCCGCCTGAAGGGCAAGGGCATTCCCTCCATCAATGGCCGGGGCCGGGGTGACCAGTACGTCACCGTCTATATTGAGACGCCCCGGAACCTGAACAAGGAGCAGAAGGAAGCCCTGAAGAAGTTCGCGGAGACCATGGGGGACAACAACTACGAGGAGCGGCGGAAGTTCTTCAAGAAATCCAAGAAATGAGGGCCCTCCATGTATCTGGCTGACTATCACATCCATTCCCGCATCTCCCCGGACGCCGGTGCGCCTATGACGGAATTGGCGGAGGCCGCCGTCAGGGCGGGCATGGATGAGCTCTGCTTCACGGACCACGTGGAGCCTATCGTCTGGGGCAGCACGGAGCTGCGGCGGGAGCCCTATGACTGGGCGGCTCTGACCGGGGAATACCACGCTGCCCGGGAGGCCGTGGGAGACCGGATCGCCCTGCGGCTGGGCATGGAACTGGGGGACGCCCCCTGGAGCTTTGACCATACGGAAAAGATGATGGCGGACGCACCGGAGCTGGACTTTGTCATTGGTTCTGTCCACATGCTGTCGGAGCGGTTCAACGGCGTGGACCTGTATTTCTTCGATCCCAAAACGGAGGACGAGGCCCGGGAAGGCATGGCCGATTATCTGCAGCAGGTGAAAAAGCTGGCGGAATGGGGCCGGTTTTCCGTGCTGGGCCACCTGACCCTGCCTGTGCGGTATCTCAATGAGAACCGGGGCTTTCATCTGACCTTTGACGGCTTTGAAAGGGAGATCGAGGATATTTTAAGCACCCTCATCGGAAAAGGACTGGGCATTGAGCTGAACACCAACCGGGGCAATACGCCGCTGCCGGATGAAAAGTGGCTGCGGATGTACCGCAGCCTGGGCGGTGAGATCATCACCCTGGGCACCGATGCCCACAGCCCCCGGTTCGTGGGCTGCGCCATCCGGGAGCGGCAGCAGCTGCTGAAGGACTGCGGATTTATCAAATTCTGCACCTTTGAGAAGATGCGGCCCGTCTGGCATGAGCTGTGAATGAACTGTCATTGATTTTTGCGGAGAAACCGTGTAAAATGAATCTGCAAATTTTAAAACAGGGGGAAAACTAACATGAAAATCGCATTGGGCTGTGACCACGGCGGCTATGAGCTGAAGCAGCACATTATCAAGGTACTGGAGAAGCTGGGCCATGAGGTTGAGGACTTTGGCTGCTACAATCTGGACAGCTGCGACTATCCCGATTTCGGCGCCGCTGCCGCCCGGGCCGTGGCTGAGGGCAAGTGTGACAAGGGTATCGTCATCTGCACCACCGGCATCGGCATCTCCATCGCCGCCAACAAAATTAAGGGCATCCGCTGCGCTCACTGCGCCGACTGCCTGCAGGCCGAGATGACCCGCAAGCACAACGACGCCAACATGATGGCCATCGGCGCCGGCTTTACCGGCAAGAACATGGCCGAGCGCATGGTGGAGGTGTTCCTGAGCACCGAGTTTGAGGGCGGCCGCCATGAGCGCCGTGTCAACAAGATGATGGCCCTGGAGGGCTGAGCCGGAGAGACAGCGGTTTCCTGAAGTGAGGTGAAAAGCATGGCAATGTCCAGAGGCTATCGCAATTACCGGGGACGGAGGTCCAAGGGAAAAATTGCCCTGGCGGTGCTGTTGGTCCTGGTGATTCTGGCGGCCGCGGCGGTCATGTTTTTACAACAGAATATCGTCTACGACAAAACGGGCACGCCCCGTCTGGAGGTGCCCTGGCAGAAGGAATCCGTGGCGGAGGAAGAGGAGCCGGTGGACATGGACTTGGTGGTCCAGGAGCCGGAAACGCCCCAGCGAGAAGCGACCCGTGCCTTTTCTGCGGGAGATGAGGCTTTGACACTGGAAGGCTGGCGCTCTGCCAGGACCCAGGCGGAGACCCTGTACGGACAGAACTGCAATGCCGTGGCCGTCACCCTGAAGGACAGCCGTGGCCGGGTGTTTTTTGACTCCGGTACGGCGGTGGGCGGCGCCCGGCAGATCCATGAGGATACAGCCGCCACGTTGGCGGAGCTGCTGACGGGTGAGACGGCGGCAGACTACGCCATTGCCCGCCTCAGCTGCTTCCATGACCCCAAGGCCGCCAACAGCGATGTGGAAAACCTGGGGCTGAAGAACACCGGCGGCTATATCTTCTATGACGGACGGAATAGCCAATGGCTGGACCCTGCCAAGCCGGCTGCCAGGGAGTACCTCTGCCGTCTGGCGCAGGAAGCGGCGGCACTGGGCTTTGACGAGTTGCTGCTGACGGATGTCGGCTATCCCACCGAGGGCAAGCTGGACAAGATCGCCTACGGAGAGACGGAGAAAAGTGCCAACCTGACAGCCTTTCTGGAGGAACTGCGGACAGCGCTGGAGCCCTACGGCACGACGCTCTCCATTGAGGTGCCTGCCTCTGTGCTGACCGAGGGCTATTCAGAGGCGGCGGGCCTGGTGCTGTCGGAGATCGCCCCCAGGGTGGACCGCATCTATGCCGCTGCCCTGCCGGAGGAGATCCCCGCCCTGACCGCAGCGGTGACTGCTGCCAGTGAGACGACGGACTTCGTACCGGAGCTGACGGCCATGGAACCCTCCGTGACCGGGAGCTGGCTGCTGTACTGAATCTTGTGAGGAAACGATCCGCCCGCGTGAAAACGCGGGCGGATTTTTGCACGTGGGACTATGCAGGAGGAAATGAATATTCACATTCAATATGCATTTTTGATTAGGGAAAATGCACAAAAAATAGCATATAAAGCGGCGGTTCTGTGGGAAAATTCGGTTTTTCAGAAAAACAGAATCAAATATTTATTCATTTTTCTTGAAAAAGTATTGACATCCGGGGCGGACCGTGATAAGGTATCCACTGTCAACGGAAGGAAAACGCTTCCTCCGTTTTCAAATCATACACAACGCTTTCCACTGGGGGAGCGCAAATCAAGATGGAAAAGGAAGTTTTGAAGATGAAAAAGCTGTTTGCACTGTTGCTGACCCTGGCCATGGTACTGAGCCTGGCCGCCTGCGGCTCCAAGGAAGAGCCCGCCAAGACCGAGGAGCCTGCCGCTGAGAGCGAGCTGACCACCGCCAGCAAGGGCTGCCTCACCATGGCCACCAACGCCCAGTTCCCTCCCTATGAGTATTATGAGGGCGACAGCATCGTGGGCATCGATGCCGAGATCGCCGGCGCCATCGCTGAAAAGCTGGGCCTGGAGCTGGTCATCGAGGACATGGAGTTCGACTCCATCATCGAGGCCGTCAAGACCGGCAAGGCTGACATTGGCCTGGCCGGCATGACCGTCACCCCCGAACGTCAGGAGTCCGTGGATTTCACTGAGACCTACGCCACCGGTGTGCAGGTGATCATCGTCACCGAGGATTCCCCCATCACCAGCGTGGATGACCTGTTTGCCGACGGTGCCAGCAACGTGATCGGCGTGCAGCGCAATACCACCGGCGACCTGTACACCACCTGGGACCTGGAGGACGCCGGCCTGGCTACCATCGACCGTTACAGCAAGGGCGCCGATGCCGTCCAGGCTCTGAAGACCGGCAAGGTTGACTGCGTGGTCATCGACAACGAGCCCGCCAAGGCCTTTGTGGACGAGGTCGAGGGTCTGAAGATCCTGGAGACCGAGTATGTCCTGGAGGATTACGCCGGCGCCATGAGCAAGGACAACACCGCCCTGTATGAGGCCGTCAACGGCGCTCTGAAGGAGCTGATCGCCGACGGTACCGTCAAGACTATTATCGACAGCTACATCTCCGCCGAGTAAGCCGGCACCATACCAAACGACAGCCAAAGGGGTTCAGGAAACTGAACCCCTCTTGTCACTAAGGAGTTGATGTTATGAACAAAGTTACCCCTGCGGAGTTGTGGCTCACCATCGCTCCGGAATGGATACAGAACCTGCCCGAGTGGCTGGAGGATATCCTTTTCAAGGGCTATAAGTGTTTTATCTACGGGGACCGCTACATGCTGTTCCTCAAGGGACTGAAGAACACCCTGATCCTCACCTTCTTCGCTCTGCTGATCGGTATCGCGCTGGGTATTGTGGTCTCCCTGATCCGTGTGAGCTGGGATAAAAACGGCTCTGAGATGCACGGCCCCGCCAAATGGGTGCTGGGGTTCTTCAACATCATCGGCAAGATCTATTTGACGGTGATCCGGGGCACCCCCGTGGTGGTCCAGATCATGATCATGTTCTTTGTCGTTTTCGCATCCAGCCGCAACAAGATTTTGGTGGGCTGCCTGTGCTTCGGCATCAACTCCGGCGCTTATGTGGCGGAGATATTCCGCTCCGGCATCATGTCCATCGATGCCGGGCAGACGGAGGCCGGCCGGTCCCTTGGCTTTGGCTATATCCCCACCATGCGGTATATCATCCTGCCCCAGGCCTTCAAAAACGTGCTGCCCACCCTGGGCAACGAGTTCATCGTGCTGCTGAAAGAAACGGCTGTGGTGGGCTACATCGGCCTGTCTGACCTGACCTACGCGGCCAATACCGTGGGCGGCAATACCTATGAGTATCTCTATCCGCTGCTGCTGGCGGCGGCGATCTACCTGATCATGGTCATGTTCTTCAGCTATCTGGTGGGCAGACTGGAGAGGAGGCTGAGAAGCAGTGAGCGATAATATCATCATTCGCGCGGAAGGCGTACAGAAATATTTCAGGGGCGGCGCCATCAAAGCACTGGATGGCGTCTCCGCAGAGATCCGCAAGGGCGAAGTGGTGGTGGTCATCGGTCCCTCCGGCTCCGGCAAGTCCACCTTCCTGCGGTGCCTGAACCTGCTGGAGGTCCCAACTGGCGGACATATTTACTTCAACGATGTGGATATCACGGACAAAAAGGTGAATATCAACCTGCACCGCCAGAAAATGGGCATGGTGTTCCAGCATTTTAATCTGTTTCCCCACATGACCATTCTGCAGAACATGACTCTGGCTCCCATTCAGCTCCTGAAAAAGAGCAAGGCGGAGGCTGAGGAAAAGGCCATGACTTTGCTGGGGAGGGTTGGTCTGGCAGACCGTGCCGACGCCTATCCCAGCCAGCTGTCCGGCGGCCAGAAGCAGCGCGTGGCCATCGTCCGGGCTCTGGCTATGGAGCCGGAGGTCATGCTGTTCGACGAGCCTACCTCCGCCCTGGACCCCGAGATGGTGGGCGAGGTGCTGGAGGTCATGAAGCAGCTGGCCCATGAGGGCATGACCATGGTGGTGGTCACCCACGAGATGGGCTTTGCCCGGGAGGTGGGCAACCGG
>CAYWYW010000133.1:0-5244 GCA_964462715.1 uncultured Oscillibacter sp.
CGCTGGAGGCCGCCGTGTCCCTCTCCGCCCGGTATATCAACGACCGCTTCCTGCCGGACAAGGCCATCGACCTGATGGACGAGGCCGCCAGCCGGGTGCGGATGGAGACCGAGGAGATCTCCCCCGAGCTGAAGAGCCTGGAGGAGAAGATCGCGGCCCTGGTGAAGGAGAAGGACGACGCCATCCAGAATCAGGACTATGAAAAGGCCGCCCAGCTGCGGGATATCGAGAAGGACTACCGGGAGCAGGTGGAAAACGAGCGGGACAAGCGCCGCAGGAACCATACCCAGCACCGGCCTGTGAACGCCGAGGACATTGCTGCCGTGGTGTCCGGCTGGACCGGTATCCCCGTCACCCGTCTGACAGAGGATGAGGGCCAGCGGCTGCTGCACATGGAGGAGACTCTCCACCAGCGTGTGGTTGGTCAGGACGAGGCCGTCAAAGCCGTGGCCAGGGCCATCCGCCGTGGCCGTGTGGGCCTGAAGGACCCCAAGCGGCCCATCGGCAGCTTCCTGTTCCTGGGTCCCACCGGCGTGGGCAAGACGGAGTTGTGCAAGTCCCTGGCGGAGGCTATGTTCGGCGACGAGAACGCCATGATCCGCATCGACATGTCCGAGTACATGGAGCGGCACACGGTGTCCCGCCTGATCGGTTCTCCCCCGGGCTATGTGGGCCACGAGGAGGGCGGCCAACTCACCGAGAAGGTCCGCCGCAAGCCCTACTCCGTGGTGCTGTTCGATGAGATCGAGAAGGCCCATGAGGATGTGTGGAACATTCTGCTGCAGATCCTGGACGACGGCCGGATCACCGACTCCCAGGGCCGCACTGTGGACTTCAAGAACGCGGTCATCGTCATGACCAGCAACATCGGCGCCAAGGCCCTGACCGCCGCCGGTGCCAAACTGGGCTTCAACACCGAGGAGCACCGGGACCCCGATGCCGAACAGGCCTTTGAGCGGGCGAGGGAGACCGTCATGGCGGAGCTGCGCCAGACCTTCCGCCCCGAGTTTCTGAACCGGATCGACGATATCATCGTCTTCCGGTCCCTGACCCAGGAGGATATCCGGGAGGTGGCCCGCCGGATGCTGAAGACCGTGGCCGACCGCATGGAGACCATGGGCATCCATCTGGACGCCGGAGACGAAGCCGTGGCAGAACTGGCCAAGGAGGGCTTCGACCCCAAGTACGGCGCCCGTCCCCTGCGCCGGGCCATCCAGAGCAAGGTGGAGGACGCCGTGGCCGAGAAGATGCTGGACGGCACCCTGAAGGCCGGCGATACTGCCAGACTGACAGTGGAGGCCGACAAGCTCTGCATCACGAAATAAAAATTGCCCCTGCCGCAATCCACGGCAGGGGCAATTTGTATCAATCTTCGCCTGCCCAGATCAGGGCGGCGGCATAAATCAGAGAGAAGCTGATAGCTGTTGGGAGGGCATGGAACAGGGAAATGAAGGGAATGTGGCCGGAGAGCCCGTCATACAGGCTTAGGGTATCGTTCCAGCGGTGCATCAGGGAGAGGAAGAGAAGATTTAAAAGAAAGGTCAGGAGCGTTCCCGCCAGCACCGTCAGGCACAGCCGCCCCACCGTCCGAAGGGACCGGGCGGGGAAGGAAAGACGCCATAAAAACCGCCCCAGCATGGCCAGCAGAAGCCACACGGCGGCCACCAACCATGTCTTGGATAGAAAGTCGGAGAAAAAGAGCTCTGCCCATGAGGGGGGGGGAAGCGGGAGACTGTCAAGGCATCTGCCAGCAGACTGCCCAGCAGCCAGAGGACCATTCCGCCCAGCAGCGGCAGCCAGCCCCGGAGAAACCGCTCCCTGCGGCCGTTCAGCGGTACCCGGAGCGCGGCGATGTGGGCCAGCAGCGCGGCGGACAGGCACAGCAATACCAGTGTTTCCAGCGGAAAGACCAGTTAGTTCGCCGGATAGGGCAGCACATAGGCGGCACTTTGCACCAGACAGGCGAAAAACAGCGCGGCGGCGGTCAGGGCCGCAAATAGGGGAAAGGTCCTTTTCAGCATGACAAATATCCTCTCGGATTATTTTGGAGTGGAGATATTTTATCACATTCCAGGGAAAAGCAACGTGCCCGCTGGTTGATACTGGCCAAAAGTTTTTTCAGCTTGTTTGCTGCTGCCTTGATTTGTTCATACTTTTCCTGTATCATAATTGTTAATTTGAGTTTTCACAAAGAAGGGAGCATGTCTCATGCCGTTTACATTCAATTTCGGCGGCGGCTTCAATCCCGAGAACTTCGGCGGCTTCAACGGCGCGGAAGGCCAGGGAGACGCCGGCGGCGCCGCTTATACGCCCCACCCCAGAAAGGCCCGCAAGCCCCGGAAACCCATCGGCAACGCCTTTACCCGCACCCTTATCAACCTGGCGGTGACGCTGGTGTTCGGGCTGGTGTACTTCTATCTGGAACTGCCCGCCATCAACCTTCACGCCGAGGAGTTCTACGTATTCGCCTTTCTGCTGTGCGCGGTGTACTGCGTCTGCGCCGTGATCACTTCCGGCTTCCAGGGCGAGGGGGTCCGGGGGTACGTGGGCTTTGTGAAGAAGCAGTGCACCGTCCCCTTTCTGGCCTTCATCGGCCTGATCGCCGTCATTGCCGTGGGTGCCATCAGCTCCTGGGTGGTGCTGCGGGCTTCCAGCTACAGTGAGCTGCTGCCCATTCAGAACGGCGACTTCACCGCCGAGGTGGAGGAGATCAGCTATGACCAGATCCCTATGCTGGATGCGGATTCCGCCTCCCGTCTGGGCAGCCGGAAGCTGGGCGAGCTGGCGGACATGGTGTCCCAGTTTGAGATCCTGCCCAGCTACACCCAGATCAACTACCAGGGCCGTCCGGTCCGGGTCACCTCCCTGGCCTACGGCGACCTGATCAAGTGGTTCACCAACCGCTCTGAGGGCCTGCCCGCCTATCTCATCATCGACATGGTGACCCAGGAGGCCGAGGTGGTGCGGCTGAACGAGGGTATGAAATACACCGTGGCCGAGCACTTCGGCCGGAACCTGTACCGCCATTTGCGGTTCCAGTACCCCACCATGATGTTTGATGAGCCGGTATTTGAGATCGACGAGGACGGTATCCCCTACTGGGTCTGCTCCCGCATCGTCAAGACCATCGGCCTCTTCGGCGGCACCGATGTGGAGGGCGCCGTGCTGGTGAACGCCATCACCGGCGAGAGCGAGTACTACCAGGAGGTCCCCAGTTGGGTGGACCGGGTGTACTCCTCCGACATCATTATGGACCAGTACGACTACTACGGAATGTACCACAACGGCTTTCTGAACTCCATCTTCGGCCAGAGGGATGTGACGCTGACCACCGAGGGCTGGAACTATATCGCCATCAACGATGATGTGTATATGTACACTGGCGTCACCTCCGTCACCAGTGACCAGTCCAATATTGGCTTCATCCTGACCAACCAGCGGACCAAGGAGACCCATTTCTATCCCAGCGCCGGCGCCACGGAGACCTCCGCCATGGAGTCCGCCCAGAGCCAGGTGCAGCAGATGCGCTACGAGGCCACCTTCCCCCTGCTGCTGAATATCGCGGACCAGCCCACCTACTTTATGGCGCTGAAGGGCGCGGACGGCCTGGTGAAAATGTACGCCATGGTCAATGTGCAGCAGTATCAGATCGTGGAGACCGGCGGCACCGTGGCGGAGTGCGAGATCAACTACCGCAAGACGCTGGCCAACGCTGGCCTGATCGGCGCCGGTGATACCCAGGTGAACCAGGGCGAGGCCAAGGAGGAGCACGGCATTATCGCCGAGATCCGCAGTGCCGTGGTGAGCGGTAATACCCATTACTATATCCGCATGGAGCACAGCCTGGGCTACCTGGACTTCAATACAGCAGAGGTGCCCAGAGCCGTCCTTCTGGATGTGGGCGACAGTATCTGGTACACCTACCAGCTGGATGCGGCCTCTTTCCCGGAGAAGGGCATTGTCCCTGCCACCGGCTTCCGGTTCGAGGGTGAGGAGAAGCCTACGGATGACTTCCCCCTGGAGACCAGGGCCTGAAAAAAACCATTGAGAAGCAGGGCGGAAAAACCGCCCTGTTTTTCTTGCATGGATAATTGGCCGTTGACAACGTTTGGGGATGCGCATATACTTACTTTAAATTGTAAAACAGGAGTGTGAGACCCATGGAATTGACGTTGAACCGTGCTGTGATGGGAGAGGAATTGTCCGGCATCCGCCGCTTTACCTTCCTGGTGCGTGGTACTCCCGGCGCCTGTGCGCTGACCATCGGTGAGCCGGACCTGAATACTCCGGATGTGGTGAAGGAGGCCGCCAAGGCCGCTCTGGATGCCAACGACACCCATTATCCCCCCGGCAACGGCTATCCTTACATGCTGGAGGCCATCTCCAAGTTTGAGGAGAAGGCCCATGGGCTGCACTATGACCCCGAGGAGATCATCCTGACCATCGGCGCCACTGAGAGTCTGCACATTGCCCTGGCCACGGTGCTGAATCCCGGCGATGAGGTCATCATCCCCACGCCTTCCTTCAGCCTGTATGCCTCCATCACCCGGCTGTGCCGGGGCGTGCCGGTGAACCTGCCCACGGAGGACAACCACTTCCAGGTGGACCCGGAGGCCCTGAAGGCCGCTATCAATGAAAAGACCAAGGCCATTATTCTGACCTCCCCCAACAACCCCACCGGCTGCATCTATACCAAGGAGACGCTGGACGCCATCCACGACATCCTGGTGGACAAGCCCATCTTCGTTCTGTGCGACGATGTGTACCGGACTTTGGTCTACACGGAGGACTATCACAGTTTCTCCGAGTATCAGGATATGCGGGACCGTATCATCGTCATCAACAGCTTCTCCAAGCCCTATGCCATGACCGGCTGGCGCCTGGGCTACTGTCTGGCGGACGCCCCTATCCGGGACCGGATGCAGATCTTCCACCAGTACATGGTGGTCTCCGCGCCCTCCTTCGTCCAGCCCGCCTGCGTGGCCGCTCTGGAGAGCGACACCAGCGGCATGGTGGAGATCTTCCGCAAGCGCCGGGACTATGTGTATAAGCGGCTCACCGACATGGGCCTGGAGGTCCAGGAGCCGGAGGGCGCCTTCTACATGTTCATCAACATCAAGAAGTACGGCATGGACTCCCTGACCTTCTGCGAGAAGATGCTGAAGGAGGGCATGGTGGGCCTGATCCCCGGCTGCTACTTCGACTGCGAGGGCTATATGCGCCTGAGCTACTGCTACTCCGACG
>CAYWYW010000134.1:0-5200 GCA_964462715.1 uncultured Oscillibacter sp.
CTGGAGGCGGTGTTCAGCACCACCAGGCGGCACAGCTCGTCACTGGCGACGCCGCCGCAGCCCCGGGCCATCCTGCGGGCCGCCCGGATGCCCAGGGGCGTGGCGGCGTTGCCCAGGCCCAGCAGGTTGGCCGAGACATTGGCGGAGATGGCGGCCAGTGTTTCCTCGTCCCGGCTGGCATTCGGCAGCAGCCGCCGCAGCAGGGGGCGGAAGGCCCGGGCCAGTCCGCGGGAGAGGCCGCAGACATTCATGACCTCCATGATACCGCTCCACAAACACAGCATTCCGGCCATGGAGACACTGAGGTCAATGGCGGACTGGGCGCCCGCCATGGCGGCATTTGCCACCGCGTCCAGATTTCCTGAGAGAATACCGAATATCAGGGACAGCACCACCATCCCGGTCCAGATCCAGGCCATTGCCATGAAAGCACCTTCTTTCTTTATTAATTTTGTAAAATAAGTCTGAACTTTCTTCTTTGGAATTGACAAAATATGACAGGATGTGGTATGTTCATCTCACGCAAATGTATTCGTATTTTTTGGAAAAGGAGATATGCTGTGAAATCGACGGGGATCGTGAGAAAGGTTGACGAATTGGGGCGGATCGTACTTCCTATTGAGATGCGCCGCACGCTGGACATCGCGGAGAAGGATGCACTGGAAATCTATGTGGAAGGCTCCTCTGTCATTCTGAAAAAATATAAGCCCAGCTGCATTTTCTGTGATGCCTCCAAGGATATCACAGTATTCAAGAGCAAAAACGTCTGCCCCAAATGTCTGAAGGAACTGAAGAGCCTGTAAGAGCTATGAAAAACGCCTCTGCGGATATTCCACAGAGGCGTTTTATATTTGCGGCCCTTTATTGCTCCAGTGCGGCGGCATACAGCTCGTTTTTGGAGAATCCGGTGTGGTCAGAAACTTCTTTTGCAGCATCCTTCAGGCGGATGCCCTGGGCCTTCAGGGTCAGGACCTGGGCCACGGCGTCCTCCAGAGTGACCGTGGCCTCCTGCCGTGGCGCGGCCCCAGCAAGCACTAGGACGAATTCTCCCTTGGGGGGATTCTCCGTATAATGCGCCACGGCTCCGCCCAGGGTGGTCCGGAAGGTCTCCTCGTGGAGCTTGGTCAGCTCCCGGCACAGAGCAATGCGGCGGTCAGAGCCAAACACGGCCTCCATGTCCTGCAGAGTGGTCAGGAGCTTGTGGGGCGCCTCGTGGAAGATCAGGGTGCGCTCCTCGTTTTTTAGCGCTTCCAGCCGCTCCCGGCGGTTCTTTTTGTTGACGGTCAGAAAGCCCTCAAAGGCGAAGCGGCCGGTGGGCAGGCCGCTGACGGCCAGGGCATTGACGGCGGCGCAGCAGCCGGGAATGGACAGGACCTCCACGCCGTTTTCAGCGCACAGCCGCACCAGGTCCTCCCCCGGGTCGGAGACAGCAGGGGTGCCGGCGTCCGTCACCAGGGCGCAGGATTCTCCTGCCAGCAGCCGCTGTAGAATGGCCTGTCCGGCGGAGACGTGGTTGTGCTCATGGTAGCTGACCAGGGGCTTTTTGATTTCAAAATGGTTCAGCAGCTTTACGGACACCCGGGTGTCCTCCGCCGCGATGAAGTCCACGGCCTCCAGGGTCTCCACGGCCCGGGGGGAGAAGTCGCCCAGGTTGCCGATGGGGGTGGCGACCAGATACAGCGTGCCGCTCATGGTGTGTCCTCCTGTTGTCTGAAATAGATGGCGTCCATTTCCGCGGTGGGGGCGCCGTCCGGCTTTTGTAACATCAAAGGGGCTTCTATGGTCAGGCCCGGCTTTCCGCCCCGGCGGCCCTCCAGCAGCATGAGGGATGGAGCCGCCCCGGTCGTCTTGCAGACCTCCCGCAGCCGCTTGGGCTCCAGCCCGTGATCCCGCAGGGCGCAGAGCAGGTCCGTCAGCCGCTCCGGCTTGTGGACCAGACAGAAGCTGCCGCCCCAGCGCAGCAGATACGACGCCGCACGGCATACGTCCTCCAGGGTGCAGTCCACTTCGGCCCGGGCGGTGCGGAGGGCGCCGTCCGCCGCCAGCGCGCCGCTGGCGGGCGGGTAATAGGGCGGGTTGCAGACCACCAGATCGAAGCTGCCGGTGGGGAAAAGAGATTTTACATCCCGCAGGTCGGCGGTGTGGAAGATCAGGCGGTCCGCCAGGTCATTCTCTGCCGCCGCTTTTTCAGCCAGATGGATGGCGGCGGGCTGAATGTCAATGCCGGAGACGGACAGCTCCGGCTGGCGCTGCAGCAAAAGCAGCCCCAGCAGCCCGGTGCCGCAGCCAAGGTCCATCACCCGCAGGCCGGGCTTCAGCCGGGGCAGGGAGGAGAGGAGAAAAGTGTCCGTACCGGGGCGGAACAGCGCGTCGTCGTAGACGAAGCGGTATCCGCCGGGGCAAAGGGCTTCCCAGTGTTCCATAAGCCGCCTCCCCTCCTGAAAGATAGTAGTATTATATCGGAAATGGTTTGGGAGTGCAAGATGGGGAGGGAGGACACAAAAAGTCCCGCAGGTATGACCTGCGGGACTTTTATGTATCCCTTTTAGATTATTCCTCGGGGACGATGGCGCCGTTGGGGCAGGTGTCGCTGCAGGAACCGCAGTCCAGGCAAGCGGCAGCGTCGATCACGTACTGATCGTCACCCTGAGAGATGGCGCCGGCGGGGCAAGCGTCTGCGCAGGAGCCGCAGCTCACGCAAGCAGAAGTGATTTTGTAGGCCATGGGAAGCACCTCCATAAGATTTGTGATTCTCATTGTACCATACAATTTTGAAAATGCAAGTCTATGTCGTTAAAAAATCCGCAAGGATTTGAAAAGCCTGTTCACAATTTGTTTTCAAAAAGGTCAAAGAAAGTCAAACAAAACCTATTGACATTCGGCGGGGTGGTGGTATACTAACGTCAGAACGAAAGGTTAAAGAAAGTCAAAGTCAAAAATGATTTGACGTTCTTGGAAAGGGATGGTCAACAAGTGGGTATTTCGGATCTGATCGCCAGCTTCCTGCAGGAGAGTCTGGAGGAAGCGGAGAACGGTGTGCTGGAGGTCCAGCGCAATGACCTGGCCCAGCGGTTCAACTGCGTGCCCAGTCAGATCAATTACGTGATGAGCACCCGCTTTTCCCCGGAGCGGGGCTATATCGTGGAGAGCCGCCGGGGCGGCAACGGATATATCCGCATCACCCGGGTGCAGGTGGACCGGCAGACGCTGCTGATGCACGTCATCAACTCCCTGGGCGACCGGGTGGATCTGCCGTCGGCACGGGCCATCCTCAGCAACCTGGTGCAGTCCGGGGCGCTGAGCGAGGACGTGGGCCGGGCGCTGCTGGCCGCCGTGGGCGACAAGGCCCTGGGGGCTGTGCCCCGGGAGAACCGGGACCAGGTGAGAGCGGACATCATGAAGCAGGTTCTCATTTTACAAGTGTAAGAGAGAACCGCGCCAAACAGTCAACAAAAATATTTTCTATATATTGGAGGTTGTTATTTATGAAATGTGAGAATTGTGGCAAGAATGAAGTCACCTTTATGTATCAGAGCAACATCAACGGCAAGGTCACCGAGAAGCACCTGTGCAGCGAGTGCGCCGAGAAGCTGGGCTACACCCAGAAGCTGGCGGCACATAGTCAGCGGATGATGCAGGGCTTCGGCAATATGTTCGGCGGCAGTCTCTTTGGAGACTTCTTTACCCCCGTGCCCAGTCTGATGGGCAGAATGAGCCGGATGCTGGAGGACCCCTTCGACGATTTCTTCGCCGATATGCCGGCGCTGAGCGCGGCCCCTGCCCAGCAGGAGGCACAGACCAGTCAGAAGCAGGAGGACCTGGTGGGGCAGGAGGACCAGAACTGGTTCTCCTACCAGCGGAAGCTGAACGCCCTGCGGATGGAGATGAAGAAGGCCGTCCACCAGGAGAACTTCGAGCGGGCCGCGGAGCTGCGGGACGAGATCCACAAGCTGGAAGCGGAACACCAGGAGAACAAGTAAACGAACGATTTCCCAGAGGGGAGGCAGACAACTATGAATGAAAACAAATTCACGCCCAGGGCCGAGGAGGCCCTGCGGCTTTCCCAGGAGGCAGCCGGAGAGCTGGGCCACGGCTATGTGGGCACCGAGCATCTGCTGCTGGGCCTGATCCGGGAGGAAGAGGGCATGGCCCACACCGTCCTCACCGAGACGGGCCTGACTGATGACATGATCGTGGAGATCATCAAGAAGAGCGTGGGCGTGGGGCTGCCCGGCAGCAACCCCGCCCAGGGCCTCACCCCCCGCGCCAAGCGGGTGGTGGAGATCGCCATGGAGGACTCCGTCCGGGGCGGCTACAACTATGTGGGCACCGAGCACCTGCTGGCGGGTATCCTGCGGGAGGGCAACAACATGGCCGTCCGTATCCTGCGGGCCGCCGGTGTGGAGGCCAAGCACCTGTATACCGCCCTCATGCAGAAGCTGAACGAGACGCCCCGGGGCAAGGCCGCAGAGGCCAGGACCGCCGCTTCCGCCGCCAAGGAGGACAGCGGCAAAAACAAGACCCTGAAGGAGTTCACCCGGGACCTGACGGCCGACGCCCGGGCCGGCAAGCTGGACCCTGTGATCGGGCGTGACGAGGAGATCCAGCGGGTCGTTCAGATCCTGTCCCGCCGCACCAAGAACAACCCCTGCCTGATCGGCGAGCCCGGCGTAGGCAAGACCGCCATCGCCGAGGGTCTGGCCCGGAAGATCGTCATGGGCGACGTGCCCGACGACCTGCTGGACAAGAAGATTCTGTCCCTGGACCTCAGCGGCATGGTGGCCGGCACCAAGTACCGGGGCGAGTTCGAGGAGCGCATCAAGAAGGTCATGGAGGAGGTCAAAAAGTCCGGCAACGTGATTCTCTTCATCGACGAGCTGCACACCATCGTGGGCGCGGGCAGCGCCGAGGGCGCCGTGGACGCCGCCAATATCATCAAGCCCGCACTGGGTCGTGGCGAAATCCAGGTGATCGGCGCTACCACCCTGAATGAGTACCGGAAATATATCGAAAAGGATGCTGCCCTGGAGCGCCGGTTCCAGCCGGTGCAGGTGGGCGAACCCAGCCAGGAGGCGTCCCTGGAGATTTTGAGGGGCCTGCGGGAGAAGTATGAGCAGCACCACAAGCTGACGATCACCGACGAGGCGCTGGAGGCCGCCGTGTCCCTCTCCGCCCGGTATATCAACGACCGCTTCCTGCC
>CAYWYW010000135.1:0-5143 GCA_964462715.1 uncultured Oscillibacter sp.
TAAGACCTCCCTGGGTAAGAGCGAAATCTTTCCCCTCATCTACCTGCCGCATTTAGCTTGCGCCTCCTTTGTTCTCTTGCCGTATTCATAATTTCCGGCAGTTTATATAGTTCGTATTCTGCATATCCGTTTGATATCTCTTTGAAGCGGTCGAAAAGCAGGCCTAAACAGACAGGCCGCCTAATACAGCGGAGCTTTATTCCGAGGGCGTTTTGCTTTTCCAGACTTCGTTGAAAAAGACCCACTGGTCCAGTGTGCCCGGCTCACCCCAGCGACCGGTGGTATATGCGCCGATCTCGGCAGACACGTTGAGGACGTGGGGCTTGGCGCACAGGGCCTTCCAGTCCTCCCGCCGGGGCGGCTGGTCGTGGAGGTGGCCGTGCAGCAGCCAGGTCCGGGGGTCCCCGTCATACAGGTCCGACCGGGGCTGGTGGCACATGCGCACCAGGCGATCCCCATCCATGATCTCGGCTTCTTCGCGGATGTCCGCGAACACTTCGGCCAGCAGTGAGGGAGAGGCCTTGTGCAGCCAGTGCTGGGTCTCATGGTTCCCCTGGATGAGGACGGTGCACCCGCTGACGTCCTGCAGCTGTCCCAGCAGGGCGTTGTCCCAGACGTAGGCGAACAGGTCGCCCAGCAGGAACAGCGTGTCGCTGTTGCCGATCCGGTGCCGCAGGTTCCCCAGCAGCGCCCGGTCATGGTCCTGGACCGTCGGGAACCCCCGGCGGAGGGCCACGCTCCGGTGGAGCAGGTGCAGGTCAGAGAGATAGTAGATGGCCATTACGGTTCCTCCTTGGACGGAGATGGGGATGCCCCGCCGGGGACAAAGTTCCGCAGGGGGGTCATGATGTCCGCCAGACGGTATACCAGCTCCACCCGGGGGTCGCTGATTTCAATGTCGGCCAGCATCTCTCCGTGGAGGACGTCCAGCCGGCGGATCAGCTCGCGGTACCCGGAAGCGGCTGCGTGCAGCTCTTCGCGGTCCATTTCCACAAACAGGCGGTCATGGATGACGTCCAGGCGGCCCATCAGGTCACGGCACTCGGAAGCGGTCCAGTGCTGGTCTCCCAGCCCTGTTTCCTCCAGAATTTCTCCGTGGATGATCTCCAGACGGCGGATCAGATCACGGTACTCAGAAGCGGTCATGTGCAGTTCTCCTCTCTGATGCCGGGAGGGGTCGTCCCCTCCCGGCCGTTTTGGTTCAATGCAGTCTGTAATCCCGTGCCGTGTAAACGCTGACAGCGGCGTTGCTGCTCCGGAACTGGGACCAGGAAATGGTGGCGACCCGGATGCCATTTCTGCCGGCCACGTTACATTCATACACTCTGACGCCGTTGGCATCGGAGGAAAGGAAGATCATGGAGTGGGAACCGCTGTGTTGGCGTCGGACCTGAATGAAATCACCGATCCGGGCCGCAGCGAAGAGATTCCGGACCATGCTGTCGCTTTTCTTGGAAAGCTCGGTCAGGCTGCCCACCAGGGAGGTGGTGCTGCTGTTGATGTTGATCTGGTAATTGTTAGGTTTGCTTTTGGTGCTGCCGATGTCATAGCCGAAGAGAATGGAATGTACCGTTCTAGCGAAGCCCTTGCACTGCTGGCTGCTGTAGGGGCCGGTGTAGGTGGTGCCAACCTTGTAGGTGTTGTTTCCATAGGAGCCGTCCATCAGCTGGTTCAGGCGAGCCTGAATTTTGGCCTGCTCAGAGGTCACGGGCATGAACCAGAAGGCCTGGTTGGACTTGTTGCCTGTGTTGGAGTAGTTGATGAGGTGACTGCCGATGGAGTAGTTGTTGCCGCTCAGATTGATGACGTACCCTGAGGCGGCGTTTTTCAGGGTGAAGGAGCCGTCGGCGTTCTTAATGGGCATCCAGTATGAGGCCAGGTCACCTGGTTCAAAGTTGTGAAGCGTCACGGTGGAGCCGTAGCGGCAGGCGGCGCCGTACAGGGCGTTCAGGCTCAGGTCCAGCGCATGGAGAGGGTGAATAGAGATCATGCCGCCTCCATGGTTGACCACGCGGAAGATCTCGTGGAGCTCTCGGTTGCCCAGATTGTCGACGATCATGGTGGCCTTATCGATCTGGGTGGAGGCAAAACCAATGTTCCAGCCCTTGGTCTTGTCGTTCTTCAGAGACACCAGATAATCGCCGTCAGAGATCACCTCGATAGCGGAGGTGGTATCGGTGATGTTCCCGATGGTGCCGCGGGAGGACAGGCCTCCATCCAGATCGGCGGCCGCGGCGAAGGGGATCAGCATCGTAGTGAGTGATAGCACCATCAAGGTGAGACAGAGCACCCGGTGCATCTGGCGCAGGGTTCGGCGGGGATGCAGGTTCTTTTTCATGGTTGGAATTCTCCTTTCAATGTTTTTCAATGTCATTTTTGGAGGAGCGGCGGCGCAGGAATTCTTCAATGGCCTCATCCTCCTCGGTTTTGCTGTCTTCCAGATGTTCCATCAGGGCGTCCAGTGCCCGGTTCAGGGACGGCTCCACGGCAATCAGCAGAAGCCCCCAGGCAACGCAGATGCAGGCTGCCATGGCCATGGCCCCGGCATCGTCAAGACACCAGGCCCGGCCCTGCAGGGCGTTTACCCCGGCGGCCACCCCATTCCAGAGCAGGGGGGAGAGCAGCGCTGCAATGCCGATCCGATTCAGCAGGCTGCCGGAACTTGGGGCGGAAGGCTCCTCAGGCTCCTCCTCAATGGGGGCGGGAGGATGCAGCGCATCCTGCACCTCCATTACTTCCATCTGAAGCCCGGCTACCCGGGCGTTGATCTCCTGCACCTTCTGAAGAAGCTCTTTGTCCTCCTGCTTTAGGCCGGCCAGCGCTTCTCCGTGCTCGCACTGGAGATTGAGGATGGTTTCCAGATAGTCGGTGAGTTGCTTGCAGTCATCCATGGCGGGTCCTCCTTTGTGTAGTGAGCATTGTGCCGGAAATGGTTTGCCCTCCTCCTTCCGGCGCCGGGGGAGGGCTGCGGCTAATAAGGCGAGACGCATCCTCATTTCATCCTTTCTCAGGTGTGTTTCGGGTCGCAGGTTCGCTTTGAGATGTAAATACCATAACTCCCGGGCGGGGGCGAAGTCATTTCTGCGGGTTTCCTGTTTTCTGAAATCGCAGAAATGACTTTTCAATATGCAGCATGTTATGATTCATGTGAATAGCAGCCTGAAAAGGAGGATATCCCATGAGCCATGAACGCCGCCGGCCCTTTTCTGCCCAAAGGGAGATCGACCTCTACACGAAACAACAGGTGGCCAGGGCTGCCGGGGAACTGGATTGCCAGCAGACCGATGGAGAGCTGCTTGCGTTTCTGACAGACGAAACAAAGCTGACGCTCCCCGGCTCTGTCCTCTGCCGGCAGATCCGATCCCAGGGAAGACTGATATCCCAGGCGGCTCACGCGAGCCTGAGCCGGTGCTGCAGCGGCCCCTGGCCCCACGAAGTGGTTTCCCGGGCCGCCGCGGAGTTGAGCGATATCAGCAGCAGCCGTCACGGCCTGGCCATCTCCGCCGCCCAATGGGAGCAGTATCTGGCGGGCGATCTGCCCCAGGTGCTCCAGCGGGACGTGATCTTGCAGCTAGCCGTCGTCACCGGCATGGGTCGGGAGGCCACCATCGAACTGCTGATGGCCTGCGGACAGGCACCCTATCAGCTTCGCCGGCCCCTGGAGCTGATCTGCTGGTACATCCAGTGCATCCCCAACCTCATCTTCACTTGGCGGGACGTAGAGCGGCTGCTGGACATGTATGAAACATTGGCCGCAGCGGAAGACACTGGGGTGAAAACCGAGCAGAGAAAGCCCGCCGGAGACTCTGATAACCCGCTCCATTGGAGCGTGGACGAGATCCTGGGCATCGGAGATCCAGCGGCGGAGGGCGAACAGGCTCTGATGGAGTTGATGAGGAAGACCTGCACAGCCACAGGCGGCGTTTCCCGAACGGCCCGGAGCGCTTACCTGCGGCTTCTGGAGTATCTGACTGCCCTGGATCTCCCGGAGCGTCCTGCTGACCTCCGCGAACAGACGGGGGACATGGCAGAAGGGCAGGCGCAGCGCACCCTGTTCTGCAAGCGGTACTTGGTCCAGGCCAGCGCCATCCGCTCCGGCGTCACAGCCGTGAACCGCCAGGACGTCTTGCTGCTGGGATATTTTCTCATCACCGCCTATATGCGTGCGGAGGAACGCGGCCGGGCGAGCTTCCTGACTATGACGGAGGCCGGCAGACCCGTGGACCGGAACATGGCGCATCTCCGGAAGGACCTGGACGCGCTGCACCCAGATTCTGACGCAAAGGAGAAGCAGGTACTGTGCTGCCGGATACTCAATGAACTGCTGGCAGAGTTTGGCTTCCACGCCTTCTATGTCCCGGCTGCGTTTGACCGCTTCATACTGCTCAGCCTGATAACCGGCCACCCATTCTGGTCTGTCCGGCATCTGCTGGGGAGAGGAGACGAAGTGGCGGCATGGACAAAAGAGCCAGTTTAACCTCAAACGTCGATTCGCCCCCGACTGCCCCATGAGTTGCACTTTTCCTGGTTTTTAATCAATTTGTTGTGGTTGATGTGGAACAAAAAAGAATCTTCAAGATCCAATCTCTCAACTTTCAAACATAAAAAATCCCCGGAAGCAATCGCTTCCGGGGATCATTCGTACAGTATATTTTGTTGATGACCCACACTCCGGATTCAGGCGGAAGATCAGAGATGATTGCTCAAAAGCATTCCAGAAGAGCTTTTTACGCATCCTCCCTGCGGCGCCTTTGAAAGAGGATCACCTTTGTTTTACCGGATGAACGGCAAGTTGCTTCCATAATTGCTGTATCACAAGGCAAACCGAGGGGACTGTGAGGGGACCAAAACTGTGAAAAGGCGTGTGAGATTACCAGAGGTTATCAAAAGCCAAAACCTCGAAAGCCTTACGCCGCAAGCACTTACAAGAAATCACTGCAAATTATAACTGGAAATATCTGGCAATCATAACCCGGAGGTCGCAGGTTCAAGTCCTGTCTCCGCAACCATAAACGTCCTGAAATCGCAAGATTTCAGGACGTTTTCTTCGTTTTTCCCAACCATAAATTAATCTCAATAGCTTGTACTGTAACCGTCAAAGCTAACGGCGTATAGACTCCTATGGGATAATAGTGGTGGAACG
>CAYWYW010000136.1:0-5073 GCA_964462715.1 uncultured Oscillibacter sp.
CCCGGAGCGCCCCTGTGTTGAAGTTCAGGTCATCCCATTGCAGGGCCAGAATTTCGCCACGCCGCAGTCCTGTGGACAGCTCCAGCAGGAGAAGCTCGTAACACCCATCCTCTTTGGCTTGAATCAGGAGCCGCTGCATTTCCTCTGGGGTTAGCACCTGCATTTCTCTGGCCTTGGCGGAGGGAAGCCTGCAGCCGTCCGCCGGGTTTCGGATGATCAGCTTTTCTTCCACTGCCTTTGCCAGTGCGGAACGCAGGGTGCTGTGGCAGCCACGTACTGTTTGGTCGGATAGCCCTTCGCCGTAGCGGTCTGCGTCCTTCCGCCTGCCGCTCTGCTCGAGGTTTGTATAGAACTGCTGCAGGTCATTCTGCGTCAGTTTGTCCAGTGGGATGCTGCCCAGCGCCGGGATAATATGGCCGTAGATTCGCTGTTCATAGGACATCTGGGTGTTAGGCCGGAGCGTGGGCTTTTTGTGAGTTTGATACCAGAAGTCCAGCCACTCACGGACAGTCATCTGAGGCTTGGCCTGACTGGGAGTAGGCGTAGCCAGCGTCTGCTGTAGCGCCTTCAATTTTTCAATACATTCTGACTTGGTCTTGGCCAGAACATTTTTAGTTTTGGGAAGGCTTTTTTCGTCGTAGCCGATGAGGCACCGGCCCTCCCAGCGGCCATCTTTTTTCAGGTGGATGCTTCCGGTGCCCCGTTTTCTGCGTTTTGCCATGGTTTCAACTCCTCTCCGAAGAAATCTGTCATGAATCCACCCACGATATCTGCCGCTCTCTGTTGCATATCTCCGGTGACATGGGTATAGGTGTCCAGTGTGAAGGATGCCTTGGTGTGGCCCAGGATTCCAGACAGGGTCTTGGCATCGACACCGTTAGACAGGGCATGGGTGGCGAAGGTGTGGCGCAAGTCGTGAAATCGAATGTTGGGCAGGCCAGCGGAGTCCAGCAGGGCCTTCAGGTGACCGTATGCGGAACGGGGGTTGGTAGGGGATTCGGGCTTCAGCGGATTTGGGAAGATCCATTCCGAATAAGAATGTTTTTTCCGCTCTGATAGGAGCTCGGCGGTGCTTGCCGGCAGCAGGATATTACGGGTCCCTCGCCCGGTTTTGGTGGCACCGGCCACCAGCCTGCCGCCCTTTTCCATGTGGATGGTGCGCTTTACTGCCAGTGTTCTGGCTGCTTCATCGAAGTCTGCCCACATGAGACCGCATAGCTCACCCCGCCGCAGACCGGTGGTCAGCTCCGTGTAGAAGAAATCGTGCCAGACGGCGTCGTGTTTGATCTCCTCCATGAACCGTTCCAGCTGGTCATCATTCAGGATCTGCTTGGGCTTTGGATTCGCTTTTGGGACTGGGATGTTATCGGTGGGATTTTTGGCAATGATATGGGATTCCTCCGCCGCTTTCATAGCGCCGTGGAACATGGTGTGGATGCTGTGGACCATACTGCCGGATAACTGGTGGCCATATTGAGAATGCTTCTTCCATGTCCGCTATCCGCAGGAGCAGTTTTCGCCCTGGTTTATCCAATAAACGGGTGAGATGATTGTGAGTTCTCTTGATTTTCCTATCCAGATATTCCGATCTTCTGGATGGGCTCTCGAACCTGTGGTAGAGGGCTTTCATGTAGCCATGCATTGTGTGCCATCCCCTGTCAGCGACACACAATACCGCAACTCCTGCGGAATAGCCATCCCAAAATGATCACATTTCCAGAAAATTATCAAGTTCAGCTTGAGCAAGAATGGGCCGCATCCAATTTTGGATGCGGCCCATTCTTGTTTGTTTCATGCGTAGGGATTATACGTTGTTGGGTTCCCCACGAACATATAGCAGAAGGCCCTGCCGTTGTTGATGGTGACTCCCACACCGACGGTATCGCAGTCCGCGCCAATCATTGTTGCCAGATGGCCAGGAGAGTTCTCCCAGTTTGCCACAGCCTTTTGGGGAATCCTTTCTGGGGCCGAGACGGTGAACACCGTTAGGTTAGAACCGAAGCTGTGAGGATACCCCGATTTCAGTATAGTTTCACATTCCACCCGGTTATTATGCTTAGTGTACAGGTAGGAGGAGCATTCCTGTGCCGCATCCATGAGCGCCTGATTGACTGTCAGTTCAGGGATACCGTGCTTCCTCCGCACCTCATTGATACACTGAATCATTTCCTCCCGAATTTTTATATTTGTCGGCTGAGAGCTGGCTTCTTGTACCGGGGCGACTCCGGTATACGGCGCGTCTGTGTCGATCTGCACACCGTCAGACCAGTACACGTTGAAGCCTACCTGCTGGCCGATATCTCTGAGCCGCACGAAATTGTTCCCTGCAATGTTATTGTATCTGACCATCCGGCAGTCAAGAAAGTCCTTTCAAAAGAAATACTGACCAGACAGGGTCTGGTCAGTGCTCTGGACTACGATTTAGAAAAGTATGCTTTGAAATGAAGTTGAACCGCGCGGTGTGGAGGGACGGGAAACCGTCCCTAGGCGGTCGCCATGATGCGCCTGACCATTTCTTCCGTTGGGTCGATCAGTGGAAGTCTGGTCTTGGCTGCCAGGGCCCCTTTGAAATAGGGAAAGTGAGTACAGCCCAAAATCAGGGCCTCCATGCCGCACTGTTCAAACCAGGCGGCCAGCTCCTCCAGCCGGTGGCGGACCACCAGCTCCGCCGGGTCCATGCCCGCCTCAATGGACAGCACCACCGGCAGCAGGCAGGCACCCAGCAGTTCCAGTTCCGGGTTGGCGCCGTACAGTGTCCGCTCGATGCCCGCCAGACCCTGGGCATTGGCGGCGATGAATCCCAGGCGGCGGTACTGCCCTGCCAGTGAGCGGTAGACCTCCAGGGGCGTCACGATCCGCATACCGGTCTCCGCCGCCAGGGGGCCGCAGTCCACGGAGGAGGACAGGGAGTTGCAGTATACGAAGGCCCGCTTGCAGCCCCGCACCATGGAATCTTGCAGCACGGTCAGGACTTTTGCCTGCTTTTCGGCGGCGGAGGAGATCTGAAAGGCCGTCTGCTGCCGGGGGTTTTCCGCCAGAGGAAAGGGGAGACCGGGCAGCCCGGCCCTTGCCAGCACGTCCACCCCCATTTGGGTGTCCACGGGGGTGCCCGCCAGGACGGCGATGGGTTCTTTGGTGTTCATGGGCATCAGTCCAGCTTTCTGCGGAAATTGCCGTACACCCGGACGCCCTCCTGCACGGTGAAGAAGGCATTGGGGTCAATGGTGTGGACGGCGTGGAGCATCTCTTCGATCTCATACTTGGACAGGCACACGCACAGCACGTGGACGCCCTCGCCGGTGTAGGCACCGGTACCGCTCCAGTAGGTGACGCCCCGGCCCAGCTTCTCCATGACGTATTGACCCAGCTTGTGCTCGTCGCCGTGGGTAAAGACCAGCGCCTGCACGTTCACATTCTGCTGGTGCATCCGGTCCAGGACCATGACGGTGAAGAAATTGTAGATCACCGAGTAGATGGCCACGGCCGGGTCAAAGAGAATGAGACAGGCGGTATAGAGGAAAATATTGAAGGTCAGGGAGAATTTCCCCACGGTGAAGCCGCTGCCCCGCTTGCTGAGGCACAGGCCAACCACGTCCAGTCCGCCGCCGCTGCAGCCGCAGGTGAGGACAATGCCGCTGCCAATACCGGTGAGGATGCCGCCCAGCAGGCAGGCGGTGAGGTAGTCCTCCAGGATCGGGACGGTTGGAACAGGGATGATGCTGTAAAAGAGCGAGTAGGACACGGTGCAGATGATGGTCCGCACCACCAGTCCCCGCCCCAGGTTTAGATAGGCAAAGATCAGAATGGGGATGTTCACCAGAAAATAGAGAATGCCGGCAATATCATGGGCGCCGAAGCTGAGGCCGGCATAGTCCTGCAGCAGCGTCCGGATCAGCTGGCAGACACCCATGGCGCCGCCGGAGTACAGGTTCAGAGGGACGATGAAGAGGTTCATGGCGGCAGCGGCAATGAATTCACCCGCCACGGCGGCCACCAGACGAAGCCAGCGGTTGTGCAGCGTATTGTACAGCATGAAATGGTTCCTCCTGTCAGATAATAGGATGCTCTTCTGCTTCCGATTATACGGGCTTCCGGAGAAAAGCTCAAGAGGAATTATAATGTGTACTGCAAATACCGCCGCAGCCGCTCCTGGGCCCGCCGCAGAGTCCGCGAGACAGTGGAGGCATTGACCCCCAGATGCCGGGCGATCTGGGTGACGGACATGTTCCGATCATAGCGGAGTTCCAGCACCTGCCGCTGGCAGGGGGTCAGTTCCTGCTCCCTGGCCCGCCGGAGATTGCGGCGCAGCCGATCCAATTGGAGCTGGTTGTCCTCGCTGTTCTCCCGGAGCCAGACGGTCATGTCTCCAATCCATTCGCTGCTGCGGGTATCAAAGGGTGTATTTCTCATGTTTGCGATAACTCCTGTCGTAGTATCGGGCGGTCAGCACCGCCAGTTCCCGCATTTCCCGCAGCAGAGGACGCAGGGTCTCAATCCGGAGCCGGAGGCGCCGGACGGCGTCGGGGTCGGCCTCCGCCCGTTCCGCGGTCCGCAGTTCTGCAATGCGGGTGCGGATCAGGGCGGCGCTGTCGGCGTAATGGACAGACATTTCCAAAAGGGTCATAGGCCCGCCTCCTTTCCCCGGGTCTCATGACAGGGGGCCAGCTCCTGCCGGGCAAATTCCGGCAGGCAGTCCGTGCAGACACGGCTACCATTGCAGGCCCAGTATTCCTCTCCTGTTGTGATCTCGCGGCCGCATAGGGTGCAGCGCAGGGTGGCGTGCCGTCCGGGACGGCAGTGGACATGGTACAAGGGGGTCCCTCCTTTAAAAATAAAAAAGATGAAAAAAGCTGTTGACAAAAACGTTTTCCTCTGGTATCATAAATCCTGCTGTTGGAAATGTACTTGCTGGTGTAGCTCAGCCGGTAGAGCAGCTGATTTGTAATCAGCAGGTCGGGGGTTCGAATCCGTCCACCAGCTCCAATTGAATATGGGGGAATTCCAGAGCGGCCAAATGGGGCAGACTGTAAATCTGTTGTCACTGACTTCGGTGGTTCGAATCCACCTTCCCCC
>CAYWYW010000137.1:0-5027 GCA_964462715.1 uncultured Oscillibacter sp.
AAGCGCCTTTTTCTTCCACCGTGCACGGCGCATTCTTTTTCGGCAAGACGAAAAAGAATGGGGGGTGCATTCCCGTGCCGCAAAGCGGCACACCCCCGTCCCTGTCCGCAGGCGGGCACCTCTTGCGCCTCAGCGGCATACAATGCCATGAGGTGATTTGGGATGGTATTGCTGCAAGACGGGCTCATTGCGTTCCTGTCCGCTGTGGGGCTGACCACGGTGGTCTGGATGGTGGCGGGCGCACTGCTCCACACCGGGCGGCCCACGATTCCCGGACTTCTGTTGGTGCTGCCCCTGCGGGGAGAGGCCCTGGCCATGGAGGCGGACGTGCGGGAGCTGCGGCGAGTCCAGGGACGGCTGCCGGGGGCGGAGATCGTGTTGGTGGACTGCGGACTGACGGAGGATGCCCGGGCCATGGCCAACTATCTGGCGGACCGGGAGAAGAACGCGGAGGTCATCGACGCAAAAGAATTTGAAATCAAGTAAGGAAGCAAGACATGGAAGAACTGACGGCCTGCGAGGGCACCGTACATAGTGTGATTTTTCAAAACGCCGAGAACGGCTATACGGTCCTGCGCCTTCTGACGGAGGAGGGCGAGGTCGTCACCGTGGTGGGGTGCATCCCCTGCGTGGCGCCGGGAGAGCATCTGGCGGTGTCCGGCGTGTGGGAGACCCACCCCCAGCACGGAGAGCAGTTGAAGGCCCTGGAGCTGGAGCGGTCCCTGCCGGAGGACGAGGAGGAGATCCTCAGCTATCTGGCCTCCGGCATCTGCAAGGGGGTAGGGCCCGCCACCGCCCAGCGGATCGTGGACCGCTTCGGGGCGGAGACTCTGGACATCCTGGAGCGGGAGCCGGGGCGGCTTAGTTTGATCAAAGGCATTACGGCGAAAAAGGCCCAGGAGATCGCCGAGAGCTTCCGGCAGCACATGGGGCTGCGGCGGCTGATGGCATTCCTGGGCCAGTACCAGCTGCCGCCGTCGCTGGCCATCCAGCTGCGGCAGCAGTACGGCGACGCGGCGCTGGAGATGGTGCGGGATAACCCCTATCTCCTGTCCAACGATGTCTGCGGGGTGGAGTTCTCTGTCACCGACGAGATCGCCATGAGCATGGGCTTTTCCCTGGAGAGCCGGGAGCGGCTGCAGGCGGCTCTGACCTTTGAGCTGTCCCACAACGAAAATAACGGCCATGTGTTCCTGCCCCGCGGCAAGCTGGTGGCTGCTACCTGCCGCCTTTTGGACTGCGGTGAGGAGTTGGTGGAGCAGGCCCTAGACCAGCTGATCGAGCGGCGGGCCGTGGTGCAGGAGCGGGTGTCCGGGGAGGACGCCTGCTATCTCCGCCGCCTGTGGGAGGCGGAGACCTCCGCCTGTCTGCGGCTGAACAAGCTGCTGGAGGTGGAGGCCGACAAAAGCCGGCAGGCCGACCGGACTCTGGCGGAGATCGAGGCGGAATCCGGCATCACCTATGCCCCCCAACAACGCCAGGCGGTGCGTCTGGCGGCGGAGCGGGGCGTCATTATCCTCACCGGCGGCCCCGGCACCGGCAAGACCACCACGGTGCGGGGCATTGTGGCGCTGTTCCGAAAAATGGGGCTGGACATCGTGTTGGCGGCCCCCACTGGGCGGGCGGCCAAGCGCATGAGCGAGCTGACGGGCATGGAGGCCCAGACCGTCCACCGGCTGCTGGGCATGAGCTGGAATGACATCACCCACCAGGTGACCTTCCAGAAAAATGAGAAGGAGCCTTTAGAGGCGGATGCCGTCATCGTGGACGAGATGTCCATGGTGGACCTGAGCCTCTTTTCCGCCCTGCTGCGGGCTCTGCGGCCTGACACCCGGCTGGTGCTGGTGGGGGACGCGGACCAGCTGCCCTCCGTGGGGGCGGGCAACGTGTTCTCCGACCTGATCCGCAGCGGGCGCATCGAGACGGTCTTCCTCCGGGAGGTGTTCCGGCAGGCGGAGCAGTCCGCCATCATCCGCAACGCCCATGCGGTGAACCTGGGGGAGCCGCCCCGGATGGACAGCAACCAGGGGGACTACTTCTTCCTCTGCCGCCGGGACGGCCAGCGGGCCATGAGCACAGTGGTGGAGCTATGCCAGACCCGGCTGCCGGAGAAAATGGGCGTCCCGGTGGAGAACATCCAGGTCCTGACCCCCACCCGGAAGGGTCCCACGGGGACCGTCAATCTGAACCGGCTGCTGCAGAACGCCGTGAATCCCAGGACCCCGGAGAAGCGGGAGCTCCAGTGGGGCGACCGGATGTTCCGGGAGGGAGACCGCATCATGCAGACCCGGAACGACTACGACGTGGTGTGGGCCAAAGACGACGGCACCGTGGGAACTGGCGTGTTCAACGGGGATGTGGGGCGTATCCTTCAGATCGACCCCTCAGGGGAGTGGCTGGCGGTGGATTTTGACGGCCGGACGGCCACCTATTCCGTGGAGATGCTCAACGAAGTGGATTTGGCCTACGCCCAGACGGTCCACAAGGCCCAGGGAAGCGAGTACCCCTGTGTGGTGCTGGCGGCCATGCCGGCGGCGCCCTCCCTGATGGTGCGGGGGGTGCTGTACACGGCCCTGACCCGGGCGCGGGAGCTGCTGATCGTAGTGGGCGACGATGCCGCCCTGCGGGCCATGGCGGAGAATGACCGGCAGCAGAGGCGATATTCCGGGCTGCGGTGGAGATTGGTGCACAGCAAGGAGTGAGCACTGCGGCGCCCGGATTCCGGCCCCGGGCCGGGACGGGGGATTGCGCCGCTTTGCGGCGCGGGAATGAACCCCCATTTTCTTTTCGAAACATCGAAAAGAAAACGGCCGTTCACGGTCAAAAGAAAAGATGTTTTGGCGCAAAACCGGCGCAGGGCCTGGCCCTGCGCCTTATTTGCGCAAAACGGGGGTCGCCGTGATCGGTGCCCGTGTAAGCTGACAGCCTTCTGCCAGGTGCGCCGGACATGGGTGGAACTGGGATAGAACGCCGCCGCAGGCTGAGGCTTCCAACTTGCTTTCGAGGTGGTTATCGTATGGCCTTTGCTTCTCTTTCTGCGCTTCCCGCTTCGCTCAGCGCTGGCGTGGCGCGCCAAGGCAGCGTCAGCGGAAAGAGAAGCAGAGACCTTTCGTTGACCACCTACGAAAGCAGCACTCGCGCCCCATCATGCGGGGAAGCACGTTCTTTGTTTTGCAAGGGTATAGCGCACCCGGTAGAAGACTTCCGGATTTCCGCCGCACCGATTCGCTCAACTCCCGTATTTGTCCAAACCTGCCAACGGCAGGATTTGGACACGTAGCGTTTTTCTTTTGGACCGTGCACGGCCCGTTTTCTTTGGCGCAACCAAAGAAAATGGGGGGTGCATCCCCCGCAGGGTTCCTGCGACCCGTATAGATTAGGACATATAGTCCAAAATAGTGCAGTACAATATGTCCTAATTATAGAATCATCTCGGTGATTCAAATGAATTTGAGAATTCGGGACCTGCGCGAAGATCAAGATTTAAAGCAATATGCGATTGCGGAGTTATTGATGTGTGACCAGTCACTTTACTCCAAGTATGAACGGGGAGAGCGGGAGCTTCCGCTGCGGCTGGCGGTCCGGCTGGCGGAGTTCTATGGCGTCAGTGTGGACTACCTGGTAGGCTTGACAGACGAGCCGACGCCGTATCCCCGGAAGAAGAAATGAACCTGCTGGAAGCATTTCTGGACCTGCTGTTTCCGCCCAAGTGCCCCTTCTGCGGACGGGTCCTGGAGAAGCCGGGCATCTGCTCCACATGTGAAAAAGACCTGCCCTGGATCGAAGGCCGCGAGGACCTGCGGGAAGGGGCGGGCGGTTTGCGCTGCGCCGGGGCGGTATGGTATGAGGGCCTCGCCCGGGAGGGCTTGCTGCGGCTGAAATTTCAGGGGGCCTCCGCCGCGGCGGAGGCCATGGGGGAGCTGGTGGCCCGGTGCGCCGCCGAGCATTTCTCCGGGGAGTTCGACACCGTAACATGGGTGCCCATCAGCAAAAAGCGCCTGCGGAAGCGGGGCTATGACCAGGCGGAGCTGCTGGCCCGGGCTGCCTGCCGCCGGTGGGACACCCAGCCGGTGCGGCTGCTGGAAAAGGTCGTGGACAACCCGACCCAGTCCGGCATCCATGACGCCGCCGCCCGCCGGGCCAACGTGCTGGGGGTCTACGACCCGGTGGGAGACATCGCTGGGAAGCGCATTTTACTGGTGGACGACATCTGCACCACAGGGGCCACCCTGACCGAGTGTGTCCGGGTGTTGAAGGACGCCGGGGCGGAGAGCGTGGTCTGCACCGCCGTAGCGCTGACCCGGAAGGAAGAGGATTTGAAGAAAGTTCACAAACAGGGGAAGAATTAGGGTTGCAATCGTTGAATGCTGCCGCTATAATATAAACTGTATGATTGCGGATAAAAAAACCGTTTATAATATGCAGTACAGCAAGAAAGAACAATGAGGTGGAATTGTATGTCCATGGCAAAGGATATTGGTATTGACCTGGGTACCGCTTCGGTCTTGGTTTATGTAAAGGGCAAGGGCATCGTGCTGAACGAGCCCTCTGTGGTGGCGCTGGATAAGAACACCGGCAAGCTGCTGAAGGTGGGCACCGAGGCACAGGCCATGCTGGGCCGTACCCCCGGTAACATTGTGGCCATTCGTCCCCTGCGGGAGGGTGTCATCTCCGACTACGACATGACGGAGCGGATGCTGAAGGAGTTCATCCACAAGGTGGCCGGCTTCTCCTTCTTCAAGCCCCGGGTCATCATCTGCGTGCCCTCCGGCATTACGGAGGTCGAGGAGCGCGCCGTCATCGACGCGGGCATCCAGGCCGGCGCCCGGAAGGTGTTCCTGATCGAGGAGCCCGTGGCCGCCGCCATCGGTGCCGGCATCGACATCGCCAAGCCGGACGGCCACATGGTTGTCGATATCGGCGGCGGTACTGCCGACATCGCTGTCATCTCCCTCAGCGGCGTGGTGGAGAGCGCCTCCATCAAGATCGCCGGAGACCAGCTGAATGAGGCTGTGGTGAAGTATATG
>CAYWYW010000138.1:0-4870 GCA_964462715.1 uncultured Oscillibacter sp.
GGCCGCCCGGGAGGCGGCGGGCCGGTTGAACTGCCTGCTGGCCCGGCGGGCGGAGACCGTGGCGCGGGTGTTCTGCGGCATCCCCATGGTGTTGAAAGGAGAACTGCCATGAAGGTCTGGCTGCTGCGCCATGGCCGGACGGCCTACAACGCGGAG
Source organism: uncultured Oscillibacter sp. (assembly GCA_964462715.1). Taxonomy (GTDB): domain Bacteria; phylum Bacillota; class Clostridia; order Oscillospirales; family Oscillospiraceae; genus Oscillibacter. The sequence continues at coordinate 157 of CAYWYW010000138.1, forward strand.
CACCGCTATCAGGGACGGACGGACGTCCCACTGTCCCCGGAAGGGGCGGCGGAGCTTGAGCGGGCGGAGATCACGCCCCCTGTGGTGTATGTCTCGCCCCTGTACCGGACCGGGCAGACGGCGGCGCGTATCTTTCCGGGTGCGGAGCAGGTGGCGGTAAAAGAACTGGCGGAAATGGATTTCGGCGCCTTTGAGGGCCGGAATTACGTGGAGATGGAGCACGACCCGGACTACCGGGCGTGGGTGGACGGCGGCTGCCAGGGGCGCTGCCCTGGCGGAGAGAGCCGGACAGAGTTTTGCGACCGCGTCTGCGGCGCGTTTTCCGCGCTGGCGGAGGATGCGGCTGTCCGGGAGGAGCCCCTGCTGGTGCTGGTGGCCCACGGCGGCGTGCAGATGGCGGTGATGGAGCGGTTTGCTTTGCCGGAGCGGGGATATTTTGACTGGAACGCCCCCTGCGGCGGGGGATATGTGTTGGACTGGGAGGAAAATCTCTGGAAGTCCAAACGGAAGCTCCGGCTGCTGCGGGAAGTGCGGTATACGAAAGGCGAAAGTATATGCTGATTTTCAAAGCCGCGGTCTGCGGCTTTATCCTCGACTGTTTTCTGGGAGACCCGGCGTGGATGCCCCACCCAGTTGTCTATATGGGAAAGGTGATCACCTGGGCGGAGAAATTCCTCCGTACCAGGTTCCCCAAGACGCCGAAAGGGGAGTTCCGGGCGGGGCTGTGTCTGGCGGCGGGACTGCCGCTGGGTACCTTGCTGGTCACGGGCGGTATCTGCCTGCTGGCATCGCGGCTCCACCGGTTGGCGGGCTTTGCGGTACAGACGCTCTGGTGCTGGCAGGCGCTTGCCATGCGGGACCTGGCGGCGGAGAGCCGGAATGTCTGGAAGGAGCTCCAGAAGGAGGACCTGCCCGCCGCCAGACGAGCGGTGGGGCGCATCGTCGGACGGGACACGGACCGGCTGACGGCGGAGGGCGTCATCAAGGCCGCCGTGGAAACGGTGGCGGAAAACTTTTCCGATGGCGTGGCCGCGCCCATGCTCTATATGTTCCTGGGCGGCGCGCCGCTGGCGCTCATGTATAAGGCCGTCAACACCATGGACAGCATGGTGGGCTACAAAAATGAGAAATATCTGTATTTTGGCCGGGCGGCGGCAAAGCTGGACGACGCGGCCAATTACGTCCCCGCCCGCATCTCGGCCCTCTGCTGGGTCGCCGCAGCAGCGCTGACCGGGCAGGACTGGAGGGGCGCCTGGCGCATCTGGCGGCGGGACCGCCGCTGTCACGCCAGCCCCAATTCCGCCCAGACGGAGGCGGCCTGCGCGGGTTCTCTGGGTGTTCAGCTGGCGGGACCAGCCTGGTATTTTGGAGAGCTGTATGACAAGCCTACCATCGGCGACGGACTGCGCCCGGTGGAGAACGGGGATATTCTGCGGACCATTCGGATGATGGTGGCCGGAAGCGTCCTGCTGCTGGCCGTGTGCGGGGCGGTCCGGTTCGGACTGTGCCGCATTTGAGGGAGAACGGTATGAAGCAAACACTGACGCACGGCGGCGACTGGGCGGGCTTCGCCCTGACCCACGGCTGTCCGCCACTGGATTTTTCGGCAAATATCAGCCCCCTGGGCGTCCCGTTGGGCGTGCAGGCGGCCCTGCGGGACGCAGCGTCACAGGCGGACCGCTACCCCGACCCGCTGTGCCGGGAGCTGCGGGCCGCGCTCTCCGACCATGAGGGCGTCCCGGCGGAGCACATCCTCTGCGGGAACGGCGCGGCGGACCTGATCTTCCGGGCAGTGCTGGCCCGGCGGCCCCGCCGGGCGCTGGTGACGGCACCCACTTTCGTGGAATACGAGGCGGCGCTGGAGACAGTGGGCTGCACGGTGGAGCATTTCATCCTGCGGGCGGAAACGGGCTTTGCGCTGGACGAAGGCTTTCCGGCCGCCATCACGCCGGAGACGGACATGGTGTTCCTCTGTGAGCCCAACAATCCCACTGGTGTGACCACCGGCCCCGCGCTACTGACACAAATTCTGGAGCGATGCCGGGAGACCGGGACGCTGCTGGTGCTGGACGAGTGCTTCGGTGCCTTTCTGGACACGCCCGAGGACCACACCAGAAAAGGAGACCTGGGGAGGTTCCCGAACCTCCTGCTGCTGAAGGCGTTTACGAAGCTGTACGCCATGGCGGGCGTCCGCCTGGGATACGCACTGTGCGCCGACACCGATTTCCTGGAGCAAATGCGCCGCGCGGGACAGCCGTGGGCCGTTTCATCTCTGGCACAGGCAGCGGGCGTAGCTGCCTTGCGGGAGACGGAGTATGTACGGCAAGTGCGGGAACTGACGGCGGCGGAGCGGGCATGGCTGTTCCGGCGGCTGACTGGCCTGGGCCTGCGGGTGATCCCGGGGGAGGCCAACTATCTGCTGTTTCAGAGCCCCCGGCCCTTGGAAGAACCGCTGGCCCGGCAGGGCATTCTGCTTCGGAACTGCGGAAATTATGTGGGCCTGGACGACACATGGTACCGCACCGCGGTGCGGACACGAATGGATAACCAGCGTCTGGTGGAGGCGCTGAGGGAGGTGCTCCGATGAGCAGAGCAAAGTGCATCATGGTGCAGGGCACCATGTCCGGGGCGGGGAAGAGCCTGCTGTGCGCCGGACTGTGCCGGGTGTTCCGGCAGGACGGTTGGCGGGTGGCCCCCTTTAAAAGTCAGAATATGGCGCTGAACAGCTATGTGACCCAGCAGGGCCTGGAGATGGGCCGGGCCCAGGTGATGCAGGCGGAGGCCGCCGGTATCCAGCCGGACGTGCGCATGAATCCCATTTTACTGAAGCCCTCCAGCGATACGGGCAGCCAGGTCATCGTCGACGGAGAAATTCGCGGTCAGATGACGGCGGCGGAGTATTTCCGGTACAAGAAGCAGCTGATTCCAGAGGTGCTGGCGGCTTACGAAAGCCTGGCGGCAGAGAACGACATCATCGTCATGGAGGGCGCGGGCTCCCCGGCGGAGATCAACCTGCGGGCGGACGACATCGTGAACATGGGTCTGGCGGAGCTGGTGGACGCGCCAGTGCTGCTGGCGGGAGACATCGACCGGGGCGGCGTGTTTGCCCAGATCTACGGCACGGTGGCCCTGCTGCAGCCGGACGAACGGGCCCGCATCAAGGGCCTCATCATCAACAAGTTCCGGGGCGACCCAGAAATTTTGCGGCCGGGCCTTGTCCAGCTGGAGGAGCTGACTGGTATCCCCGTGCTGGGAACGGTCCCCTACCTTCACGTGGACGTGGACGATGAGGACTCCCTGGCCCCCTGTCTGGACAAGACCCACGTCCATAAGGCGGTGGACATTGCGGTGATCCGCCTGCCCCGCATTTCCAATTTCACCGATTTTTCTCCCCTGGAGAGCCACCCCAGCCTGGGAGTACGCTACGTGGACCGGCCCGACTGCCTGGGCATCCCGGACATGGTCATCCTGCCCGGCACCAAGAGCACTATGGCGGACCTGCTGTGGATGCGGGAGAGCGGTCTGGAGGCGGCGGTGCAGAAGCTGGCCGCCCGGGGAACGCCCATCCTGGGCGTCTGCGGCGGCTATCAGATGCTTGGAGAGGAGATCACGGACCTCCACGGCGCGGAGGGCGCCCTGACGGCCCTGCGGGGGATGGGACTCCTGCCGTGCAGGACTGCGTTTGAGCCGGAGAAGACCCGGACCCGTGTCCGGGCCCGGGTCAGCGGCGGACCGCTGGAGCAGGCCGCACTGGATGGCTATGAAATTCACATGGGAACGACGGAGGTCCGGGGAGAGCCGTTCTGCCTGCTGGAGGACGGCAGGGCGGACGGCTGCCGCAGCGGAAATGTGTTTGGCACCTATCTCCACGGCCTGTTTGACAGCGGCGAGCTGACGGAAAAGCTGGCGGACTGGCTCTGCGGCCGGAAGGGGATACAGGCCGGCCACGCGGCACCGCAGTCCTGGCGGCAGCACAAGGAGCATCAGTACGATATCCTGGCGGACGGCCTGCGCAAGGCGCTGGATATGGCGGCGGTCCGCCGTGTTCTGGAAGAGGAGGAAACGAAGAGATGAAAGAGCAGCACACGCAGCCGGCGGACATTGAGCGGACCAGTATGTCCATCATTGAGCAGGAGCTGCGGGACCGGGGGATTTCCCTGCCAACCGAGACGGCGCCGGTAGTTAAGCGGGTGATCCATACCACCGCGGACTTTGAGTATGTGAACACTCTGCGCTTTACAGAGAACGCGGTGGCATTGGGCGCGGCAGCTATGCGGCAGGGCGTCATCGTGACCGATACCAACATGGCCTGCGCGGGCATCAGCAAGCCCGCTCTGGCCCGCCTGGGCGGAGAGGCTCATTGCTTCATGGCGGAGCCTGACGTGGCGGAGGAGGCCCGGCGGCAGGCCACCACCCGGGCGGCGGTGTCCATGACCCGGGCGCTGGAGACCTGGGACCATCCGGTGCTGGCGGTAGGCAACGCTCCCACCGCCCTGCTCCGCATTGCGGAGTTGCTGGAGGAGGGCAAGCGTCCGGCGCTGGTCATCGGTGTGCCAGTGGGCTTTGTCAATGTGGTAGAGAGCAAGGAACGGTTGCTGGACGCCTGCCGGCGTCACGGCGTATCCGCCATCGTGGCGCTGGGCCGCAAGGGCGGCAGCAATGTGGCGGCGGCCATCTGCAACGCCTTGCTGTACAGCGCCGCGGGACAACTGGA
>CAYWYW010000139.1:0-4865 GCA_964462715.1 uncultured Oscillibacter sp.
ACTTCTCCGTCAGGCCCAGCATGGCGTAGAAGCCGTTGAGGATCTTCCGGTTGTTGACCCGAATCTGGAACCGCTTCAGGCCCAGGGTGGAGAAGGTTTTGTAGATGATGGAGGGAATTTCCGCCTCGTTGACGATGGACAGCTTGCCGTCGCCGATGATGTCGATATCCGCCTGATAGAACTCCCGGAAACGGCCACGCTGGGCCCGTTCACCGCGATACACCTTGCCGATCTGATACCGGCGGAAGGGGAAGGTCAGATCGTTGTAGTGCAGGGCTACGTACTTGGCCAGGGGCACCGTCAGGTCGAATCGCAGGGCCAGGTCCGCGTCGCCCTTCTGGAAGCGGTAGATCTGCTTTTCCGTCTCGCCGCCGCCCTTGGCCAGCAGCACGTCGCTGGACTCAATGACGGGGGTGTCCAGGGGAGTGAAGCCGTAGAGGGAGTAGGTGCGGCGCAGCACCTCCATGATGCGCTCCATCTGCTGTTGGGGCGCGGGGAGGAGCTCCATAAAGCCGGACAGCGTCCGGGGGGTCATTTTTGCCATGGCGATTGTCTCCTTTTATCGGTAAATTTAAAAAAGAATGCTCCCGTCCCAATACTTTTGGGACGAGAGCGAATGTTCGCTTCGTGGTGCCACCCAAATTCAAGGCCCGAAGGGCCTCCTTTGGCCTCCTGTTACGGGGAGGGAGCCGTGGGCGTTTCCGCCCCCGCTCCGCCGCTGTCCTTCATCCAGGCCGAACAGGGCGCTCTCAGCGCTGCGCCCCTCTCTGAGGATCGGTGTCTGCATTACTGCTGCGGCATCTTTGCGGTGAATTCACGCACAGATTGTATCTGTTTTTCGGGGAAATGTCAAGCGATGGGCCGGGTAGAGGGGTTCACGATGCAGCGCCAGTCCAGATCGCCCCGGGCCAGGCCCAGCACCAGCATCTCGGCGGTGGCGATGTTGCTGGCGAAGGGAATGTTGTTCTGGTCGCAGAGACGGGAGATATAGGAGATCTCTCCTGCCATCTTCTCATTGTTGGGATCGTTGAAGAACAGCACCAGGTCGAACTCGTTGTAGGCGATGCGGGCGCCGATCTGCTGGCTGCCGCCGTGGGCGTAGGACAGGAAGCAGTGGACCTTGAGGCCGGTGGCGTCGGCTACCATGTGGCCGGTGGTGTTGGTGGCGTAAATATGATGCTGGGACAGAATGCCCGCGTAGGCGGTGCAGAACTGGACCATCAGGTCCTTCTTGTTATCGTGGGACATGAGAGCGATATTCATCGGAGTAGGCTCCTTTCTTTATTTGATGCGCAGCAGGGGGACACGTCCGCCCTGCAGGCGTGCCGCGATATTCCGGTAGGCCCACGCGGCGGGGCTTTGACTGTTGGCCAGGAGCAGGGGAGTGCCCCGGTTCAGGCTGAGAAGCAGGGCATCGTCCTCTGGCACGACGCCGATGAGGGGGAGGCCCGCCTTATCAATGGCGTCATCAATGGTGGCGTGCATGCTGCGCAGAAGCTTCTTTCGGACACGGTTCACCACCAGATGCAGCTTTCCGCTGCCAAAGCGGTCCAGCTCCATGACGGTGTGCTGGGCGTCCCGCAGGGAGGAGGGATCTGTGGTGGTGACCACCACGGCCCGGTCCGCCGCGGCGGTGGCCAGCAGAAAGCCGGTGCCCAGGCCCGCCGGAGCATCCAGCAGGCAGAAGTCATATCGCTTCCGCACCTCCGCCAGCAGGTCCGCCATCTGGGTCTCCGTCACGGGACGACCCCGGGTGCGGACAGGGGCGGTCAGCAGGAACAGCCCCGGCAGCCGGGGATGCTCCACCACGGCGGATTCCAGGGAACAGCGTCCCTGGGCCACGTCGGAGAAATCCATCAGGGCCCGGTCGGAGAGGCCCAGCGCCAGGTCCAGGTTGCGGAGGCCCACATCACAGTCCAGGCACAGCACCTTACGCCCCGACAGGGCCAGGGCTTCTCCCACCCCGGCGGTGAAAGATGTTTTTCCCGTGCCGCCTTTGCCGGACACCACGGCGATACACTGACCCATGGCGGACCTCCTTTCGACCAAAAATTGTTTACTAGTCCACGGCACATTATACCATGATTTTCCGGACCGTACAGCCCTAAAATGGAAAATTATTCGAATTATAGGGGAGATTTCTTAATTTTTGCAAAGGCTCTGGGGTATTTTTTTGGAGTTTCCTTCATTTTTTTGATAAAAATGACACGGTGGCTGATATCTGTGCCGGGGATGACGTAATCCTTTACGTCTGTCACCTGGCCTCCCAGCGTGGCAATGGCCTTTTTGGCCTCCGCCAGTTCGGCGTCGGAGTCCACGGATTTCATGGACAGGAAGGTGCCGCCCACCTTCACCAGGGGCAGGCACAGCTCGGAGAGCATCCGGAGATTGGCCACAGCCCGGGAGGTGACGATGTCAAAGCCCTCCCGGTGCTGGGCGGCAAATTCCTCGGCCCGGGCGTGGACGCAGTTCACATCTCCAAAGCCCAGGTCGTCACAGACTTCCTTCAGAAAGTCGATGCGCTTGTTCAGGGAGTCCAGCAGGGTCAGGCGGATGGAGGGCTCCAGAATGCGCAGGGGCATGCCGGGAAATCCGGCGCCGGTGCCTACGTCCGCCACAGTCTTGCCCTTGAAGTCCGCCAGGGTCAGCAGGGCGGCGCAGTCCAGAAAGTGCAGCGTGGCAATGTCCGCTGGCTCTGTGATGGCGGTCAGGTTCATGACCTTGTTTTTCTCTACCAGCAGGTCCGCATAGCGGACCAGGGCGGGGACACCGTCCTGGGGGAGGCCCAGGGTGGCCAGGCCCTCTTGCAGGAGCTGTTCCATCACTTGTTCTGGAGCAGGTCACGGATCTCCGTCAGCAGCTTCTCCTCAGCGGAGGGCTCGGGAGGAGCGGGAGGCGCTGCGGGAGCTTCTTCCTTCTTGCGGTGCAGGCCGTTGATGAATTTAATGAGGCAGAACACGGCGAAGGCGATGATGATGAAGTCCAGGATGGTGGCCAGGAAGCTGCCGTACTTGATGGCGACTTCGGTGGCGGGATCGATGGCGCCGTCAGCGCCGGCCACGGCGGCCTTCAGAACGATCTTCCAGTTGCTGAAGTCAATGCCGCCGGTGAGCATGGAAATGGCGGGCATGATCACGTCGTTGACCAGGGAGGTGGAGATCTTGCCGAAGGCGCCGCCGATGATGACGCCGACAGCCATGTCCATCACGTTGCCGCGGGCGATAAACTGCTTGAATTCTGCCATGAAACCAGATGTTTTAGACATAGTATTGATTCCTTTCTGTATTATTATATCCTGAAAATACAAATGGGATTTAATTTGCTCCGACGCGTAGGTCTGGAACCAGCAATCGTGCCAGCAGCACGGCGAATTGGGCACGGGTGAGTGTACCTTTGCCGTTGAAAATGCCTTGGGCGTCCGTACCGCTGATGACGCCGGCCTGGTACAGACGTATCACGTCCACCCGGTCGGTGTCCGGCGGCGTATTTTGGTGGAGAGTAGGCAGCATCTCGTCCGGTGCAATCAGGGACATAACGGCCGCCGCGTCATAGCGGGTGGCGGTTTCCACCAGGCAGGAGGGGAGCTTCGCATCCATGGCGCCGTCCAGCCCTCTCAGATACAGGTCTGCGCCCTAGTACCAGGCGTCCACGCTGGCAGCGTCGCTTTGGGCAGGTTCTTGTCCTTCAAGCCGCTGTCATCCACCCGGGCGAATCCGGCGGCATCATAGGCGGTGCCGTTTGACCGGGTGATGGACACCTGGCCGGTGCCGGCCGGAGCGGCGGGCAGATCGCCCTCATTTCCCTGAAGCCGCCAGTGGACGCGGGCTGTCAGCACTTCCAGCTGGGCGGCAGTAAGAGGTTCCTGGGGACCGAAGCGGGTGTCGCTGAGACCGTTGAGCACCCCGGCCTCGTAGCAGACCTTCAGGGAAGTCTTATACCAGGCTCCGGCGGGCACATCAGTAAAACCGGTGTACTCCCGGACTTTGGGCAGCGCCGGCTCCGCCGCGGAGCAGGGAAGCGTCAGGGCGAAAATCAGCAGAAGTGACAGAAACAGAGAGATGAACCGTTTCATCAGAGCCTCCTTTTTTGCTGTGTACGGAATGCTGTGGCTTGAATAACACTTGAGATTAAATGTAAGAAATTACCAGATACAACAGGGGCGGTCAAGCCCTTTTCTTGTGTTTTTCGGGTATTTTTCCTTCAGCAATGTAGCCGCTTGTTTGAACAATGATGAGCATGACAACGGCCGGAAGCAGCAGATACATCGGCGGTCTCCGGTGCACATGGACAGCAGGGCCGTGCTCAGCAGGAACAGGCCTGTTCCCGCATCGAAGAGCATGTGGGGGATACCCCGGAACTTGTACACCCTGAGATACCGCACCACTGCTTGGAGGGGCAGGAGTATAGTGACGGTCACCACCGGGAACAAAAACAGAGGGGAGAAGATGGAGGTCCAGAAATCGGAAAACAGCGCACAAAATCTGCCGCGGTCTGGGCCAAGGAGTGACCTGGGCCAGGACAGCTGCCCTTCCGTCTGTCAGGCCAGCATGTTTTTCAGGAAGATCTCAGGATACGCGTTGGTCCACAGGCAGTGCCACAGGTCCTGAAAGCCCTGGAACGACCACAGGAAGCTGGCGTTGGGATTTATCTTACTTATTGGGCACCAGTTTTTCCTTGCCGCCCATGTAGGGGCGCAGGACCTCGGGGATCAGCACGGTTCCGTCGGCCTGGAGGTTGTTCTCCAGGAAGGCGATCAGCATGCGGGGAGGCGCCACGCAGGTGTTGTTGAGGGTGTGACACAGCTGCATCTTGCCGTTTTCGTCCTTGTAGCGGATGCGCAGGCGGCGGGCCTGGGCGTCGCCCAG
>CAYWYW010000140.1:0-4730 GCA_964462715.1 uncultured Oscillibacter sp.
ACTGGCCGCCATCTCCGCCAATGTCTCGGCCAACCTGCTGGGCCTCGGCAACGCGGCCACGCCCCTGGGCATCCGGGCGGCCCGCAGGATGGCCCGGGGCTGTGAGGGCGTGGCCAGCGACGAGCTGTGTCTGCTGGTGGTACTGAACACCGCCTCCATCCAGCTGCTGCCCACCACCATCGCCTCGGTGCGGGCGGCGGCAGGCTGCCGGACCCCCTTCGATATTCTTCCAGCTGTGTGGTTCGCCTCGGTGCTGTCGGTGGCGGCGGGGCTGCTGACGGCCAGACTTCTCTCCCGGTGGGGAAGGGGGCGGCCATGAACCTCAGTTCTCTGGTGATCCCTCTGCTGATGGCCTTTGTGGCCCTGTACGGCATGGGAAAGCGGGTGGATGTGTACAGCACCCTCACCCATGGGGCGGAGGAGGGCATCGGGGTGCTGCTGCGCATCATCCCGGCCCTGGTGGGACTGCTGACCGCCGTCAGCATGTTCCGGGCCTCCGGGGCCATGGAGTGGCTGTCCGGCCTCTGCGCGCCTCTTCTGGAGCGCCTGGGCATCCCCCCGGAGGCCACGCCCCTCATGCTGATCCGCCCGGTCTCCGGCAGTGGGGCCCTGGCTGTGGCCAGCGACCTGCTGTCCACCTATGGTCCCGACAGCTACGAGGGCCGGGTAGCCGCCGTCATGCTGGGCAGCACGGAAACCACCTTCTACACCATCGCCGTCTATTTCGGCTCCGCCGGCATCCGCCGCACCCGGCACACGGTCCCCGCCGCTCTGGCGGCAGACCTGACGGGCTTTTTTGCCTCGGCTCTGGCGGTACGGCTCTTTTTCGGCACATAAAAAGACAGGCGGGAACTTTTCGTCCCGCTTGTCTTTTCAGTTCATATAGGGCCGCGCCACGTTGACGGAGCCGTAATATTCCGCGAATTCGCCGTCCACCAGATAGCGGGTCTCCCCCACGCTCTCCAGAGAGCCCAGGGCCTTTGCCAGCGCGCGCAGCGCCGTGGCCAGCCCGCTGTCTCCGGAGACCGTTTCCAGCATGCCCGAGGAGAGATTCACGTAGCACACGTCCTCCTCCAGCCACACCGACTTCACCCGGAAGCCCTCCGGCAGAACGGGGGACAGCTGCTTATCCAGCGGCCCGTTTTCCATGGCCCGGGCCACCGCGCTGACCTGGGTGTCGCCCTCGTAGAGGTCCAGGGTCCGCTGCTCCGGCTTCAGATAGCCGTTTCCATCCAGGAAGTACAGCGTCACATCCACCGTGCTGACCACGTCGCCCTCCGGTGCCAGCAGCACGTCCCGGGCCGTGAATACCTGCTTTTCCCGGTAGGCCAGCTCCCGGCCCCGGACCGTGATCCGCGCGGACAGGATGTCCGGCAGTTGAGTCAGGGTCAGGGTGATGGCCTGGTCCGCCAGAGTCAGGGCCACCCCGGACAAGGTCCCGTAAGGCGTGGACAGGTCCACCAGCGCCTGGGACCCCTCCACATGCAGAGACAGCAGCAGCGTTCCCGACGGGATGGTGCTTTTCAGAGTCTCGTCCTGGGGGCCGGCCAGCAGCTCCTGCATCAGCTGAACCGCCAGAGTCTCCGTATCCGCTGTCTCCGCCTCCGGCAGCCAGATGCTCTCCGCCCGCAGGGCACCGCCGCCCGGAACGGATTCCAGATCCTGCTCCAGGAAGTAGAGGAGATAGCCTCCCGTCTGCTCCGGCTCCTCTCCGGTCCCGTACATGGCATAACCGCACACCAGTACCAGGCACAGCGCCAATAGGATCAGCATCCGCTTTTTCATGACGCCTCTCCTCCTTCCGCCGCGGGCCACCGGACGGTGAACACCGCTCCGCCGCCGGAGCGGTTGGCGGCCTCCACTGTGCCGCCCCGCCGCTTCACGGTATCACTGACGATGGAGAGGCCCAGGCCGGTTCCGCCGGCAGCCCGGGAGCGGGCCTTATCCACCCGGTAGAACCGCTCAAAGATCCGAGGCAGGTCCGCCTCCGGAATGCCGGGCCCCCGGTCCGCCACGGACAGGACCACCTGGCCGTGGCGCTTGCGCAGTGAGACCTGCACCGGTCCCCCGGCGGAGTATTTCAGCGCGTTATCCGTCAGGTTGGAGATGACCTGATGGACCTCGTCCCGGGTGGCCATCACCAGGCAGTTCTCCTCGGCGGAAAAGGTCAGTTCCGAACCCCGCTCCTGGGCCACCAGGCTCATCATCCGCATGGCCTGCTCCAGCACCGGCAGCACGTCCACCACCACGGGAGCCTGGATGATGCCGCTGTCCAGCTTCGTCAGCTGCAACAGGTCCTCGGTGATGCGGCTGAGGCGCTCCGCCTCCATGCCGATGTCCGCCACGAATTCCCGGGTGGTCTCCTGGTCCATATTGTCGGTCTGCAGAATGGAGTCGGTCAGCAGGCGGATGGCGGCCAGGGGCGTTTTCAGCTCGTGGGATGCGTCGGAGACGAACCGCCGCCGGGCGTCCTCCGTGGTCTGGAGCCGGTCTGCCAGGCTGTTGAAGGCATCACCGATCTGGGCGATCTCGTCACCGCCCCTGATCTCCGCCCGGTGGCCGTAGGCACCCTCCCGGACCTGCCGGATGGCTGTCATCAGACGGCTGATCTTTTCCGTCAGGGCCATGGACAGCACCAGGCTCAGCCCCAACACACACCCCCCCACCACGGCGGAGATGCGCAGCAGGTTGGACTGCAGGCCCTCCAGCAGCGCGGCCTGCTCCACGTCGTATTCGTAGGCGTAGACCGCGCCGATGATCTGGTTCTGATACAGCACCGGGGAGGATGCACGGCTGCGGAACGCGCCGTTCTGATAGGCGCAGGAGGCAGCATCACTGCCCAATAGCGCCTGGACGATCTCCGAATAGAGGACATACTCCCCCACGGCGCCGCCGGTCTCACGGGTATCGTAGAGCACCTTGCCGGCGCTGTCTGTCACCAGAATACGGGAGAGGCCCGTCTCCTCCACCACCGCCATGGCCGCCGCCACGTTCTCCTCATTCAGCTTATCCAGGCCGGACAGGGAGTACACCATCACGGACACGCTGTTCTGCATGGTGGTCACCTTGGAGCGGAACACCATGTCCTCCGACACCACCAGGGGATAGGTATTCAGCAGCACCAGCACGGCGGCAATGATAAGGATGTAGCTGAGGCCGAACTTGACCCGCAGGCTGTTCCATACCCGCTTCTTACCCTTTGAAATAGTACCCCACTCCCCACTTGGTCATGATATGCTCCGGCTCCGCCGGGTTTTTCTCCAGCTTCTCCCGCAGGCGGCGGATGTGGACATCCACCGTCCGGTAATCCCCGGCGTAGGTATAGCCCCACACCACGTTCATCAGATTCTCCCGGCTGTACACCCGCCGGGGATTACGCATCAGCAGTTCAATGAGGTCGTACTCCTTGGCCGTCAGGTCCACGACCTCTCCGTTCCGGACGGCCACCCGCTCCTCGGTGTTCAGGGAGATGTCCCCCACCGTCAGCACGGCCCCCTGGACCCGCTGGACCCCGGCGGCCCGCCGCAGCAGCGCCCGGACCCGGGCCTTCAGCTCCAGAATGTTGAAGGGCTTGGTGAGGTAATCGTCCGCGCCGCACTCAAAGCCCATCAGCTTGTCCGCATCCTCGCTCTTGGCGGTCAGCATGATGATGGGCACGTTGGAAAACTCCCGGATGCGCATGCAGGCCTCCAGCCCGTCCACCTCCGGCATCATCACGTCCAAGATCAGCAGGTCGAATTTCTCATTGCGGGCCAGGTCCACGGCGGCGGCGCCGTCATAGGCGCACTCCACCTGATAGCCCTCGTTCTCCAGATTGAATTTGATGCCCTTCACCAGGGTCTTTTCGTCATCTACCACCAAAATTTTCATGTTGTTCCCTCATTTTCAACGGTGACACGGCCCTCCAGCCCCGCCAGTTTCCCCTGGCCGATGCCGGAGACCTCCAACAGCTCCTCCACGGTCTCGAAGGGACCGTGCTCCTCCCGGTATGCCACAATGCGGCGGGCCAGCTCCCGGCCGATGCCCGGCAAGCCCGCCAGCTCCTCCGCCGAAGCAGCATTCAGGTCCAGGGGCGCCAGCTCCGGCATAAACATCTCCTGCGGCACGTCACGGGCGGTCTCCACCGGCGACGCGGCCAGCTTCGCCCGGTCATGGGCGTACAGCGCCAGCAGTCCGCACAAAAACACCGCCGTCAGGCCCAACAGGAGCCATTCTGTTTTCGTGATTTTTCCAGCCGCCATTTTGGTTGAACTCCCGTGTTTTTTTTGCTATACTGTTGTCAGAACTACTCGTTTCCTGCCGGGCTCCCGGCGGCGGAGCGTTTCTGATACCGATTATAACATATTTCTCAGGAGATAGATATGAAAACGAACCGCTTTTTTGCTCTTTTTTTGGCTCTTGTCCTGAGCCTTTGCCTGTTCCCCACCGCCTATGCCGCCGGAGACGAAAAGCCGGAACTCCCCGCCGACCCGGACATTCTGGCCAAGGCCGCCCTGCTGGTGGACGCCAATACCGGCGCGGTGGCCTACGCCAAAAACGAGCATCAGGAACTGTACCCCGCCAGCCTGACCAAAATCATGACGGCCCTGCTGACCCTGGAGGCCGTTGACGCGGGAAAGCTGTCCATGGACCAGGAGCTGACTGCCACTGCCACCGCTCTGGAGGGACTCTCCTCTGACGGCAGCTCCGCCGGCATCAAGGTGGGCGAGACCATGCCGGTCCGGGACCTG
>CAYWYW010000141.1:0-4651 GCA_964462715.1 uncultured Oscillibacter sp.
GACGGCCCGTAATTTCCGCTGCGAAAGCCTGTTGAAACCGAAAAGTTGAGCCACCGAGGCCAAATACTTGTGCGAGAATTAGCGTGAGAGGTTTTATATCTCTCGCGCTTTTCCATACTCTTCATCCTCCTGCCGCCCGGCGCCGAGGCGGTAATATCGGGCAACTCCTTCCGCCGGATTAGGTTAATGGTAGACCGGCTGCCTTCCAAGCAGTATGTGCCAGTTCGATTCTGGTATCTGGCTCCAGCAGAACAAAACATGCGGATAGTTTTAAGAACTGCGTGCCAGCACTCGGTTCGATTTTAAAACCGCATTTGGTAATTCGGGTGATAGTCCGCGTCATTTCTTGGCACAGGGGTGGGAGTGCTGATGCGGATATTTTGTGTTGAGAGGTGGTGAGATGCCCAATGAAAAGAACCTTATACCGCTCACTGAGCGCGGCAAAGAGGACGCAAAGAGAATCCGGCAAATGGGGCAAGCGGCGCAGACAGCATCTCGCCGACGGAAGAAGAGCCTGAAAGAGGCGGCTGACCTGTACCTATCCCTACCCGTCACTGATCAAAGGACGTGGAATAAAATTGCCCGTAAAAACGTAGACCCGGAAGACATCGACAACCAGATGGCCATGATCATCGGCCTGACGATGGCAGCCACCGCCGGAGATGCCAAGGCGGCAAAGGTCATTGTGGACTTGCTGGGCGAGGACAGCAAAGGAAGCGACGAGGGGGTGCAAATCGTTGACGACATCCCGACTGACTGATGCGATCTCGCCGGCGTTCTACGGCGCCCATCACCAAATCAAGTCAGGCGCTATCAATGAGTTGGTTTGCAAGGGTGGACGAGGAAGCGCAAAATCGTCGTTTATCTCCATTGAGATTGTCCTTCTGCTTCTGAGAATACCGGACATCCACGTTTGCGTGTTCCGCAAGGTCGGAAACACTCTGCGATCCAGCGTATATGCGCAGATCTGTTGGGCTATATCCACGCTCGGTCTCACAAAGAAGTTCCGCTGCACGGTAAGCCCCATGGAGTGCATCTACATTCCGACCGGGCAAAAAATCATGTTCTTCGGCATGGATGACCCCGGAAAGGTGAAGTCCATCAAGGTACCGTTTGGATATATCGGAATCGACTGGTTCGAGGAGTTGGACCAGTTCGACGGGCCGGAGCAGATCAGAAACGTGGAGCAGTCTACATTGCGTGGCGGCCCATTCAGTTTCACCTTTAAGAGCTTCAACCCGCCGGCCATGGCCAGGAACTGGGCAAACCGCTATGTGCGGGAGAGCAAGCACGGAAAGCTGGTGCACCATAGCACCTACCTGACTACGCCGGAAGATTGGCTTGGTCCTAGATTTATCGCAGACGCGGATCATCTGAAGGCGACGAATATGACCGGGTACCGTCATGAATACCTCGGTGAGGTAGTTGGCTCCGGTAACGGCGTATTTGACAACATCAAACTGGAACCCATCACCGATAAGCAGCTGCAGACCTTTGACAGGCTCTATTTTGGGCAGGACTGGGGATGGTATCCTGACCCGAATCAGTTTGTGGCCTGCAATTACGACGCATCGGCAAAGACCCTGCACATCTACGAGGAATTCAGGGGCAATAAGCAGAGCAACACCGCATGGGCGGAGAAAATCGCCCATCACAAGGACGACATCATCATCGCGGACCCCGGCAGCGGCGGCGACCGTAATGTGGCTGACTTCCGGGCATATGGGTTCCGAATGAGGGAAGCCATCAAGGGACCTGGCTCCGTGGAGTACGGTATCAAGTGGCTGCAGTCTCTGACGGCTATCATCATTGACCCTGATAGATGCCCGCACACGGCGCGAGAGTTCAGCGAGTATGAATACGAGGTCGACCCGAAGACCAACGAAGTATTGGAGGGCTATCCAGACGCCGCAAACCACAGTATCGACGCTGTGCGCTACGCCCTGGAGCCTATTTGGAAACGGAGAGGGCGGTAATGGGAAAGTTCAAAAAATGGCTTATCCGAGAATTTTTCCCGGCATGGGCAAAGGATAGCGTACTTAAAGAAGTTGAGCGCCTGACTGCTGAAAATGAGGAATTGAAGCATAAAATCGCGGAGCGAGATGCCTATATCGATGGACTTGAGCGTGGTATTCGCTCACAGCGCCGTATTATCATCAACACCGGAGGAAAACAGCAATGAGCATTTTCGAGGCTCTGAAAACTCCATACAGCCTTGAAGAGGCTTTCCGCGCGAAAGATATCACATCTGCGGCGATGCGGGCGGCTATCACTGAATGGTTCCGTCTCTACTATGAGCGTGAGGCAACGGAGGATAGCGACCCGTGCCAGCGCATCGCTTATACCGTGGTCAACAAGCTGACAAAGACTTGCTTCGGCGAGTATCAGGCTTCCAGTACCGACGAGTTCGCTCAATCTGTTCTGGCCGCACTGGACGCCAAGAAACGCAAGGCTATGCAGATGCTCATGGTGGGCGGCGAGGCTTACCTGAAGCCGTTTCCGTCAGCATCCGGCTGGGGAGTGTCCGTTGTCCGCCGTGACAATGTACTGGTATTTGGCCGGGATGCGGAGAATCGGCCAGTGGATATCGGAACCACCGAGCGCACCGTATATGGCAGTCGATACTACACGCTGCTGGAGCGCCGAACTGTTGGAACTGATGGCCGTCTGACCATTCGGAACCGCCTGTACAGCTCCTACAACTCCGCACATATCGGTCAGCCCGTCAGCTTGAACAGCCTGGAACGATATGCGGCCCTGCCGGACGAATATACATATCCTGCCAAGATTGGCCTTGGGCTCGTCCATATGCAGACACCTATCGAGAATGTCGTGGACGGCAGCCCTGACGGTGTGAGTGTGTACGCAGCCGCCGTTGGGCTTATCCACAACATCGACCGAAATGAGGCTCAGATCAACGGGGAGTTTGATAGGGGAGAGTCCCGCATCATTGCATCCGCCGACCTGATGAAGCGTGATGAAGACGGAAAACGCCATTTCTCCGATCATGTGTTTGTTGGGCTGGATGATTCTCCGGAAAACGTGGGCGTGACCATCTTCTCTCCTGAACTGCGCGAGGAATCCTTCCTGAATCGGAAGCGTGAGTATCTCCGCAATGTGGAGAGCGTTATCGGTATCAAGCGCGGCCTGCTTTCTGAGGTAGAGGCGCAGGAACGGACAGCCAAAGAGGTCACTTCCAGCGAGGGAGACTACAACCTGACAATCATTGATTTGCAGGAAGTATGGGAAAAGGCTGTAAAGGACGCTGTGAAGCTCTGCGGCACGTTGGGCAAGCTCTACAAGGTGCCCGGAGCCCATGAGATTGACCAGGATGCAATCTCCATCGACTGGGGCAATGGCATCTTATACGACGAGGACAAAACCTGGGCCGACTACAAAGACATGGTCGCATCAGGTCTGCTGAAACCTGAGATTGCTATTGGCTGGCGATTTGGTATGCCGACGGAAACCGAGAAAGATTTGGCAGCAATCCGGAAGAAATACATGCCGGAGGTCGAGCAGATGGTGGATGGACAGGAAGGTGATGAGTAATATGGCAAAGAAGAAAAAGCGGAAGGGTTGCTAAATGCTCACAGCCGAACAGATTGCGGCGCTGCGTGACCGCGCAGGGCAGATTGCCGATCCTATCAACGACTTCTTGCTGGAGGATATCGCCCGTCGTATATCGGAAGCAGGACAGCTCACCAGCACCGCGCAGTATCAGATCTGGCGGGCGCAGCAGCTCGGCATGAGCCAGCGGGATATCAGGAAACGGCTGAAAGAGCTACTGAATAAATCGGATTCTGAGATCAATAAACTGCTGACACAGTCAGCCGAGGTCGGATACCGTTTCGACTTGGACAGGCTGCCCACTGCGGCGGCTATTCCGTTTGAGGATAATGCGGTTATCCAGCAGATTGTATCCGCCGCCGTGAAGCTTGCCCAGGATGACTTCAAGAACATGACACAGACCATTGGCATGGTGGACCCATACGGAAAAGCGCTGCCACTCCAGGACGCATACCGGAATTGTACGGACTATGCCTTTAAACAGGTGATTACCGGAGCCACGGACTATAACACCGCCATCCGCAGGGCCACAAAGAATCTTGCGGACAAGGGCGTCAGGGTCATTGACTATGAATCCGGCGTACATACTTCTCTGGAAGCGGCGGTGCGGCGGAATATCATGGGCGGCCTCGGCCTGATGCAGGAGCAGATCACCAAGCAGAACCACGATGATCTTGGCTGTGACGGATGGGAGATTTCCGCTCATGCCGCAAGCGCCCCGGACCACGAACCCATACAGGGCAAGCAGTACAGCGACGCCGAATATGATGCTCTGAACAACTCCCTTGTTCGCCGCATCGGCACACTGAACTGCGGGCACGTTGCATCTCCGATCATTCTTGGCGTCAATTCACCGCAATACACGCCTGAGGAACTGGAAAAGTTCCGGAAGGACAACGAGAAGGGTGTGACTGTTGACGGCCGGCACTATACCATGTACGAGGCCACACAGATGCAGAGGAAGCTGGAACGGTCCATCAGAACCCAGAAACGACGCATCCTTGTGGACGAGGCTACCGACGACAAGGACAAGCTGCTGACTGACCAGATTAAGCTGCAGCGTCTCAGCCAGGAATACAGA
>CAYWYW010000142.1:0-4588 GCA_964462715.1 uncultured Oscillibacter sp.
GTCAGGGATTCCTTGGCCTCGTCCTGGCCCGCCACGTCGGCAAAGGTGACGCCGGTGGACTTCTCCATATACACCTTGGCGTTGGCCTTGCCCACGCCGCCGATACCGCCGATGCCGCCCATACCGCCTTTCTTGGCGGCGATGTTCATCACCAGCAGCATGACCGCCATAATGATGAAGAAGGGCGCCATGTTGATCAGCAGCATCATCAGAATGCCCATCTGGGCCTTATAATTCTGATTAAAGTCATAGACGCCGTGTTCGTTCAGAAAGGCCACGATGGCGTCATTGGATTCGATCTTCACCGTGAAGAACTGCATGGAGACGGGAGCGCTGCCTGCCTTGCCGGAGGTGTAGACGGGATTGCCCTTTTCGTCAGTGCTCTTGGTGTACATGGTGCCGTCGGGCGCGGTGTAGACATAACCGTCCACGGGGGTGATGAGCAGGATCTCTTCCTCGTTGTCGAAGTTTACGGACTGCACGTCACCGGCAATGACCATCTGCTGAAAATCGCCGTACTCCAGCTCCACGGAGGAGGCCCGGCGCCCGGCGCTGTTCATGTAGCTGGTGGCGTAGCTGACGATGATGGTCAGCAGCAGCGCCCAGCTGATAAGGGACAGCAGGCCCCGCCAGTTGCTGTTTTTCCCGCCGTTGGGACGGGAGTTCTTTTTGTTGTTTTGATCCATATATCAGGAACTCCTTTCAAAGAGGCGAAAAACTGAAACATAATATACCATAAACCCGGAAAGGGGGCAAGGCGCGGGGGTCCTTTTTTCATGAAGTTTCTGTAAATTCATGCTTTATTGTATCCCGCCGGTATGGTATACTAACTTCTGAATGTAACAATATTCTGTATGAGAGGAAAAAAGTATGGACGAACAGAAGAAAAACGCACTGACCGCCGAGGCTGACGGCGTGATCGAGGGCCGCAACGCCGTCATTGAGGCCCTGCGGGCGGGAGAGACCATTGATAAAATTTATATCCTGAAGGGCGAGACGGATAAGACCCTGGGGCACATCGCCTCCAAGGCCCGGGCCGCCGGCATCGTGGTGGTGGACGCCGACCGGCGGAAGCTGGACAACATGAGCCGCACCCACGCTCATCAGGGCGTCATCGCCCTGGCGGCGGTGCGGGAGTACGTCACTGTGGAGAGCATTTTGGAGAGCGCCGCCGCCAAGGGAGAGAATCCCCTGCTGGTGATCTGCGACGAGATCTCCGACCCCCACAACCTGGGCGCCATCATTCGTACCGCCGAGTGCGCCGGGGCCCACGGCGTGGTCATCCCCAAGCGCCGCAGCGCGGGCCTCACCGCTGTGGTGGCGAAGACCTCCGCCGGTGCGGTGGCCCATATGCCCGTGGCCCGGGTCCCCAATATCCCGGCTTTGCTGAAAGATTTGAAAAAGCAGGGGGTGTGGGTGTTCGGCACGGCGGCGGACGGCACTACCAACCTGTATGACGCCGACCTGAAGGGCCCCGCCGCCATCGTCATTGGCAGCGAGGGCGACGGCATGACCCGCCTGGCCGCCGAGAACTGTGACTTTCTGGTCAGTATCCCCATGCGGGGCAGACTGAATTCCTTGAACGCCTCCGCCGCCGCGGCGATCCTGCTGTACGAGGCAGTGCGGCAGCGGGGATGATCCGGAACCGGGCACCAAGCCAAAGAGGAGCTGCGCATGTCTGAATATCAGGAAACAACCAAATATGACGCGCCGCTGACGGACGTCCCCCCTCTGGCGGAGGACTTCTCTCTGGAGGAGATCCTGGCGGAATACGGCGGCAGCCGGGAGCAGAAGATCATGGAGGACGTGGAGCAGGCGGTCCGGGAGACGGAAGCGTCCCCGGCACCGGAGGAGCTTCCCGCCCCGCCGCCCCGGCGGACTTCTCCCAAAAAGCCGGAGAAGGAGTCTGCCCCCCAGACACCGTCTCCGGAACCGAAGCCACAGCCGGAGGCTATTCCCGAATCCCCCCGGCCCATTTCTCTGGAAGAGGTGGTGGGCAGCACCGTGGACGCGGTGATGGAGGAGAACGCGGAGCTGCTGCTGAAGCCGCGCCGGAGCCTGTTTTCCCGGCGGAAGCTGGAGGAGACGGAGGAGCTGTACGACAGTCCCGCCCCGGAACCGGAGCCGGAGATCGAGCCCATCGTCCCGGAGCTGGAGCCCTGGGAGGCGGCGGAGGACTACCGGGAGGAGTACCGGAGCCGCAGGGGCGGACTGCTGCCCGCCCTGCTGACGGCCCTGATCCCCGTGGTCCTCATGGGGGTGGAGCAGTATGGGCTGGTTATTCCCATGTGGACCGGGGATTTCCGGTTCCAGAGTATCATTTTGATGGCCTGCCTGGCCGTCACGGCGCTGCTGTGCCGGCAGGTGATCGTCAGGGGCGCCGCCATGCTGCGGCGGAAGCGCTGCGTCAGCGAGCTGCTGATCTCCCTGTCTGCGCTGGCGGCCCTGGCGGACTGCGGGGCCTGCCTGCTGCTGCCGGACCGAAGCCCGGTGCCGCCTTATGGCGCCGTTGCCTGCCTGGCCCTGGTGTTTGCCCAATGGGGCATCAGCCGGGAGAGTCGGGGTATGTACGACACCTTCCGCACGGTGTCCCTGGATGACGAGCCCCCCTATCTGGTGACGGACACGGACCAGGGCGCCTGCAAGCAGCGGGGCTCCATTCCAGGGTTTTACACCACGGCCATGCGGGAGGACGTGTCGGTCCTGTGGCAAACGGCATTGCTGCCGGTGGTGCTGGTGGCTTCCTTTGTATTCGCGGGCCTCAGTTCTCTGGGCCAGGGACGGGGAAGCGACTTCCTGCTGAACTGGTCCGCCATTCTGGCGGCAGGCGCCACCTTTGCCCTGCCCTTGTGCTGGGGACTGCCCTTTTCCAGGCTAGCCCGCCATCTGCAAAAGGCGGGCTGCGCCGTGGCCGGCTGGTCCGGCACGGAGAAGATCAGCCGCCGCAGGACCATGATCGTCACGGACGCGGACCTGTTCCCGCCGGGGACCATTCAGCTCAACGGCATTAAGATCTACGGCGAGGAGCGCCGGAAGGCCATAGCCTACGCCGCCACCATGGCCCACTGCGCGGGCTGCGGCCTGGAGCGGCTGTTCGACGGCCTCCTGCGGAGCGAGCTGGGCTTTTATGAGAAGGCCGATGATTTCAGCTTCTACGAGGAGGGCGGCTGGTCCGCCAGCATCCACGGGGAGTCCGTGCTGCTGGGAACTGTCTCCTTCATGCGGAAGATGGATGTGCGCATCCCCGGGGACATCAAGCTGAAAACCGGCGTCTTTCTGGCGGTGGACCGCCATCTGGTGGCCGTGTTCGCGGTGAAGTACAACCCGGCGGAAAATGTGGATTTCGCCCTGCGGATGATGCGTCACAGTCACATTACCCCCATTCTGGCCTCCCGGGACCCCAACATCACCCCAGCCCTTTTGAAGCGGAAGTTCCACAAGGGCGTGCGGGTGGAGTATCCGGACCTGACCACCCGGGTGGCACTCAGCGAGGCGGAGAACGACCGTGACCTGCCCCGGGCTCTGCTGTTCCGGGAGGGCCTGCTGCCCTATGCGGAGATCGTGGTGGGCAGCCGCAGGCTGTGCACAGCGGTCCGGCGGTCCGCGGTGTTTGGCTTGCTGGGCAGCATCGTGGGGACTCTGCTGGTGTTTTATATGGTGTTTCAGGCGGCCTACGGACTGCTGACGCCCCTGCTGCTGGAGGTGTTCCTGCTGCTGTGGACCCTGCCGGTGCTGATTCTATCCAGAAATTAGAAATGAGAGGTCAGGAATCGGAAATCAGGGAACTGAGGTGTGTGGATGCATTCCTCATTTCTGAGTTCCAATTCCTGATTTTTTTGCGCACTTGTTAAAAATTTGGGGACTTTTTTCTCCCTCCTGCCCAAAATGTAAAACCTGCCAAAATTTCTGTTGTATTGCCCCTGGAAATGTTGTATACTTTCTACATTAGGACTTTTGACACCTGTCAATTCCCTATCACGGCCCCTGCGCCGTGTCGACAGCACAACATAAGGAGTGGAATAAACAATGAGCTATTCAGTACAGAACATCCGCAACGTCTGCCTGCTGGGCCACAGCGGCAGCGGTAAGACCGCCCTGACGGAGAGCCTGCTTTATATGACCGGCGCCATCGACCGCATGGGCCGTGTGGCGGACGGCAATACCGTCTGCGATTATGACCCCGAGGAGACCAAGCGCCAGATCTCTCTGAGCACTGCCGTCGCTCCCCTGGAGTTCACGGGCTGCCGCATCAACGTGCTGGATACCCCGGGCGCTTTTGATTTTTCCGGCGAGGTCATGGAGGCCCTGCGTGCCGCGGACGCCGCCATCATCGTCTGCTCCGCCAAGGACGGTGTTTCCGTGGGCCTGGAGAAGGCCTGGAAATACTGCGAGGAGCGGAATATGCCCCGCTTTATCTATATTTCCAAGACCGACGAGGACAACTCCGACTACAACGCCACCTTTGAGGCCCTGCGTGCCAAGTACGGCAACAAGATCGCTCCCCTGGTGGTCCCCATCTGGAACGAGGACAAGAAGGTCACCGGCATCATCGACGTGCTGAACAAGCGCGCCTATGAGATGCAGAACC
>CAYWYW010000143.1:0-4546 GCA_964462715.1 uncultured Oscillibacter sp.
AGACGCTGGTTGCGGCTTCCCCGGAACCGCAGGGAGATATCCTTCAATTCCTCCACGAAGCGGCCGTCCACCAGGACATCCAGCAGGGACAGCATCTCCTCCGTGACCTCACAGTGGCAGTGGGTACCGGGGGTGGTCAGCTCCTCGTAGGTGAAACCGCTGAAGCCCCAAATGTTTTTTTCCGGGTATGCCGCCCGGACCCGGCGGAGAAAGGGCAGAAGGACCTTTTGGTTCTCCGGCTCGAAGGGCTCGCCTCCCAGCAGGGTTAGACCGTTGATGTAGGAGGGAGCCAGCATATCCAGGATATGGTCCTCCGTCTCCTGCGTGAAGGGCTGACCGTAATGGAAGTCCCAGGTCTGGGGCTGGAAGCAGTTTTTGCAGTGGTTGGTGCAGCCGGAGACGAACAGCGTCACCCGGACGCCCTCTCCGTTGGCAATGTCGCAGTTTTTCAGTTCTCCGTAGTACATGGCAGATTCCTTTCCGCCGGTCCTGCCGGCCAGAGGTCTGTTTTTCCTATTATATCACCTTATGGGCCGGATGCAAGAGACCTTCGCCTGCGGATGAGAAAGGGCGAATGGGGACTGTGCTACGTCCGGAGCGCCCGGCAGGTAGACCGCTCCACCAGAGACGGAGAAATCAGCAGGGGAGTGCCATCAAGGGGCTCCGTGCGGCTGAGCTGATTCAGAAGCCGGTCCACGGCGGCTTCCACCACCTGTCCGGATTGATGGGTGAGGGTGGTAAGACGGATGTTGGGCAGGGAGGCGTAGCTGATGTTGTCAAAACCCAGCAGGGACAGGTCCTCGGGAATGGAGATGTGGAACTCCGCAGCGGCGGACATGACGCCCAGAGCCACAGTGTCGCAGGCGGCGAAAATGGCGGTCTCCCGCAGGTCCTGGAAGAAGAACTGGCGGGCTAACTGATAACCCACGGCAGTGTTGGAGGCAGCGGAATCATTGGTAAGTGTCCGCACGGACATCCCCAGACGCTGGGCTGTCTCCGTAAAGCCCCAGTGGCGGAGGACATGGGACTGGTTGTTGGACCGGAGGCCCAGATAGGCTACCTGGCGGTGGCCCAGACTGTACAGGTATTCAGCCGCCATGCGGCCCCCCGCCAGATTGTCTACGGAGACCGACGGGATGGCGGTATCGGGACAGTGAACCGGGGCCAGACTGCCCTGTAGCAGGATCGGCACACGTCCTTTATAACGGCGGATTAATGCCGGGGCCTGTTGGGAGGAGCTTACCAGGATAATGCCGTCTGTCCGGTGGCCGATCAGAAAGTCAAAGACCTGCTCGATGTCCGCATCTTCCACCCGGCCGTGACACAGCAGGACATGGCAGCCCCTGCGGCGTGCGGACTGCTCCAGCAGAAGGGACATCTCTGCAAAAAGAGGGTTGGCCAGGTCTGAGAAAATGCAGCCGATAAGGCCGGCCCTGTTGGCGCTGAGACTGCGGGCCAGCAGATTCCTGCGGTAGCCATGTTTGCGGCAGAGAGCCAGGACCCGGTCCCGGGTCACAGGGTCCACGCTGGGAACACCGTTGAGGGCACGGGACACCGTGGCGCAGGAGACGCCGGCCAGCCGGGCGATATCCTTGATGGTGATCTGCTCCATAATACCTCCAATATCTCCACTTTGCAGATGTAAACGGTTGCACAAATTCTGCAACATATTTCTAAAAAAGCAGGAAGAGAACCCCGGGAAATTTCCAGCTTCCAGAAGCAGCAGAGGTTGTTTTGAGTATATTCAATTTTGCGAGAAAATGCAAGACGGAAGTAAGATAGTGTTTTTGCACAAATAGTGTAGATGTATTTTTATGACGGTTGTAGAAAAAGAGAAGGACTGATTGACTGCGTTTGAGGAGCGTGTTATCTTAAAAAAAGAAAACGGTTGCACAAGTTTCTGCGGAAAAGGGCTTTCCGGAGAGATGGTGCATGGGCGGACAGAGAAGAGGACTTGCAATGAAGCGTGTGACGATCCGGGACGTGGCGGCTTTGGCCGGCGTCAGCCATTCCACGGTATCCCGGGTGCTGAACGGCCATCCGTCCATCGGCGCCCGAACCAGAAAAGCGGTGCGGGATGCCTGCGAGGCCCTGAATTATGTGCCGGATATCACCGCCAAGGGACTGGCAGGGCAGAAGACCCAAACCATCGGTGTGATCGTTCCGGATATCTCCAATCCCTACTTTTCCGCCTTATGCACTGCCGTGGAGGCCTGCGCTGCGGAGAAGGGCTACCGGGTCATGCTGAGCAATACCCTCCATGACCCGGATTATGAGCTGGAGGCTGTGGAGCAGATGTATGCCCAGCGGGTGGACGGCATGGTGATCGCCGCCGTCTCGCCGAGGTCCCAGGAGTGTCACGCCCATCGTTTGGGGGACATTCCCTGCGTGTACCTGGGCAGCAACCACGGTCCGGCCTGCAGCTATGTGGAGGTAGACAACGAGCGGGGGGCCTATGAGGCCACCCAGTATCTCTACCGTCTGGGGCACCGGAAGATCGTGTTTCTGGGCGGACGGCAGGAATCCAGAACGCTGGAGCAGCGGCTGGCGGGATACCGCCGTTCTATGCTGAAAAACGGACTGGCGGCATATGAATATATCGCGGGGGGCAAAGACGGCCTTGACAATTGGTGCTATGAGCAGGCATGCAGGCTGTTCCGGGCGGGAGATATTCCCGATGCCTTCCTGGCCTACTCCGACCGGCGGGCCATTCAGATCCTGGACGCGGCCGAGGCCTGCGGGCTCCGTGTACCGGAGGATTTTTCCCTGGTAGGCTTTGATGACATTGCCTACGCCTGCCTGCCGCAGATCATGCTGACCTCGGTTTCTCAGTGCAGCGACCGGGCCGGAAGACTGGCTATGGAGCGGCTGCTGGAGAAGATCGGCGGAGATGGACACCAGACGGCGGATGTCCTGGAGCCGGAGCTGGTGGTTCGGGGGAGCTGCCGGAAGATCACACACCATGATATCAACAATGCAAAAGGAGTTTGAAACCATGGAAGGCATTCGATTGGAGGAGCGCAAGGCCCTGGGGGCCCTGCTGGACACCCAGTCCCAGGAGAGCGTCATGGCCCGTATCCCCCAGTTCCACACAGCGGAGACGGATAACTTCGTGGAGCCGCCCCGGACCGTCCCGGAGTCGCTGGGTGTGCTGATGTTCAATATGGAGCGGGGCGTCAACCTAAAGGAGATCCGGGAATTTCTCCGAGACTGCCCGGATATCCAGCCTTTTGATATCATTCTGGCCAACGAGCTGGATGACGGCTGCGCCCGGTCCGGCAACAAGAATACCGCCCGGGAGCTGGCCAAGGCCTTCGGCTTGAACTACGCCTGGGGCCTGGAGTTCATCGAGCTGGTGAACGACGAGAACACAAAGGGCTTCCACGGCAATGCCGTGTTCTCCCGGTGGCCTATCCGCCGGGCTGGGGTCATCCGCCTGCCGGAGGAATACAACTGGTACTTTGACCGGCAGAGGCGCATCGGCGGCCGTCTGGCCGTCTTCGCGGAGCTGGACGTGGGCGGGAAGCCCCTGGGAGCCGTATCCATCCACCTGGAGAACCGTACCCACGGTGAGGGACGCCTGCATCAGATGAAAACCATTCTGGAGGCCGTCCGCCGGGAGCTGCCGGATATGCCCCTGATCCTGGGCGGCGACCTGAACACCAACACCTTTGACGGCCGGGACAAGGAGGACATCAACGATGTTGCCGCCAGCCCCGAGATGCGCCGCCGGTGTCTGGAGGGCGTGTTCGACTTTGAGCCGCTGCTGCCTCTGACAGAGGGAGAAGGCTACCAGATCGTCCCCGGCGAGCCCAGGATGACCCGCCGCAAGCCCATGCCGGACGGCAGCTTCCTGCCTCTGCGGCTGGACTGGATCATGGTGAAGGGCGTCCGGGCGGAGAGGAGCCACATGGTATCCACCGCCAAAGAGGATTTCACCTATGCCGCCCCTGGCTCCGCCCTGGCGGAGTTCACGGGGAAAGAACTGTCCGACCATAACGCCATCTGGGCCATGTGCCGCCTGGAGTGAGACCCTGGTTTCCCTCCCGTGGTTTCACGGGATCGAAATAAAAAATTGGCTGAAAAGGAGAAAAGAATCATGAAGAAGTCCACCAAGCGTCTGTTCGCGCTGCTGATGGCAGCTGTGATGCTCCTGGCCCTGACCGCCTGCGGCGGCAAGAAGGAGGAGCCTGCCAAGGAGCCTGAGAAGGAGACTCAGGAGCCCGCAGCCCAGCCCTCCGGCAGCAAGGAACTGACTGTCTACACCGCTTTCCCCGAGGCCGAGGTCATTTACTACTTCAACAAGTTTGAGGAAGAGACCGGCATCAAGATCAACTACATCCGCCTCTCCGCCGGTGAGATGCTGACCCGTGTGGAAGCCGAGAAGGACAACCCGCAGGCAACGTTGATGTTCGGCGGCTCCACTGACAACTACATCGCCGCCGTGGACAAGGGCCTGCTGGAGCCCTATCAGTCTCCCGAGCTGAGCAGCACCCCTGAGTCCTATCTGGATCCCACCGGCACCTGGAACCCCATCTATGTGGGC
>CAYWYW010000144.1:0-4269 GCA_964462715.1 uncultured Oscillibacter sp.
AAAGGTCTATACCGCCGAATAAGCGCAAAAAAGAGAGCCGAAAGGCTCTCTTTTTCGTATTCCGCAACTCAAAATAAATGCACGACCCCCATGGTCACCGCCGTGGTGATGCCCCCGGCGATCATCAGGCCCAGCAAAATAGCGGGCAGGGCCGTCCGCAGGCGGATGTCCAGCAGGGACGCCACCAGGGCGCCCGTCCAGGCGCCGGTGCCCGGCAGGGGGATGCCCACCAGCACAACCAGTCCCAGCAGGCGGTACTTCCGCACCAGGCGGCCCTTCAGGTGGGCCCGCCGCTCCAGCCAGGTGATCTTCGGGCCGAAGAATCGGGTGTCCCGCAGCCAGTCGAAGATGCGGCGCACCAGCAGCATGATGAAGGGCACCGGCAGGAGATTGCCCAGGATGGCCGTCACGCAGGCCACCACAGGCGGCAATCCAGCGGCGACGCCCACGGGGATGGCCCCCCGCAGCTCGATGACCGGCACCATGGCGGTGCCGAAGGTCAGCAGCAGTTTTCCGAATACAGTGTCCAAAGCAGGTCCTCCGAAAACAGGTCACGGACCGCGGGGAGACTCCCCCGCGGCCCGTGGAAGTGTTAAGGCTAGTTTACTCCAGGTTCAGGCGCTTTTTCAAGAACCAGGTCGTTAAGAAATAGAAGATGGCGCCGTAGACCACCTCGCCCAGGATCACAGTGACCATGCCCAGATGCACGGACGCCATGCCGGAGATATTGTCCGTCCAGCCCAGCAGCAGGTGGTGAATCCAGGATTCATCCAGAAGCATGATACCCATACCGCCCAGGAACTGCATGACGAACTGCGTCAGGAAGAACCACAGCACGGACCAGGCCATTTTGTGGTTGGGGCGGCTGTGTCCCATGGCCAGAGCGGCGTAGAACTGCAGGCACATGGCGCAGCAGCCCACGAAGCACATCACCAGGAACTCCACCGCGACGGCGGTGCCGTTGATGGCGTAGTAGGCGGTGAGGTGCTGGAAGATCTCCTGGAACAGTTCCCGGAAACCCGCCGCGACCTGCTGGACAAGTTCCACGTCAAAGGCCATGATGAGGCAGGCCGCGCACACCACCACGATGGTCAGGGCAAACCAGACGGCGGAGACGAAGAGCTTGCTCCAGACGTGCTGGTGGACGGAGACAGGCAGGGTCATCATCACATAGCCCTCGTCCTGGAGCAGGTTCTTGTAGAACCGCTGGACCATGACCACCATGCTCATGACGCACACGCCCACGATGGCGATGACAAAAGCCATGACCAGCAGGACGCCCAGGACGTTCAGAAATTTACTGTCCGTATCCAGCATTCCGCGGACGGAGAAGTTGGCGCCCACGGAGGTCGCCAGCAAGATCAGGAACAGGGGCAGCATGATGCGGCCCGTGGCACGAAACTCGTGCTTCATCAGTTTTCTCAGCATTTGAACACCTCCCGGAACAGGGCGTCCACACTCATGCCCTTTTCCTCCCGGATCTCGTCCACGGAGGACTGGAGCACCACGCGGCCCTGGTTGATGAAAATGACCTCGTCCAGCACCTTTTCCACGTCGGAGATCAGGTGGGTGGAGATCACCACCGCCGCCTCGGGGTTGTAGTTGCCGATGATGGTGGAGAGGATATAGTCCCGGGTGGCGGGGTCCACGCCGCCGATGGGCTCATCCAGCAGGTACAGCATCGCCGCCCGGCTCATGGTCACGATGAGCTGCACCTTTTCCCGGGTGCCTTTGCTCATCTGCTTGATGCGCTGCTTGGCGGGGATGTTCAGATGGGCCAGCATCTCCTCCGCCGCGTCACGGCGGAAGTCCTTGTAAAAGTCCTGGTAGAAGTCCAGCAGCTGGCTGGCAGTCATCCACAGGGGGATGGAGGTGCGCTCGGGCAGATAGCTGACGATGGCGTGGGTCTCCTTGCCGGGGTCCGCGTTGCAGATGGTCAGCTCACCGGAGGTGGGGGTCAGCAGGCCGTTGGCCAGCTTGATGAGGGTGGTCTTGCCGCTGCCGTTGGGGCCCAGCAGGCCCACGATGCGGCCCGGCTCGATGGAGAAGCTCACGTCCTCCAGGGCGGTGACATGACCGTACTGCTTGGTGAGATGTTTACATTCCAGAACCGCCATCGGTGACGCCCTCCTTTCCCGTCTCCTGCCGCAGCAGGGAGATCACTTCATCCCGCTGGAAGCCCAGCTGGTCCATGGATTCCAAAAACTGCTTGATATGGCATTCCGCCAAGGCTTTTTTCGTCTGCTCGATCATGGCTCTGTCCTCCGTCACAAATCTGCCCGCGGTCCGCTGGCTGAATACCAGGCCGTCCCGCTCCAGCTCCGCGAATGCCCGCTGCATGGTGTTGGGGTTCACCCCGGCCTCCGTGGCCAGGTCCCGCACCGACGGCAGCCGCTCTCCCGGTGGGAATGCCCCGGTGACGATGCCCACCTTGATCTGCCGGATCAGCTGGGCATAGATCGGGGCGCTGTCTGAAAAGTACCACTTCATGGCTGTGCCTCCGTTTGTATTATTGTACTGCTTGACTAATACAATACCACATCTTCTTCATTTGTCAAGAGGGAATTTCAGATTTTTTTCAGGCGCGCAAAAAAGGAGCCCTCCCTTTCGGGAAGGCTCCTGTCGGAGTTTGCGTATTGATCAGAATTCGGGCAGCGTCGCCACTCCGGGGTCCCCCGCGCGAGCCCAGCGAAGCGGGTCGCGTGGGGAAGCGGCAGCGCAAGGAAGCGCAGCGAGGAAGACCCGTCAGGGTGTTCCGAGTTCAGCGAACTTTGCGATGACGCTGGCGCAGCGGGGGCACAGGTCGTCCTTGCCGGACTGGGTGGAGTGCTTCCAGCAGCGGGGGCACTTGGCGCCGGCGGCGTTCTCCGCGGAGGCGGCCAGCCCGCCGCCCACGGTGACGTTCACCTGGGAGACGATCAGCAGGTCGGCCAGCAGCTCGCCGTCCATTTCGGCCAGGAAGGCGTCCTCTGCGGGAACGGTCAGGTCCACCCGGGCCTCCAGGGACTTGCCGATCTTCTTCTCGGCACGGGCGGCCTCCAGCACGCCGTTGACGGCGGTGCGGACCTCGATGATCTTGTCCCACTTGGCCATAGCAGCTTCGTCCAGGGCGTACTCGGCGAAGGGCTGGTTCATGTCGTTGAACACCACGTTGCGGCCGTCATCGCTACCGCGGTGGGGCATGGCCTGCCAAATTTCGTCGCAGGTGAAGGCCAGGATGGGGGCCATGATCTTGGTCATGGTGTCCAGGATCAGGAACAGGGCGGTCTGGGCGCTGCGGCGCTTGGCGCCGTCGGTCTCATCGCAGTACAGCCGGTCCTTGATGATATCCAGGTAGAAGTTGGACATCTCCACCACGCAGAAGTCGTTGACGGCGTGGGTGACGGCGTTGAACTCATAGTCGTCGTAGGCCTTGAAGCACTTGACGATCAGGTCGTTCAGGCGGGTGACGGCCCAGCGGTCCAGCTCCTCCATCTCCGCGGCGGAGGTCAGGGCGTTGGGGTCGAAGCCGTCCAGGTTGCCCAGGCAGTACCGGGCGGTGTTGCGGAACTTCAGGTAGTTCTGGGAGAGCTGCTTGAAGATCTCGTGAGAGCAGCGCATGTCGGCGTGGTAATCGGCGGAGGCGGCCCACAGGCGCAGCAGGTCGGCGCCGTACTTGTCGAAGATCTCGGCGGGGTCCATGCCGTTGCCCAGGGACTTGTGCATGGCCTTGCCCTCGCCGTCCACGGTCCAGCCGTGGGTGACGCACTCCTTGAAGGGCGCGCCCTGGCCGAAGGCGCCCACGGCGGTCAGAAGCGCGGACTGGAACCAGCCGCGGTACTGGTCCAGGCCCTCCAGGTACATGGTGGCGGGCCAGAAGCCCTGGTCCCGCTTCATGGCGGCGAAGTGGGTGGAGCCGGAGTCGAACCAGCCGTCCAGCGTGTCGGTCTCCTTCTCGAAGCCGGTGCTGCCGCCGCAGTGGGGGCAGGTGAAGCCCTCGGGCAGAATCTCAGCGGCCTCCTTGGAGAACCAGGCGTTGGAGCCCTCCTTCTCAAACAGGGCGGAGATGGCGGCGATGGTCTCGTCAGTGCAGATGGGCTTGCCGCAGTCCTTGCAGTAGACCACGGGGATGGGCAGGCCCCACTTGCGCTGGCGGGAAATGCACCAGTCGGTGCGCTCCCGGACCATGGACTTCATGCGGTCAATGCCCCAGCCGGGCACCCAGCGGACGTCGTCCGCGGCGGCGCAGGCCTCGTCCTTGAAGGACTCCACGGAGCAGAACCACTGGGG
>CAYWYW010000145.1:0-4262 GCA_964462715.1 uncultured Oscillibacter sp.
CGCATCCGGGCGGCGGCGCCGATGAGGCCCGTCAGCTCGTCCGCCGCGAAGAGCACCTTCTCCATCTCCTGGGTGGGCTCCACGTCGCAGCACAGGCCGTATCCGTGGGAGCAGACGGCGTGGATGAATTCGTCGGAGCAGCCGATCTCCGCCAGCAGCTCCGGAGCCTTTTTGCAGTGCTCCTCCGGCCACTGCTCGAAGTCCACGTCGTGGAGCAGGCCAACGGTGGCCCAGAAGTCCGCGTCCTCGCCGTAACCAAGTTCGTTGGCATACCAGCGCATGGTGCCCTCCACCGTCAGGGCGTGCTGGATGTGGAAGGGCTCGGCATTGTACTTTTTCAGCAGCGCCAGAGCTGCTTCTCTCTCGGGACAGGCTTTCATCTGTATCGTTCCTTTCTTTACTGTTCACTGGGGTCGGGGTCCCCGTCCAGGGTCACAAAATAATCGTAATAGGGCAGCAGGAATTCAAAGCCGACCTTCACCCGGTCCACCACTTCCCGGCTGAACAGCTCTTCCGTCAGCTTGTCCTCATGGCAGAGGGAGAAGGATTTGGCCTTGTACCAGGGCTCCAGCAGCGGTGAGGGCGCCTGGCTCCGGGGCTTTTTATAATCCGCCGTCTCCAGAAGGAATTCCGACTGTTTGTCCAGGGTCCGGGTCAGCTTCTCCATGGTCTTCGGGTCCCGGTCGATGCGGGCACGGAGTTTTGCCATGGTGACGGGCTTGGGCATCCAGTAGCCCATGCCGTAGCTCCACCCGTCCGGCGTCACCTCGAACCAGAAGGTGGGGCGGGCAGTCCATTCGTCCGCCGGCTGGCGTATGCCAAGCCACAGGTGGTCCTTGTAGGGCCCCCGGCCGTGGAGACGGCGGGCATCCCGGTAGATGCGGCTCACCTTGCACATCAGGTCACCGTCCGGCCGCTTCTCCCGGAGAAAGTCGTACAGCTCGCCTCCCAGTTCCTTCATAGGCTGGTAGAGCTGGGTCAGATAGGTCTCCTTGTGGGCTTCAAACCAGGTCCGCTCGTTGTTGAAGCGGATGCCCCACATGAAGTCCACGGTCTCATCGGTAAATCCGGTAAACATGCTGGTCTCCTTATTTTCTTCAAAATCGAAGCCAGTATAGCACAAAACCGGCCCCGGAGCAACGGAAAAGGCCGGGAAAATTTCTCCCCGGCCCTTGAAATCATTCCTTTATTCTCCGGCTTTGGCAGCCTCCACGATCATCTGCACGCACAGATCGACGCCCAGCTTGCCGCTGTCCAGTGTCAGGTCGTAGTTGTGGCTGTCGCCCCACTTCTTACGGGTATAGTGCTCATAGTAGTTGCGGCGGCTGCT
Organism: uncultured Oscillibacter sp.; assembly: GCA_964462715.1. Taxonomy (GTDB): domain Bacteria; phylum Bacillota; class Clostridia; order Oscillospirales; family Oscillospiraceae; genus Oscillibacter. Next base: position 1,331 of record CAYWYW010000145.1, read on the forward strand.
GTCCTTTTTGGCCATCAGCTTCTGCAGCTCCGTGGCATTGGTGACGCCGGTCATCTCGCTGAGGCGCACCGCCCGGTGCAGGTCATCGGCGTGAATAAAGACGTTCAGCGTCTCAACGTCGCTCTCCCGCAGGATGTCATCAGCACAGCGGCCCAGGATCACGCAGGGGCCCTTTTTGGCGAATTGCAGGATCACCGCCTTCTGTACCTCATGGATGACCTCCTGAGGGTCCCGGTAATGAACGCTGCTGGAGCAGAGGCTCTTCAGGAAAGTGCTGGCCTTGGAGACATCCTCTTCCTCTTCCTGCACCACCTCGGTCTCGAACCCGCTGGCCCGCACCGTCTCCCGGACGATATCCTTGTCATAGATCTCGATGCCCAGCTCCTGGGCCACACGCTTGCCGATGGTATGGCCGCCCGCGCCGTATTCGCGGCTGATGGTAATGACTTTGTTCATTCACTGCCTCCTGTTCCCACGCCCATGCGCGAAGGGAGTTTTTTACAGCTTTATCATACCACACTCCGCAGCCATACGCAACGGCGTTTTCTCAGCGCCGCAGGCTGCGTTCCAGCATCCGCAGCATGGTGTCCGCGTGCCGGTACTCATCGGCACTCAGCTCATTCAGCAGGCGGGCCAGGCAGGGGTCGATGGTCCCCTCCGCCGCCCGGACGTAGTTCAGTCCGCCGCAGGCCTCCTCGTGATACCGCTCCCGCAGGGCCGCGCACCAGCCCGGCAGATAGATGCGGTCGCAATGGATGGTGGGCCGGTAGCACTCCCCGGTGATCAGGAAATAGACCGCCATCAGCCGCCGGGCGTGGCCGCCCTCGTCGGCGGCAATGTCCCGCAGCTGCTGCCGGGCCCAGGAAGGCGCCTGCCGGGCCAGAGTCTGGTAATACCGCTGGTCCGCCAATTCTTCCTCCACGAAGCCCGTCAGCACCTCCAGCATCTCCGCCGCAGCAGTGCCCATGCAGCATGGGTTTTGCTCCGCACCGGGCAGGGTGCTCTCCTGGCGGACCTGGGCAGGCGTCAGGGCCGGCATCTGGCTGGCCTCTGCCTGGGGAGTGGCCTCCTCAGACTCCTGTTGGGCGATACTCCCCCGCCCGGGGCTGGGATAAGGCTCCAGCGTGGGTGCCACCCGCTGCCAGATACGGTCATACTGCCGGAAATCATAGACTTCCGGATGGTTCTGTGTACTTTGTTCCATAGAGTGTCCCTCCTCTTCCCTCCAGTCTATGCCATGGGACCGGCTGTCGTAACCCGCCCTGAAAATGGAGGGTGTTTTTTTATAAAAAGGATAAAATAACCCTAAAACCCGGCGGGTAATGATTGCATTTTCGGACACTTTCTGCTAAAATAGTTGAGCTTGAGCATTTTTTCCACTAAAGGAGGTCCCATTCCATGCTGGAACTGAAACACATCAGTTACTCCGTCCGTGAGGGCGACGAGCAGATGGATATTCTAAAAGATATTTCTCTTACCATCGACGACCACAAGCTGGTGGTGTTCACCGGCCCCAACGGCGGCGGCAAGACCACTCTGGCCAAGATCATCATGGGTCTGGTGACGCCCACCTCCGGCCAGATTCTCTGGAACGGCCAGGATGTCACCGACCTGACCATCACCGAACGGGCCCGCCTGGGCATCAGCTACGGCTTCCAGCAGCCTCCCCGCTTCAAGGGTCTGACGGTCCGGGACCTGCTGACCCTGGCCAGCGGCGATGAGAAGCTGTCCAAGGACAAGTGCTGCCAGTACCTGACCCGGGTGGGCCTGTGCGCCAACGACTACCTGGACCGGGAGGTGGACGTGTCCCTCTCCGGCGGCGAGGTAAAGCGCATCGAGATCGCCTCCATTCTGGCCCGCAACAGCCAGCTCATGATCTTCGACGAGCCGGAGGCGGGCATTGACCTGTGGTCCTTCGCCCGGCTGACGGAGACCTTTGAGCAGATCCACCGCACCGGCAAGGCCACCATGATCATCATCTCCCACCAGGAGCGCATCATCTCCCTGGCGGACGAGGTCATTGTGGTGGGCGACGGCGCCATCCGCCACCGTGGCCCTGCGGCGGACATCCTGCCCCAGATTCTGGCGGATACTCTGGGCGGCTGCCCGGTACTGACCAAGGAGGTGAAGGCGTAATGATGGAGAACGAGATCGACCGCGAGCTTCTGGAAAAGATCGCGGACATGCTGGGCAAGCCCGTGGGCGCCTTCAACATCCGCAAGGACAGCGGCTGCGACGGCCGCCAGAGCACTGAGCACATTGAGATCACGGGTAAGGAGGACAAGCCCGGCATCGACATCCGGGTAAAGGACGGCACCGTGGGCGAGACCTGCCACATCCCCGTCATCATCACCAAGCCCGGCATCGAGGAAATGGTCTACAACGACTTTTTCATCGGTGAGAACTGCGACGTGAACATCGTGGCGGGCTGCGGCATCCACAACTGCGGTGACCAGACCAGCCGCCACGACGGCGTTCACACCTTCTATGTGGGGAAGAACTCCCACGTGAAGTATACGGAGAAGCACTATGGCGAGGGCGACGGCAAGGGCGGCAAGATCATGAACCCCCAGACCGTCGTGTACCTGGAGGAGGGCGCCACCATTCAGATGGAGACCACCCAGATCCGGGGCATCGACTCCACCAAGCGGTACACCAAGATCGTCTGCGGCAAGGGTGCCGAAGCCATCATCACCGAGCGGCTGCTGACCCACGGCGACCAGGTGGCTGAGAGTGATATGGAGATCGTGCTGGACGGCGAGGATTCCAAGGGCCGGGTCATCTCCCGGTCCGTGGCCCAGGACCAGTCCAGCCAGGTGTTCTATCCCCGGATGGTGGGCAACGCCCAGTGCTTCGGCCACGTGCAGTGCGACTCCATCATCATGGGCGACGCCAAGATCAAGTCCATCCCGGCCATCACCGCCAACTGCAC
>CAYWYW010000146.1:0-4229 GCA_964462715.1 uncultured Oscillibacter sp.
CTGCAGATCATCAAGACCAAGCCCGGCAGCAAGATCGTTTCCTCCTGCTTCATTCTGGTGCGTGACTCCGCCACCGGTGACCGCGAGGTCCTGGCCATGGGCGACTGCGCCATCAACATCAAGCCCACCGAGGACGAGCTGGTGGAAATCGCTTTGGAGACCGCTTCCACCGCCACGGTTTTCGGCATTGATCCCAAGGTCGCTTTCCTGAGCTACTCCACCCTGGGCTCCGGCAAGGGCGAGGACGTGGACAAGGTCCGCAACGCCTGCACCAAGGCCAAGGCCGCCGCTCCCAACCTGGCCATCGACGGCGAGCTGCAGTTCGACGCCGCCGTGTCTCCCACTGTGGCCCGTACCAAGTGCCCCAACTCCAATGTGGCCGGCCACGCCAACACCTTCATCTTCCCTGACATCAACGCCGGCAACATCGGCTACAAGATCTGCCAGCGCATGGGCGGCTTCGACGCTTACGGCCCCATCCTGCAGGGTCTGAACGCCCCCATCAACGACCTGAGCCGCGGCTGCAACGCCCAGGAGGTCTACTCCATGGCCATCATCACCGCCGGCCTGTGCGAGGACTGATTCTTTCCCTGCATAGCTGCAAGGACGCCCACTGGGGCGTCCTTTTCTTTCCCGGACCTCCTGGGCGCCGCCGCGCCTGCGGCGTACAAGCGTTTTGCCGCAGGCAAAACCTTGAAATGGGCCGGATTCATTTCGGCCCATTTGGATCAAATCATGGGGTCCCCGCGCGGCTGGCCGCGTGGGGAGGTCTGCTCCATGGCCATCATCACCGCCGGCCTGTGCGAGGACTGATTCTTTCCCTGCATAGCTGCAAGGACGCCCACTGGGGCGTCCTTTTCTTTCCCGGACCTCCTGGGCGATACCGCGTCCCCTCACAAACGGGAACCATTGCAAATTCCCGGCCTCCGTGCTACACTAAGGAAAAGTTGACCTTTGGAGGCATGTTCGTGTACGACTATCTGATTCAAAATGCCCGTATCCTGGACGGCTCCGGCGCTCCCGCCTTCTCCGGTGACGTGGCGGTCCAGGGCGGCACCATTGCCGCTGTGGGACAGCTGGGGAACGTACCCGCCGCCCATATCATCGACGCCCGGGGCCGGTATCTGACCCCCGGTTTTATCGACATTCACCGCCACGGTGACGCCGCCCTGTTTCGCCCCGGCTATGGCCGGGCGGAGCTGGCGCAGGGCCTCACCACTGTGCTGAACGGCAACTGCGGCCTGTCCCTGGCTCCGGTGGCCGGGCCTCACCGGACGGCGGCCCTTCGCTATCTGGCCCCCATCGTGGGCGCCATACCGGAGGGGCGGGACTTTCCCACGCTGGCGGACTACCGTGCCCAGGCAGCCCAGGTCCCCCTGGCACTGAACGCCGGCATGCTGGTTGGCATGGGGACCCTCCGGGCCTGCGCGGCGGGCTTTGAGGACCGTCCTCTGACAGATGGTGAATACCGCGAGCTCCATCGCCTGTTGGAGCAGGCCCTGGCGGACGGCGCCCTGGGGGTGTCTCTGGGCCTGGGCTATGCCCCGGAGTGCTTTTATACCACAGACCAGCTCATCCGGGCCCTGGAGCCACTGCGGGATTCCCGCACGGTGGTCACTGTTCACATGCGCCAGGAAGGCGACGGCGTGGTGGCCGCCCTGGACGAAATGATCGAAGTGGCCCGCGCATTGAACATTCCGGTGGAGATCAGCCACCTGAAGGCCATTGGCAAGCGGAACTGGAGCCGGGCGGTGCCGGCCATGCTGGAGCACATCACCCGGGCCCGGGAGGAAGGGCTGGACATCGCCTGCGACGTGTACCCTTATCCCGCCGGCTCCACCCAGCTCATCCACGTGCTGCCCCCGGAGTTCCAGTCCGGCGGCACGGAGGCGCTCACCGCCGCTCTGAAGGACCCGGACGCCCGGCAGCAGATCCGCCGCCGTATGGAGACCGGCGCGGATTTCGAAAACATCACCGCCCTGGTGGGCTTTGAAAATGTGCTGGCCACTTCCCTGCGCCTGCCGGAGCATGCCGCTTTCGAGGGCTGCTCCATCTCCGATATCGCCGCCGCCCAGGGCAAGGACCCTTACGACGCCCTGTTCGACCTGCTGGCCTCTGAGGAGTGCGCCGTGTCCATGATCGACTTCATCGCCTCGGAGGAGGATATTGCCGCCATTCTCCGGGCCCCCTTCTCCGGCGTTATCTCCGACTCCACCTATCCGGACGGCGGCCTCCTCCATCCGAGAGTCTACGGCACCTATCCCCGGCTGCTGGAGACCTACGTACGGAAGCGGGGCGTCCTGACCCTGCCGGATGCCGTGCGGAAGCTGACCCGTCTGCCCGCCGACCGCTTCGGGCTGCGGGGAAAGGGCCGCATGGAAGCCGGCGCCGATGCGGACCTGTGCCTGTTTGATCTGGATCTCATTCACGAGGCAGACACCTGGCAGGAGCCGGAGCAGTTGGCCCAGGGCATGGACTATGTGTTTGTGAACGGTGTCCCCGCCATCGCAGAGGGCCGTTTTACGGCGGCTCATACCGGCCAAGTGCTCTGACAACGCCTCTTTTTAACGGAAACTGAACAGCTTTTGACAATGGCTCCATGGTATCATGGAGCCATTATTTCTATCTTCATGAAGGAGGCCTTTTATGAAAAACACTCTGAAAACACAGCTCCATACTCTGCGGCCCCTGTCGTTTGTCCTGCTGCTGGCCGCCGGCATCATCAACGCCGTGGGCGTCACCATGTTCCTGGCTCCCGTCCACCTGTATGACAGCGGCATCTCCGGCACCTCTATGCTGCTGTGGCAGATTACTCCGGAGGCCTACACCCTGTCCCTGTTTCTGCTAGTCCTGAACGTCCCTCTGTTTCTGTTCGGCCTGAAAAAGCAGGGCATCGTGTTCACCATTTACTCCATCTGGGCGGTGTTCGTCTACTCCGCCGCTTCCTATGTCATCACCAACATCCTGCCGGTGGATGTATCCGCCGCTTCTCCCTTCGCAGGGCAAGACCTGCTGCTGTGCGCCCTGTTCGGTGGCCTGATCTCCGGTATCGGCAGCGGCATGACCATCCGCTTCGGCGGCGCCATCGACGGTATTGAGGTCATGGCGGTGATCTTTGCCAAGAGGCTGGGACTCACCGTGGGCACCTTCGTGATGATCTACAATGTGCTGCTGTACATCGCCATCGGCATCCTGTTCCGAAGCTGGGTACTGCCCCTGTACTCCATCATCACCTACTGCGCCGCCATCAAGGCGGTGGACTTCATCGTGGAAGGCCTGGACAAGGCCAAGTCCGCCATGATTGTCACCAGCAAAGCCGACGATATCAGCGAGGCCCTGTCGGAGGCCTTTGGCCGGGGCATCACCCATATCGGTGCCAAAGGCTATTACTCCGGTGCCGACCAGACCATCATCTACTTCGTGGTGAACCGTTTCCAGATCGGCAGACTGAAGGCCCTTGTGACGGAGATCGACCCCACCGCCTTCATCACCATCTCCGAGGTGTCGGACGTGCTGGGCCGCAGCGTTCAGAAATAGCAAAACGCCCCCGCCGCGGCGGGGATGTTCACTTTTCCTCCTCTTCCAGATACGTTTTTTCCGCGTCGATCTGGGCCCGGCGCAGGAGCTCCTTTGCCTGGCCTACGTTCAGCCGCTCCAGGGCATCCAACGCGTCCGTGGCGGCGTTGAACAGCGTGGTGTACATTTTCTGATAATCAGGCATACTTCCTCCTAAATTAGATGTATTTTAGATATTTTATATATCTATTTTAAAAATTGTAACACATAATAGCTATAAAGTAAACACATCATATATGTAATATGGGGTGTTATTGTGGCTATTAAAAGTTTATCCATCCGTATTGACGAGGAAATGCTCCACAAACTGCATATCGTAGCTGATTATGAAGGACGCTCGGCAAACAGCCAGATTTTAGTCCTGATTCGGGATTGTATCAAGGAATACGAAGCCCAAAACGGGAAAATTGAACTCTAACATCTTTATTTTATCCACAAAAAATCCCCGGAGTTGAACTCCGGGGATTTTCTGCGCTTTGTATTCGGAAATTACTTCTGGCTCTCGGCAACAGCGACAGCCACGGCGACGGTGGCACCCACCATGGGGTTGTTGCCCATGCCCAGGAAGCCCATCATCTCCACGGAAAATCCGCCTTGCGGCGGCTTTAGCGTTGGGGCGTAAGGGTTTCAGCCGAAGTAAGCCTATCATTTTT
>CAYWYW010000147.1:0-4195 GCA_964462715.1 uncultured Oscillibacter sp.
ACGTGGTCATCCGCCCCGAGGACATCGACATCGTCCCCGTGGAGCAGGGCCAGCTGACCGGCGTCGTCACCAGCGTCACCTTCAAGGGCATGCAGTACGACATCATCGTGGACTTCAAGGGCTTCAAATGGCTCATTCAGACCACGGACCACTGCCCCGAGGGCTCCCGCATCGGTATCAAGATCGACCCCGACGGCATCCACGTCATGAAAAAGAGCCAGTACTCCGGTATGTTCGGCGACTACTCCTCCTTCTCCGAGGAATATGACGAACTGGATGACGCCAGCCTGGAGCTGGACGAGGAGGAGAGCGGGGATGAGGAATAAGCTGCCCTGGCTGTCCGTCCCCTATGTGGTCTGGATGGCGCTGTTCGTGGTGGCCCCCATCATCATGGTGGTCATTTACGCCTTCTCCTCCGCCGCCGGCGGCTTCACTCTGGCCAACTTCGCCCGCATGGGCACCTATACCGTGGTGTTCACCCGGTCCTTCAAGCTGGCTCTCATCGCCACCGCCATCTGCTTAGCTATCGGCTACCCCGTGTCCTACATGATGAGCAAGGAAGGCCCCCGGTTCCAGCGGGCCGCCATGGTGCTCATCATGCTGCCCATGTGGATGAACTTCCTGCTGCGGACCTACTCCTGGATGGCCATTCTGGAAAACAACGGCCTGCTGAACCAGCTGTTCCAGAAGATCGGCCTCATCTCCCTCTACAACAGCATCTTCGGCACGGACCTCACATTTTTCCGCATGATCAACACCCAGGGGGCCGTGGTGCTGGGCATGGTGTACAACTACCTGCCCTTTATGATTTTGCCCATCTACTCTGTCATCGTGAAGATGGACAACAGCCTCATCGAAGCGGCCCGGGACCTGGGCGCCAACTCCTTCAATGTGTTCCGCCGGGTGATCCTGCCCCTTTCCCTGCCCGGCGTGCTGTCCGGCATCACCATGGTGTTTGTCCCCTCCGTCTCCACCTTCGCCATCAGCAAGATGCTGGGAGGCGGCACGGAGATGCTGCTGGGCGACCTGATCGAGCAGCAGTATATGGGCGGCGCCTACAATCCCCAGCTGGGCGCGGCCATCTCCCTGGTGATGATGGTCATTGTGGTGGTCTGCATGTGGGTCATGAACCGCTTCGGCGAGGGTGAAGAACAGGCGGTGATGATGTGAAGAAGAACAATTCCTTCCTGAACCGCCTGTTTATGGTTCTGGTGTTCGTATTCTTATACGCACCTATTTTCCTGCTCATCATCTTCTCCTTCAACGCCGGCAACAGCAACATGGTGTGGAAGGGCTTCTCTCTGGCCTGGTACACCAAGCTGTTCCGTAACCGGCTCATCATGCAGAGCGTGTACACCACCCTGCTGGTGTCCCTGCTGGCCACGGTGATCGCCACTTTCGCCGGCACCTTCGCCGCCATCGGCTTCTACGCCATGCGCCACAAGGTCCGGGAGCCTCTGATGACGATCAACAATATCCCCATGATGAACGCCGATATCGTTACCGGCGTGTCTATGTGCCTGCTGTTCGTGGCCTTCTTCAACGGCTGGGGCAGCTTTGCCGCCTGCTTCAACTCCCTGGGGCTGTTCCGTTTGCCCACCCGGCTGACTATGGGCTTCGGCACCTTGCTGATCGCCCACATCACTTTCAACATTCCCTATGTGATCCTGTCTGTCGGCCCCAAGCTGCGGCAGATGGACAAGAACCTGGTGGACGCCGCCATGGACCTGGGCTGCACCTGGATGCAGGCCTTCTGGAAGGTCATTCTGCCGGAGATCAAGCCCGGCATCGTCTCCGGCGCCCTGACGGCCTTTACCATGAGTATCGACGACTTCGTCATCAGCTACTTCACCGCCGGCTCCTCCGCCTCCACCCTGGCCATGACCATCTACGGCATGACCAAGAAGAAGGTGACCCCGGAGATCAACGCCATCTCCACCCTGTTGTTCGTAACGGTGCTGGTGCTGCTGGCCATCGTCAACATCCGGGAAGCCCGGCAGGAGCGGAAGCGCGCCGCGGAGCTGCGCCGGAGCTGATCACGGTTTCACGGCCCCGTGCCTTGAAATAAGAAATTCACAGAAACACTGGAGGAATGATCAATTGAAAAAGACACTTGCCCTTGCCATGATGATGGTGACCATCCTGACCCTCACCGCCTGCGGTGGAAACAGCGGCGAAAGCAAAGACCGGGTCGTCAACGTGTGCAGCTGGGGTGAATACATTGATGAAGATTTGATCTATCAATTCGAGGACGAGACCGGCATCAAGGTCAACTACCAGACCGCCGAAAGCAACGAAGCCCTCTACTCCCTGCTGAAAACCGGCGCTGGTGACTATGACGTCATCGTTCCCTCTGACTATATGATCGGCCGTCTGATCGCCGAGGGCATGCTGGCGGAACTGAACTACGACAACATCCCCAACTATGCCAAGATCGACGACCGCTACAAGGGTCTCAGCTACGACCCTGACAACAAGTATACTGTGGCCTACACCTGGGGCACCCTGGGCATCATCTACAACACCACCATGGTGGACGAGGAGATCACCAGCTGGGACGCCATGTTCGACGAGAAGTACGCCGGACAGGTCCTGATGATCCGCAACTCCCGTGACGCCCTGGCCGCCGCCCTGCTGGACCTGGGCTATGACATCAACACCACTGACGAAGCCCAGATCCGGGAGGCCTATGAGCTGCTGGCAGAGGCCAAGAGCAAGGGCGTGTACCAGTCCTTCGTCATGGACGAGGTCTTCGGCAAGATGGAGGGCGGCAACGCCGCCATCGCCATGTACTACGCCGGCGACTACCTGACCATGCTGGAGAACAACGAGGATCTGGCCTACGTGGTGCCCGAGGAGGGCTCCAACTGGTTCGTGGATGCCATGTGCGTACTGAAGAACGCCCAGCACAAGGAGGAGGCCGAGGCCTGGATCAACTTCATTGCCGGCACCGACGCCAACCTGGCTAACATGGACTATATTTGGTACGCCTCTCCCAACACCGAGGCGCTGGAGCAGTATCCCGCCTACTATGAGGAGACCTACGGCGAAGAACTGGACCAGGAGCTCTATGAGATCATGGCCGCTCCCGCCGACGTTCTGGACCGCTGCACCCTGTACGAGAACCTGCCCTCCGAGACCCTGACGCTATACAACGACCTCTGGACGGAGCTGGGTATTTAACGACCTGCCAAGGGCGGCACCGCAAGGTGCCGCCCTTTCTTTTTATATGCTACGGACTTGTCAAGGTCCTCCCTCTTTTACTGAATGGGTTTTGTTGCACATCGTTCCATGGCATGGTATGATGAACTCGATCAGTCGAAATTTAAGGTGTGATTTCTATGATATACAACGCAAAAGAGCAAAAAATCAGCATTCGTAATATGCAGATAGACTATATCACCTTTGGTAAAGGCACAAAATCGTTGATTATGATACAGGGCCTTAATACTCGAGGTATCAAGGGTGCGGCCATGTCACTTGCCTGTATGTATCGTATTTTTGCAGAAGATTATAAAGTTTACCTGTTTGACCGAAGACCAGAAGTTTTTGATGGAATTACGGTGAGAGATTTGGCAGATGATATCGCTGCGGCAATGGATAAACTGGGAATAAAAAATGCCGATGTCATCGGTGTGTCGCAAGGTGGAATGATTGCACAGTACCTTGCAATCGACAGACCTGATTTGATAAACAAATTGGTTCTCGCTGTTACACTTTCTAAAAATAATGATACCGTTAAGTCCGTAGTTGAGAATTGGATTATACTGACTGAGCAGGGAGCCATGAAGCAGCTTGTTGTGAATATGGCAGAGAACATGTATTCTGATGCATATGTAAAAAGGTATAAACCTTTTATTCCATTGTTGACAGTCATGCAAAAGCCAAAAGATGCACATCGTTTTATTATTTTGGCAAAAGCTTGCCTAACTTGTAATACTTATGAGGATTTGGAGAAAATTCAATGCCCTGTGTTCGTAATCGGTGGTCGACAGGACAAAGTGGTTGGTTCAAATGCGTCTGAAGAAATCGCACAAAAACTTGATTGCAAAATATTTATGTATGAGCAGTTAGGTCATGCCGCATATGAAGAAGCAAAAGATTTCAACAAAAGAATTTACGATTTTTTAAAGGATAAGTAAATTCCGATTAGTAATATATAAGCGAGGGTGTTACAGCCTTCGCTTTTTCCTTT
>CAYWYW010000148.1:0-4186 GCA_964462715.1 uncultured Oscillibacter sp.
TTGATGACCAGGGTCTTGCCGTCGGCGATGTTGACCTTGTTGGTCTCGCCCACCGCCAGGCCGTGGAAGAACACATGGCTGCCCAGCCGCATGATGTAGCCGTACTCCTTCTGGCTCTTGACGAAGTCCTCCACCACCTTGGGATACAGGCAGTAGCTGAGGACGGCGCGCCAGGACGGGTCCGGATCAAAGGCCTGCATCTCCCGCTTCTTGGCCTCAAAGTCCACAGGCTCCAGCAGCTCGCCGGGGCGGCAGGTGATGGGCTCCTTCCCCTTCAGGACCACTTTCTGCAGGTCCCTGGGGAAGCCGCCGGCAGGCTGGCCCATCATGCCGGAGAAGTAGCTGACGGCGCTGTCCGGGAAGGCCAGGCCCTCGCCCTTCTCCACGATGGTCTCGGGGGTCAGGCCGTTCTGGGTCATAAAGATGGCCATGTCGCCCACCATCTTGCTGGAGGGCGTCACCTTCACGATGTCGCCCAGCATCTCGTTGACCACCCGGTAGTTCTCCTTGACCTCCCGGAAGCGGCTGCCCAGGCCCAGGGATTCCACCTGGGGCTTGAGGTTGGTGTACTGGCCGCCGGGGATCTCATAGCGGTAGATGTCAGTACTGTTGCACTGAATGCCGCCCTCAAAGGAATCGTAGCGCTTGCGCACATCCTCCCAGTAGTCGGTCAGGTGCTGGAGGCGGTCCAGGTCCATGCCGGTATCCCGCTCGGTGCCCTGCAATGCCGCCACCACGGCGTTCATGGAGGGCTGGCTGGTCATACCGGCCATGGAGCTGACGGCCAGGTCCACCACGTCCACGCCGGCCTCCGCCGCCATCAGGCAGGTGGCCACCTGGTTGCCGGAGGTGTCATGGGTGTGGAGCTGGATGGGAATTCCGATCTCCTGCTTCAATGTAGAGACCAGCTTCTTGGCAGCGTAGGGCTTCAGAACGCCGGACATATCCTTGATAGCCAGCATGTGGGCGCCCCGGTGCTCCAGCTCCTTGGCCAGCTTCACATAGTAATCCAGGGGATATTTGTCCCGCCTGGGGTCCAGGATATCGCCGGTGTAGCAGATGGTGGCCTGGCAGATCTTGTCCTGGTTCAGCACCTCGTCCATGGCCACTTCCATGCCCGGCAGCCAGTTCAGGGAGTCGAACACCCGGAACACGTCGATACCGGACCGCGCGGCCTCCTTGATGAACTCCCGGATCACGTTGTCGGGGTAGTTGGTATAGCCCACGGCGTTGGCGCCCCGCAGCAGCATCTGCAGCAGCAGGTTGGGGGCCTTTTCCCGGATCAGGTCCAGCCGCTCCCAGGGGGATTCGTGGAGGAAGCGGTAGGCCACGTCGAAGGTGGCGCCGCCCCAGCACTCCAGGGAGAAGGCGTCCGCCAAAATCTCACTGGTGCCCTCCATGCCCTTGACGATATCACGGGTGCGGACCCGGGTAGCCAGCAGGGACTGGTGGGCATCGCGGCAGGTGGTGTCGCAGACCAGCAGCTTCTTCTGGTCCAGCACCCAGTCCGCCACCGCCTTGGGGCCCTTGGCGTCCAGCAGCTGCTTCAGACCGTCGGGACGGCTGCCGGTGACCGGCGGGAAGCGGGGCGTGTCGTAGAACTTATGGCCGTCCTGTTCCTTCACTACGATGTTGCCGATGTATTTCAGCATCTTGGTGGCCCGGTCCAGGCTCTCGTCGATCTGGAACAGCTCCGGCGTCTCGTCAATGAACTTGGTGTGGCACTTGCCCGCCATAAAGGTGGGGTTCTTCAAAATGTTGGTGATAAAGGCGATGTTGGTCTTGACACCCCGGACATGGACCTCGTTGATGGCCCGGACCGCCTTGCGGCACACGCCGGCAAAGGTGTTGTCCCAGGTGGTGATCTTCACCAGCAGGGAGTCATAGTAGGGAGAGATCACAGCGCCGGTGTAGGCGTTGCCGCCGTCCAGCCGGATACCGAAGCCGCCGGCGGAGCGGTAGGCGGTGATCTTGCCGGTGTCGGGGGCGAAGTTGTTGGTGGGGTCCTCGGTGGTGACACGGCACTGGATGGCATAGCCGTTCTGGCGGACCGCCTCCTGGCTGGGAATGCCGATCTCCGGGTCGCTGAGGGGCCTGCCCTCGGCAATCAGAATCTGGGACCGCACCAGGTCGATGCCCGTCACCATCTCGGTGACGGTGTGCTCCACCTGGATACGGGGGTTCATCTCGATGAAATAGTGGTTGCCCTCCTTGTCCACCAGGAACTCCAGAGTACCGGCGTTGACGTAGCCCACGTACTTGGCGATCTTCACTGCGTCGTCGTACAGGGCCTGCCGCACCTTCTCGTCCACGGAGAAGGCGGGGGTGAATTCCACCACCTTCTGATACCGCCGCTGGAGGGAGCAGTCCCGCTCGTACAGGTGGACCACGTTGCCCTGCTCGTCGCCCAGCACCTGGACCTCAATGTGCTTGGGCTCCACCAGGAACTTCTCCATGAAGATATCGTCGTTGCCGAAGGCCTTCTTAGCCTCGGCCTTCACCAGGTCAAAGTTGACGCCCACCTCTTCCACGGTGTCGCAGCGGCGCATACCGCGGCCGCCGCCGCCCGCGGCAGCCTTCAGAATGACGGGGAAGCCGAACTCCATGGCCAGCTTCTGGGCCGCCTCCCGGCTCTTCAGGGGCTCGGTGGTGCCGGGGGTGGTGGGCACGCCGCAGGCCACCGCCATCTGCTTGGCGGACAGCTTGTCGCCCATCATGTCCAGGATCTTGGAGCTGGGGCCGATGAACTTGATGCCGGCCTCCTCGCAGGCCCGGGCAAAGTCACCGTTCTCGGACAGGAAACCGTAGCCGGGATGGATGGCGTCGGCGCCGTGCTTCTTGGCCAGCTCGATGATGCGGGGGATGTTCAGATAGGCCCCCAGAGGGCTCTCGTTCTCGCCGATCAGATAAGATTCGTCGGCGGCCGTACGGAAAATGCTGTATGTATCTTCATTGGAATAGATCGCGATGGTCTGTAGGCCCAGATCGTGACAGGCGCGGAAAATGCGCATGGCGATCTCGCCTCGGTTTGCCACCAGCACTTTTTTGAACATTTTGCTCATAAAGTATCCTCCTCTTTCATATAAAACGCCCATAAAAGCCCGCTGATTTTTTACCAGTATACGCTTATGATTTTGGCGGTTGCAATGGCTTTTTTCCGTCGGGACACATTTTCAGAAAAGATTCCAGATTTTTGCGTAAACTTACCTAAGTTTTTTGTTTATTTGCACAGGACTATTGTCCGCCTGTTACGGACACATTCGAACAAAAACGGCCCCGGGCAGATGCCCGGGGCCGCTGATTGAAAACATGCCTTACTTCTTCGCCTTGGAGTCCACAACGTCCTTCAGCAGGGCGTTGAATTCCTCGAAGGTCATGGCGCCCAGATCGCCGTCGGCACGGTGACGGGGAGACACGGTGCCGTTCTCCATATCCCGGTCGCCCACCACCAACATATAGGGAATCTTCTCCAGCTGCGCCTCGCGGATCTTCTTGCCGATCTTCTCGTTGCGGTAGTCCACCTCCACGCGGTAGCCCTGCTCCGTCAACTTCTTGGCCAGGCCGGCGCAGTAGTCGGATGCACGGTCGGTGACAGGCAGGAACCGGACCTGCTCAGGGGCCATCCAGGTGGGCAGGGCGCCGGCGTACTCCTCGATCAGATAGGCCAGGGTCCGCTCATAGCAGCCCAAAGAGGTGCGGTGCAGGATATAGGGCAGCTTCTTCTCGCCGTTTTCATCGATATAGTACATGCCGAAGCGCTCGGCCAGCAGCATATCGATCTGAATGGTGACCAGAGTGTCCTCCTTGCCGTAGACATTCTTGTACTGAATGTCCAGCTTGGGACCGTAGAAGGCGGCCTCGTCGATGCCAATGGTGTACTTCAGACCCAGGTCGTCCAGGATCTGGCCCATGACCCGCTGGGCCTCCTCCCACTGCTCCGCGGTGCCCTCATACTTGTTGTTGGGGTTGGCGGGGTCCCACTGCGAGAACCGGAAGGTGCACTTGTCCAGCATGCCCACGGTGCCCAGGAAATACTTGCACAGGTCCAGGCAGTTCTTGAACTCCTCCTCCAGCTGGTCGGGGCGGACCACATTGTGGCCCTCGGAGATGGTGAACTGGCGGACACGGATCAGGCCGTGCATCTCGCCGGAGTCCTCGTTGCGGAACAGGGTAGAGGTCTCGCCCA
>CAYWYW010000149.1:0-3984 GCA_964462715.1 uncultured Oscillibacter sp.
CAGAGAATTGCAAGGGCCAGTTTTGCCGGGGAAGGAGGTGCTTCCCTGTGAGCGGCTGGACGTTGTTTTTCGTGGTGATCGGCGTGGCTGTCTGCGTATGGCAGCTGTTCCGATTGATCGATGTGATCGAGAGAGGGTGAGAGGGTGAGCGAGCATGAGGTACGTCCGTCGTATTTTGCCATTATTCCGGCAGATGTTCGGTACCACACAGCATTGAGCCCCAATGCAAAGCTGCTTTACGGCGAGATCACGGCGCTGGCAGACCGCAATGGCTATTGCTGGGCCTCCAACGAATATCTGGCGACACAATTCCGATGGGGCGAGCGGACGGTTAGCCGTCTTGTGGCTCAGATGAAAAGTCTGGGATTGATCCGAATTGAGATGGTCACCACCGGAAAAGGCTCTGAGCGACGCATCTACATCGGCATTGATTCGGCGGAGGGTGTAGCCAAAATTGGCGATACCCCCTGTAGCCAAAATTGGCGAGGGGGTGTAGCCAAAACTGGCGACACCCATAATATGTTGAATAATACACAGAATATACCCCCCTATAATCCCCCCAAAGGGGGAAGCGACGCAAAGAAGCGTAAAAGCAAATCGGTGCCGGATTGGAAGCCGGAGCGGTTTGAAAAGTTCTGGGCCTTTTACCGGGACAACGCCCGGGGACAGGACCGCGCAGGAGCTGTCCGGGAGTGGGACAGGCTGCGGCCTGACGACGAGTTGATCGACACCATGGCGAAGGCCCTCCAGGCGCAGGTGGCCACAGACGAATGGAAGCGGGGCATTGGCATTCCATACGCCTGCCGCTGGCTGAAAAACGAGCGCTGGAAAGACAGTCTGCGGAGCGAAGCGGCCCAGGAGCCTCCAGCGACGCCGCAGCGGCGGTACATCGGGACCAAGGTCGTGGACGGCGAGGAGGTAGACGTGTATGAGTGAATTTGTGAGCATGGAATCGGAGCAGGCTGTTCTGGGCTCCATGCTGATCGACAGCGGCTGCATCCGGGACGTGGCGGCAGTGCTCCGGGAGACGGATTTTTCCATTGCGCTGAATCAGGAGCTTTTCCGGGTGATTACCACCATGGACCGGGACGGAAGGCCGGTAGACGGCCTGACCGTGGCCGAGGAGGCACTGCGGCTTGGCATCGGCCAGGAAAAGCAGACCCGGAACTACCTGGCGCAACTGATGGATCTCACGCCCACGGCGGCCAACGTGATGGAGTACGCGGACATCGTGGCTGAGAAGGCCAGGAAGCGGGAACTGAAAGCGGCTCTGCTGGACGGCGCCAAGGCACTGGACGACGGAGATCCGGAGGACGCGGTACGCTCCAGATTGGATGCTGCCATTACCGCATCAGCGGAGCGGACCGCCAGCGAGCTTCTGGCGCCGAAGGAGCAGGTAGACAGCTTCTTCGCCTACCGTGAGCGCATCGATGACGGCAACACGCCGTATGTCCGAACCGGAATCCGATCCCTGGATAAACTGCTGGGCGGCGGCATGGTGCAGGATGGACTGTACATACTGGCGGGCCGCCCTGGCATGGGTAAGACGGCACTGGGCGTCGCCATTGCGGAGGCCGTGGCAAGCACCTGCGGCCGTGTGAACTATTTTTCCCTTGAGATGTCCAAGGAGCAGATCATGGCCCGCCGATTATCGGCTCTGGCCAGGGTGGACAGCAGGCTCCTCCTGATGGAGACGCTGACAGACGACGAGAACCGAAAGGTGGCGGAGGCCATGCTGACCGTTGGACGCGCGCCGCTGTACACCACGGACGGAAAGGCCCAGACGGTGGGGCGCATTACCTCCATTGCCCGGGCGAGCCGGGGCGTCAAACTGGTTGTGGTGGACCACTTCGGCCTGATCCTGAAGCCCGGAAAGCGGCAGGACTCCGACGAGAGCCGGGAGATCGCCCACGCGCTGAAGCGTCTGGCCCAATCCATCGGACAGCCGGTGCTCTGTCTGGCCCAGCTGAACCGGGAGAACGAAGGACGGCCAGACAAGCGGCCCAGGCTTTCCGATCTGCGGGCAACCGGCGCCATGGAGGAGGACGCCGACGGCGTGATCTTCGTCCACCGACCGGATTACTACCGCGCTGACTACGAGCGGGAGGGCGCACAGCCGGAGCGGACGGAGATCATTCTGGCGAAGAACCGGCATGGCAAGACGGGCAAGATCGACCTGTCCTTCTGGCCGGAGACCAACACATTTAAGCCCGCGTGGGTGGAATGACCAGGAGGACTAAAAGCAATGAACATCGGCGACGTGCGGATGGAAGTCCCCACGATCTACATGAAGTGTGGGCTGGAGGTCACCGGGCCGCAGAAGTGCCAAGTGGTGTACATCCACCCGGAGGGCCGGTTTTACCGGGTGCGGTTTACCGCTCCCAACGGCACGCAATTCCATGAGTGCTATTTTCAGAAGGCGCAGGCCAGTGAGCCGGACAGGCCCGCCGGGAGCGGTTGGCGCAAGGGAGTGCCCAAGCTGCCCGGTAAGGGCCATGCCATCTATGGCTGATCGAAATGAGAGAGGATGTATTTTATGCGAGCGATTGCAATTATGAACAACAAGGGCGGCGTCGGCAAGACCGTCACCGCCATCAACCTGGCGGACATTCTGGTCCGGGACCACGGCAAGAAGGTGGTCCTTGTGGACTGCGACGGGCAGATGAACCTGACACGCTTTTATCTGCCCGGATTTGACCCGGATGTGAATTTTAACATGGCGTCTCTGCTGGTTGGGGACGGTGAGCCGGTTTGGAGTGAGAATCTGATGCCTTTGGCTCCTGGCCTTGACCTGATTCCAGCGTCTCCTGATCTTTACGACTTGGACCGCCGTGCTATTCAAACCGGAGAGAGTGCCCCGGAGCTGATGCGGCAGTTTGCCGATTGCGCCCGCGAGGATGGCGAGACGGACTACATGATCTTTGACTGTCCTCCTGGCTTTACGGTGGCTAGTGTAGCGGCTCTTATGACTGCCGACGAGGTGGTGATCCCCATGCTTCTGGACGGGTTTTCTCACACTGGCATGGAGGACATGCAGCGGCAAATTGACAATCTTCAACGGGCTAATATGAACATCCGCATCGCCGGCGTGCTGCTGACTCAGTGGCATAACAGCGAGGTGGTACGACAGGGGGAACAGCTGATCCGCAGCATGGGCGTTCCGGTGTTTCGGCAAACCATTCGCCGAACGGACAAGGTTCCGGAAAGCACTTACGAGCAGACTCCTATCACACAGTATAGTCCAAAAAGCGCGGCCAGCGTTGACTATCGTGCCTGGGTCCGGGAATACCTTGGGGAGGTGTGACCATGGCATTTGATATTACCAAATTTACGGAGAAGCACCAGGTTCCCTCTGCAGAGCGAAACATCGAGACCATTACCACGGAGATCCTTCAGATGAAGCAGGACGCCGGCAATGCTATCCTTGGTATCGGCCAGCGGTTGATCGAGGCCAAGGCCATGCTTTCACACGGGGAATGGCTCCCCTGGCTGACTGAACAGGTGGAGCTGACCGAGCGTGCCGCACAGCGTGTTATGCGGAGCGCGCGGGAGTGGACAAATCCGACAGCGCTGTCGGATTTGGGAGCCACCAAAGCCTTGACGCTGCTGGCTTTGCCGCCAGATGAGCGGGATAAATTTATGGCCGAAAACCACATCGTGGACGGAGAGGAAAAGCGCGTCATCGATATGACCTCCCGGGAACTGGAGAAGGCTATCCGGGAGCGTGACGAGGCACTCAAGGCCGCGGAGGTCGCCAAGGCGGACGCACAGGCAGCAGAGGACAGCCGGGCCAAGATGGAGACTGACATGGCCACGCTGAAGCAGCTCCAGGAGCGTGCCAAGGCCGACGAGGAGCAGGCCCGCCGGGAGCTGGAGAGCGTTCGGGCGGAGCTGAAGGAGCTCCAGGACAAGCCGGTTGACGTGGCTGTCATGGAAGTGGACCAGACAGCCCTGGACAACGCCAGGAAGGAAGCCGAGGCAGGG
>CAYWYW010000150.1:0-3722 GCA_964462715.1 uncultured Oscillibacter sp.
CGTCGACCTCTAGCGTGACAGGCTAGCGTTCTAACCAACTGAACTACCGGGCCATATAACAACTTTGGTGGGAACAACTGGACTCGAACCAGTGACCCCCTGCTTGTAAGGCAGGTGCTCTAACCAGCTGAGCTATGCTCCCCTGTTGCCGCATTTGTCAGACGGCAAAAGTTATTATACGGAAAACCCCATCGTCTGTCAACCCTTTTTTTGAAAAAATTCAGTCTTTTTTCGTCATACCCGCCAACAGCCCCTCCAGGTCCTCGCGAGTGAACTTTTGAACGCTGTCACAGAAGCGGCAAGTCAGCTCCGCGCTGCCCTGCTCGTCGATCAGGCTGCGCATCTCCTGCGGACCCAGGCTGATGAGGGCCTTCTCCATCCGCTCCCGGCTGCAGTAGCAGCGGTATTCGATGGGGCTCTTCTCCAGGATCTCCAGTTTAAAGTCCGGCATGACCCGCCGCAGCAGGGACTCCGGATCGCTGTCCGCCTTCAGCAGCGCCGTCACGGACCCAGCGGCCATAACGCCCTGCTCCACGCGGCTGACGATCTCCTCTCCGGCGCCGGGCAGCAGCTGAATCAGATACCCGCCGGCAGTCAGAACACTGCGGTCCCGGTCCACCAGGACCCCCAGGCCGCAGGCGGTGGGGATCTGCTCGGACTCCACGAAGTAAGCTGCCAGGTCCTCGGCAATCTCGCCCCCCAGCAGGCTGACGCTGCCCACGTAGGGGTCCTTCATGTTCAGGTCCCGGATCACCGTCAGCATGCCCTCATGGCCCACTGCCGCGCCTACGTCCAGCTTTCCGTCGGACCGCAGGGGCAGGTCCACGGTGGGATCGTCCACCTTACCCCGGACATTGCCCTCATTGTCCGACACCGCCAGGATAGTGCCCAGGGGGCCATCGCCCTTGATCTGCAAAGTCACGCTGGCGCCGTCCCCCTTCAGGGCGTTGCCCAGCATGGACGCAGCCGCCAGAGTGCGGCCCAGAGCCGCCGTAGCCACCGGGGTGGTATGGTGGATCTGCCGGGCCCGTTCTGTCAGGTCTCGGGTGGACACCGCCACCGCCTTCACAAAGCCATCCTTGCTGATGGCGCGTACCAGTTGATCGCTCATGTCAAAATGCTCCTTATGATACTTCTCCATTTAAGGTCGGACCGCCCGGACGATCCAGCGGTCCTCCTCCGCCTTGGGGGGGCGGGAGGTCAGATCACCACTGACGGTAATGCCTGTAAAACCCGCGTCGGTGAGGAATGTCCGCAGCTGTTCCGCTGTCCAAGCCCGCTCCCGGTGCTCCTCGAAGCTCCGGTCCCAGGCGCCGTCCGCATTCAGCTGAAACAGGTCCACCTGATAGGTGCAGGCCTGGGCCCGCTCGCTGAAAAAGGTCCGCCAGACGCAGAAGGTCTCCTCGGTCTCGTCCATATACATCTGTCCGTCCATACGCCGCAGCTTGTAGGGCGTATTGACGTCAAAGATGAAAGCGCCGCCGGGTTTCAGCCAGCGGAATACCCGGCAGAAGGTCTCCCGCAGGTCCTTCTCCCGGGTCAGGTAATTCAGGGAATCCAGGGTGGACACCACAGCATCCACCGGCTCAATGAGCCGCAGGCGGGGCATGGACTGGTGCAGAAACAGCGGAGCCCGTTCCTCCAGGACCACCGCCTTGCTCATGGCCTGGGTCAGCATCTCCTCAGAGCCGTCCGTAGCCGTCACCTGGTACCCCCGCTCTGCCAGCAGGCAGGCGATGGTGCCGGTGCCACAGGCCAGGTCCAGGACCGTGTGGACCGGGATACGGCTCTTCCGGAATTGCTTTTCCAGAAAGTCCGCCCGCTTCCGGTAGCTGCCATCGGCCATCAAGGCGTCATAGCTGTCCGCCAGCGCGTCGTAGCTGCTCATTTCTTCTTGTTTTTCATCCGGCCGAAGATCTTCTCGTAAGCGCCGGTGCCGTAGCTCAGAGACCTGTTTACCCGGCTGATGGTGGCGCTGGAGGCGCCGGTGCGCTCCAGGATGTCGTTGTAGATCATGCCGTCGTCCAGCAGGGACGCCACCTCGAACCGCTGCTCCATGGACCGCAGTTCAGACACGGTGCAAAGGTCCTGGAAGAAGTCATAACACTCCTGCTCATCCTTCAGCTGCAAGATCGCTTTATACAGCTGATCGCTCTTTTCCTTTTTGCCGATCTTCACCATATGAAACGCCTCCCCTGGCATGGTTCTGTGTGATCAGCGGCGTCTCCGCCGCAAGCTCTTATATTTTAGCATTGTACTGCGTGAAAGTAAAGGGGGCAAATGTGAATTTTTTGATACTTTAAAGTATGAACGACTTTTTCACCTCCTTGCCTATGCCGCGTATACTGGGACAGAGGAAAAGGAGGGGCGGACCATGACAAACATCCATCTGCAGCCCTTTACAGCGGAACGGGAATGGACCATTGAGGGCATCCCGGTGCTGACGGCGTCGGTCTCTGTGCCGGAGCCGGTCCCGGCTGCGGACAACATCTCCCGCCGTATCCGGCGGTACTATCAGCTGCAATGCCGCGCCTTCCTGCGCTACTGCGAAAAATGGCTCTTCCCCCTGGCAGAGGCGGAATACCGGGCGGCGTTGGCCATCAGTGCTCCGCTCCCCTGTTTTCACGCCGCTCTGGAGTACCGCGTCACCTGGCAGGAGCAGGGGCTCCTGAGCCTGTACACCCAGTCCCGTGAGGTCACCCTGCCGGGGCAGACTCTCCTGACCCGCCGGGGAGACACCTGGGATCTGGCGGTGGGGTATCCCATTCCCCTGGGGGATTTCTTTCCGGCCCGCAGTCCCTGGAAGCGGCAGCTGATGGCCTTGGCTGCGGAGGAGATCCAGCGGCAGGAGCGGGCGGGCATGGCCCAATATCATCTTCGCCGCCCCCAGGATCTGCGGCGCTGCTTCAACTCCCAGAATTACTACCTGACCCCGGAAGGCCTGGTGGTCTTTTTCCCCATGTATGCCATTGCTCCCTCCGCGGAAGGGATTCCCTCCTTCACGATCCCCTATGCCCAACTTGGAGAGGGCGCCTTCACCCGCCTCCACCCGCCGGCAGAACTATAAAAAATACGGGAACGGCAATGCCGTTCCCGTATTCGCTATTTGGGGAGATTTACTTACTCAGCTTGCTGCCGTCCCGCTCCGCGACAGATTTCACCACCATGCCGGTCAAAGCGAACAGGGCGATGGCGTTGGGGATGACCATCAGGTTGTTGAACATATCCGTCAGCTCCCAAACCAGGTCGTTGCTCATCAGGGTGCCCAGGAAGATGAACACCAGGGCGATGACGGAATAGACCACGGTGGACTTCTTGCCGAAAAGATAGATCACATTGATCTTGCCGAACATGTTCCAGCTCAGCACGGTGGAGAAGGCAAAGAAGAACAGGCAAATGGCCACAAATGCGGCGCCGAAGCCCTGGCCGAGCACGGTGCCGAAGGCGGTCTGAGCCAGGTTGGCCTTGCCGATGCCGTCGGGGATGACGCCGGTAGCCAGAATGCCGTCGGAGGTGTACAGGGTGGAGATGATCACCAGGGCGTTCAGGGTCAGGACCACGAAGGTGTCGATGAACACACCGATCATGGCCACTACGCCCTGATCGTGGGGATGGCTCACATTGGCCTGAGCATGGGCGTGGGGGGTGGAGCCCATACCGGCCTCATTGGAGAACAGGCCGCGCTTGGCGCCCTGGCTGATGGCGGTCTTGATGGCATAGCC
>CAYWYW010000151.1:0-3627 GCA_964462715.1 uncultured Oscillibacter sp.
AGTGTACAAGCCGGGAGGGCATGATTTTTATACGCCGGGAGATTTGACGGTTACGAATAATCAAAAGCATCTAACAGCCGTTTAACTTCATCATCTGTGAATGTTTCAATCAGGACTTGCCCTTCCCTTTGCCATGGCACTTTAGTGGCTGGGTTGCGTTCAATAAATTCTTCGGCATAACAGTATTTGAAAAACGCCCTTAGACACTTTAAGATACCGTTAATATAGGTTGCTTTGTGGCCTGTTTTAGTCAAATATAGGACATATTGCTTTATGTGGGACTGTTTGACTTCTTCAATTTCCTCAATCTGATATTCATTTTGTAAGTATTCGGCAAATTGTAAATTATTATTGACATACCCTTTAATAGTTCTAGGTGTCAACCTACGCAGTTCGCAATCAATTTTGAAATCATGGACACAATCAGTTATTCGCATAAAAACCACCCTTTCTACTTGCATACACAAGCAAAAAAGGTGGTTTTAGAAATAGCTTAATTCAAGTCAAAACGTCAAACGTATGTCATAACTGGAAAAAGACAGATAGTTAATTTCGAACTTTTTAACAAAATAGTTCGAAAAAATTAAATACAATTATTTAATTTAACAACAATCAGTCGTTGTCCCAGTTGTGCCAGACGTTCTGTACGTCGTCGTTGTCCTCCAGCATGTCGATGAGCTTGGCCATGTTCTTCAGGTCGCCCTCGCCGCTGAGGTTGATGTAGTTCTGGGGCACCATCTCCACCTGGGCGCTGACGAAGGTGTAGCCCTTGGCCTCCAGGGCCTTGACCACATCGTTGAAGGCGTCGGGATCGGTGGTGACCTCCAGGGCGGGACCGTCGGCCTCGAAGTCCTCGGCGCCGGCGTCCAGAGCGTCCATCATGACCACTTCCTCGTCCAGCTCGCCCTCCTCGTTGTCGATGACGATGACGCCCTTCTTGTCGAAGGACCAGGACACGCAGCCCTGAGCGCCCATGTTGCCGTTGCACTTGTCAAAAGCGTGACGGACCTCGGGAGCGGTGCGCTGGCGGTTGTCGGTCAGGGCCTCCACGATGACGGCCACGCCGCCGGGGCCGTAGCCCTCGTAGGTGACAGCCTCGTAGTTCTCGGTGCTGCCGGCGCCCAGGGCCTTGTCGATGGTGCGCTTGATGTTGTCGTTGGGCATGTTGACGGCCTTGGCCTTGGCGATGACGGTGGCCAGACGGGAGTTGTTGTTGGGGTCGCCGGAGCCGCCGCCCTCTTTCACGGCCACGATAATCTCCTTGGCGATCTTGGTGAACGCAGCGGAGCGCTTGGCGTCCTGCGCGCCCTTGGTCTTCTGAATATTATGCCATTTAGAATGTCCGGACATAGTAATATTTCTCCTTCAAATCAATCTTTTACAAGGTATTGGATCACTTCCCGGTGGGAAGTGGATTTTGTGACGGTCAGTTCCGGGAACTGCGCCGTTAAATACGAGACAAGTGTCTCACAGACCGGGTCCTCTGTGGGGAAATGGCCCGCGTCGATGAGGTTGATGCCCTTCCCTTTTGCGTCCAGGAAAGTGTGGTAGGTCAGGTCGGAGGTGACAAAGGTGTCGCACCCCGCGGCGATAGCGAAGTCCTCGTAGTCCCCGCAGGCGCCGCCGCCCACGGCCACTTTGCTGACCGTCTTTCCGGCGTCGGCAAAGCGGACCCCGTTGGCCTTCAGGGCCTTTTGGACGGACCGGGCGAAGTCCTCCAGCGCCATGGGCGCCGCCAGGGTGCCCACGCGGCACAGGCCCTCCGGGTCCCCCAGGGGCCCAGGGTCGATCAGCTCCAGCGCTTGTGCCAGGCGGTCGTTGACCCCTCCCTCCGCGATGTCGAGATTGGTATGCATACAGACGGCGGATACGCCGTTACGCAGCAGCTTTAACAGCAGGTGGCCCTGGGGCGTGTCGCTGCGGACGGTCTGCACCGGCAGCCACTTGCAGTTCATGACGGGGTGATGGCTGACGATCAGCTGGCAGCCAGAGGCCAGGGCCTCGTCTGCCACGGCTTCCGTGATGTCCAGCGCCACCAGGACCCGGGAGAGCTCCCAGTCCGGGTCTCCCAGCAGCTGGCCCACGTTGTCCCAGCTCATGGCCAGCTCTTTGGGCGCCAGGGCAAACAGCGCCTGTTCGATGTCACGGACAGTTGGCATGGCGCCACTCCTCTCTCATAGCCAGCAGGGCGGTGACAGTATCCCGCAGCCCGTCGGCCTTTTCCCGGTCCCCGGGGCGCTCCGAGCGGTTCTTCCCCGCGATGGCGCCCATGAGCCGGATGATCTTTTCAATGATGTAGCGGTCCCCCAGAGGGTCGCAGAGCAGCTTGGCGCCGCCCCATAGCTGGCCCTGCGTGAGAACCATCTCCCCTGCCGTGACCTCCATCACCGGGTAGAGGGTGCCCCTGTCCCGCACCAATGCCTCCCGGCGGATGGCGTAGCCGTGGTCCATCAGGAACAGCCGCAGCTCCTCCGCCCTGGTGTGGGGAGCAAGCAGCAGGGTGTGTTCCCCGTCCGCCGTCCAAGGGGCCGCCGCCAGGATGGAGGCGATGTTCTCCCCGCCCATACCGGCGATGGTGATGGTGTCGGCTTCCTCCGGGTGGATGAAGGCCAGACCGTCGCCCAGGCGGTAGTCGATGCCCTCCGCCCCGTAGGTCCGTCCGGTCTCCTTGGCCCGCTCCAGGGGGCCCTTCCGAAGATCGCTGGCAATGGCAGAGGTCACGCGGCCATGGAGCGTGAGCCACACGGGCAGGTAGGCGTGGTCTGTGCCAACATCAGCGAACCTGGCGCCCTGGGGGACCCAGTCGGCCAGCAGCTGCAGCCGGGGCGTCAGTTCCAGGTGTTTTGCCATGTATCCATCCTCCGGCAGTCGGTTTAAGGACGCATACGGGAACAAGCCCGTATGCGTCCCATAGGTGCATTGGTCCCTTACTGGGCCTTGTTGGCCTCCTCGTTCACCAGGGCCAGCAGCTTGTCCACGTCCACGCCGTGGACCATGCAGGCCTCCTCCACGGTCTCGCCGCGGGAAGAGGGGCAGCCCAGGCAGTGCATACCGATGGACAGGAAAATAGGAGCGGTCTGGGGAGCGATATCCAGGATATCACCGATGATGGTGTCTTTGGTAATGGTAATCATAGCAGTTTTCCTCCAGTTTAAAATTCAACGGTGGTATTATACGCTATTGTAAACAGAAATTCAATAGAAAAACAAAGAAAAGTACGGATATTGCGGGCATATCCCAGCCTCTTCCCTTTCAGACGCAAAAAAGGGCGCCCGTTTTCACGGACGCCGCTTTTTCTTCGCAAGAAACAAAACTGGAAATCAGTTTGTTATCTGCCCTCGCGCATCTTGGCGAAGCACTCGCTGCAGTAGACAGGACGGTCAGACTTGGGCTCGAAGGGAACCTTGGCCTCGCCGCCGCAGGCAGCGCAAACAGCGGTGAAGTACTCGCGGGGGCCGCGGGCGGCGTTCTTGCGAGCATCACGGCAGGCCTTGCAGCGCTGGGGCTCGTTCTGGAAGCCGCGCTCTGCGTAGAACTCCTGCTCACCGGCGGTGAACACGAACTCCTGACCACACTCTTTGCACACTAAAGTCTTGTCTTCGTACATGATTTTACCCTCTCTTTGAA
>CAYWYW010000152.1:0-3570 GCA_964462715.1 uncultured Oscillibacter sp.
GGCCAATGCCGCTTCCGTCCGGGTGACGGCGGACGCCATGCAGATCGAGCCGGTGATCGTGGCGCCCATCGTGGCGGCGCCGCTGCTGCTGTGCCTGATGCTCTGGGTGCTGCTGAGAGACCCCAAGAAAAAGAAACGGTGAACCCGGCTTTGAAACGGAAACAGGCACGGCTGGTCACCGTGCGTGAAATCGGAATTCTGATTGTAGGAGGAATCCTTCGATGAACATGAAGAGATGGAGACGATGGCTGGGCGGCCTGATGGCCTGCCTGCTTCTGGCGGCGCTGCTGCCGACGGCGGCATTTGCCCGGGGGCTGATCGACACCAGCGAGCCGGTGTCCCTTACCATCCAGTACCCCTGCCAGGGCGCCACCTTCCGGATCTACCGGGTGGCGGAGGTATCCCCCTACGGGGAATACACCCTGACCGGCGACTTCAAGGACTACCCTGTGACGCTGGAGCAGCCGGACCAGGCGGGCTGGCGGGCGCTGGCGTCCACCCTGGAGGGCTACGTGGCCCGGGATGGCATCCAGCCCCTGGCCGAGGGAAAGACGGACGAAAACGGGCGGCTGACCTTCTCCGGTCTGGAGCCGGGCCTGTACCTGGTCACCGGGGAGAAGTGCACCGCTGGCGGGATTACCTACACGCCGGAGCCCTTCCTGGTGAGCCTGCCCGGGCTGGACGGAAAGGACAACTGGGTCTATGACGTGACGGTCAGCCCCAAGTACGAACAGGAAAAGGAGCCTGACGATAAGCCGGACAGCGGCACCGTCAAGCGCAAGGTCCTGAAGGTCTGGGATGATGACGGCGCGGAGGACAAACGCCCCGAAAGCGTCACCGTGCAGCTGCTGCGGAATGGCGAGGTCTACGATACCGTGACCCTCAGCGAAGAGAACGGCTGGAGCCACACCTGGACCGGCCTGGACAAGGACGACACCTGGCAGGTGGTGGAGGCCGATGTGCCCGATGGCTACACGGTGACTGTCACCCGGGAGGGCATCACCTTCGTGGTGACCAACACGCGGTCAAAGGATAACCCCGACGAGCCGGAGCCCGGCGAGGAGATCCCCGATAATCCGCCCCCCACGGGTCCCCAGGAGCCCGGCGAGGAGATTCCGGAGGAACCGGTGCCCCAGGGCCCGGCCCTGCCCCAGACGGGGACCCTCTGGTGGCTGGTGCCCCTGCTGGCCTGCGGCGGCATGGCGCTGTTCCTGATGGGCTGGGCCAGACGGCGGAGCGAGGGACGCGATGAAGCATAAGAAAAAAGGAACCTGGCTGATGACCGGAGGGCTGCTGCTGATAGCGGCGGCCCTCTTTCTCACCTGCTTCAACCTGTGGGACGAGCGGCGGGCCACCAATTCCGCCGGGGAGGCCCTGCGGGAGCTGGAGGCCGTCCGCCCGGAGGAAGCGGAGGCCACGGAGCCGGGAGAGGCGGAGATCCCGGCCTATCTCCTGGATCCCGGCCGGGAGATGCCCGCCGTGGAGGTGGACGGCAGCCGCTATATCGGCGTGCTGGAGGTGCCCTCCCTGGGGCTGGAGCTTCCGGTGATGGAGACGTGGAGCTATCCCAACCTGCGGGTGGCCCCCTGCCGGTACAGCGGCTCCGCCTATCAGGATGACATGGTCGTGGCGGCCCACAACTACAAGACCCACTTCGGCCGCCTGAAGGAGCTGAAGCCCGGAGACGAGGTGCGCTTTACCGATACGGAGGGCAATGTGTTCCGCTACGCCGTGGCGGAGCTGGAGACCCTGGGCAAGTACGACGTGGAGGAGATGACCTCCGGCGACTGGGCCCTGACCCTGTTCACCTGCACCTACGGCGGAAAGAGCCGGGTGACGGTGCGCTGCCTGCGGACGGCGGAAAAATAAGAAGGGACAAGCATGATGACATGATCGGCTCCCCGATGTTTTCGGGCAACGAGTGAGGGGATGATAAGCGCGGGGAAAGAGCCAAATCACCCGTACTCTGAAAACTGGGCCGGCGTTCACTGCCGGCCCGGTTCTTATAGGTGCAATGTAACCGCCGCAAACGGTATTCCGCTCGTTCAGCTGCCGAAGTTTTCCCATTGTGCTCTGCTTCCGCTTTTCGCGCAGGGTCCACGCATAGTGCGTGGACCCTGCGTTCTATACGTTGGTATTCTCTCGTTTTTGCAGATGCCCTTCCATTCGCCGCTGCATTTGACGGTGACTGTGCGGCAACACTCTGTACGAGCAGCCCGGCATTCCATGCTCCGGTTCCCGGCATGGCGTTCAACCCGCCTGCCTGTCTGGACGGTTACCAGACTATCAAAATCCTATAAATTTTCTGGGAGATTTTTGGCGGGGGATTTGAAGGTTTATTTCAGAATACCTTGACGAAAAGAGATATATAGGGTACACTTAAAGAGCTGTCAAGTATCGAATCGTGCCGAATCGACTGGAATCCCCAGATGCGGTGCGGTTTTTCAGAAGCGCAGATACGAATTCTGAGGAGTTTTAGGAGTGTAATATAAAGTGGAATTAAAAAATGAGCGCGTGGCAGGCAAGGCCAGTGTTGAGCGCCCCTGGCTGAACTATTACCCGGATGAAATGAAAAACATGGAGCTTCCTGATTGTACGCTCAATGAATACATGCGGACAAGGACCCACAAGGGAGACGACACCGCCATCCACTACTATGGGACGGACATTACCTGGGACCAGTTCTTCGCCATGGTCGATGAGACCGCCCGGGCCCTGCGGGCCATGGGCGTGGGGGAGAACACCCAGCTTCCCGTTCTGCTGCGGTCCGTGCCGGAGTTCATCGTTCTGCTGCTGGCTGCCGAAAAGGTGGGCGCCGCCGTCCTGTGCCGTGACAACACGGTGCCGGAGAATGCCGAGGCCATCGCCCGGTCCGGCGGCCATGTCATGGTCATCCACGACTTTTTGTCCCAGGAGGAGCTGGACGCCTACACCGAGGCCGGCATTGAAACCTTCATCACCGTTTCGCCTTACCACATGGCCAAGGCCGAGACCATGCCCGACTATGTCAAGGGCGTGATCGACCGGAGCTATCCCACCCAGCCGGTCGCCAGCGACCGCCTGATGGACTGGGACGCCTTTATCGCCATGGGTGATGGCTTCCAGGGCGAGGAGGCTCCCGAGGATCACGACCGGCCTCTGCTGCGGGTCTACACCAGCGGCTCCACCGGCCCCTCCAAGCAGGTCATCCACTCGGCGCGCGCCATCATCAGCGTCACCCACCAGTACTGCTTCTACGCCGGCGGCATGGCCTTCCGCCCCACCTGGCTGGTGACCATCCTGCCCCCCAGCCTGGTGGCCGTGGTCATCACCATGCTGCTGATGCCCATGGCCTCCAACCGGGTTTTGATTCTCGACCCCTTTGTAGAGGTGGAGGACCTGGACCTGGAGATCATGCGCTACCGGCCCAACTTCTGGCCCCATATCCCCATGTTCATCGAGAGCCTGATGCGCAGCAGGCGCCTGCCTGAGGACTACGACCTGTCCCATCTGCTGGCCACCGGCGCCGGCTGCGAGGCCGTCAACAACGTGCAGCTGGAGAACATCAAGGCCTTTTTGGCCAAGCACAAC
>CAYWYW010000153.1:0-3560 GCA_964462715.1 uncultured Oscillibacter sp.
GGGAGTAGTTGGGGTCTTTCTTATTCAGCCAGTAGTATTCGTCCAGAACACTGACTCCCTCCGTCTCAATGGAAGGAATGGAACGGAACAGATCCCACATGACCTCGAAATGATTGTCCATTTCCCGGCCGCCGCGCATGACATAGCCTACACCGGGATACTCCCAACCGTCACAGGCACCGCCGGGAATGGGATCTTTCTCATACACATGGATGCGTTCGCCCTTCATCTGGCCGTCCCGAACCAGATAACAGGCTGCAGTCAAAGCCGCAAGGCCGGTGCCGATGATGTGGGCGGACTTGTTGTCCACGCCCTCGGGCTTTCTGGGGCGGGCAAAGGCTTCATAGTTACCACTGGAATAATACATAATTTTTCCTCCTTGTTATATTGGCATCCTCTGTTTTAGAGGTGCTCTTGGTTTGTGCCCTCATTATATCGGGAAGATTCTTCCTTTCCTATGGACAAAGATACCCGCTGTGCCTGAAATTCAGACACAGCGGGTAGGTTTGCCTAAAGACTATGACCGCATTTTCTCACAACGGTCAATGAGATGCTCCAGATCCCCCTGCTTCAATTCGTAGATCCGTTGGAATCGGGTTTGAATTCCCTCCTGCATCCCTGTTTCCAGCCAGCCAATGATAATACCAAAGCAGACGCATTTTAAGTAATCTATGATTACCTTTCGGTCTTCCTCAGAAATCTGCCTTCCCGCCAAGATCCCGTCCACATAAATCGTGACCACATGCTCGCATACCCGCCACTGATACTGCTCGTAGATATCCCGGTTGACGGAGTGGTAAATGTGCATAACCGCTTTCCGGTTTTCCAACGCAAAGCTGAGGGCGGCATTGATGCAATCCTCCAGCGATTCTACCGTTGGATGCTCCCGGATCAT
This sequence comes from uncultured Oscillibacter sp., assembly GCA_964462715.1. Classification (GTDB taxonomy): domain Bacteria; phylum Bacillota; class Clostridia; order Oscillospirales; family Oscillospiraceae; genus Oscillibacter. The sequence goes on from CAYWYW010000153.1 coordinate 896, forward strand.
CCGCTCCGCATCCTCATTTACAATGCTTTCTATCAATTGGGGCAGATCTTGATAATAGTAATAAAAGGTGTTTCGGTTCACGCCGCAGTCATCCACAATATCCCGAATGGTAATTTGGCTCAGAGGCCTCTCGTTCAGCAGCTTCACAAACGAATCCCGAATTGCCTTTTTGGTAAAACCAGCCATGCGTCAAGTATCCCTCCTTTGGAGCTCAACCACATCCGAAATATTGCATTGAAGGGCAATACAAATTTTAACTATCGTATCTAAATGAACCGATTCGTCCCGCCCCATTTTTGCAATTACCGATGAACTGAGATGAGTCATATTCTGTAAATCTTTCTTCTTTAATTTGCGGTCAATCAACAGTTTCCAAAGGCCATTATATGAAAGGCCAAGCGTTACATTATCCATCTTTCCACTCCGCAGTATTATACCCATGATATATGAATTATAGCACTAAATCTTCTAATTCGCAACAGAATCTACACGAAATCGCTATTTTTATATGTAGCGTTACAATTGATGTGAGACCAAGTGAATAGAAAAAGGCGATTGAGTTTGTTAGAATAAAGTCACCACAACCCAAGTCTAACGAAAGGAACTCAATCGCCATGGTTATAGTAACAGATGTTAAGCAGAAAAACAAGCGGTATTTACCGCACGAACTGACTACAAAGATCAATTCCGTGAAACTGTACCGTCAGACAAAGGATATCGACTTTGTGCTGCGCCGGTATAGAGGTTCAGCAAATCGTCATAACCGACAGCCGCAGCATCCAAAGCCGCTTTGGTGTACTTCACCGGGCGAAGTGCCGCATTATAGGCATTGGCAGCTTCCAAAGCGGCGGTCAGCTCGGAATCCTCCATGGATTCCATCTGCTTTTCGTACTCCACCTGCACTTCGGATTGGTGCCTGGTGTTCCAGTAATCACTGATCACCGGGTAAAGCGTACCGACCAAAGCCAGCAGAAATACAAGGATCGACACGCCAATCATGATTTTCTTCTTCATATCGTCCCCCTTTCGGGGACTGCCCTTGCGGACAGCCCCCAATCGTCAGTTATTCGTTTTCAGCAGGTTTCTTCTTGCGGCAGACGATGACAATGGTGCCGACAGAAGCGGCCATAGCCAGAATGCCGATCACGCCATACATCCAAACGCCGTTGTCGCCGGTCTGGGGCAGGTCAAAGCCCTTGGTGTTCACAACGGTCAGCGGGACGATGGCAGAAACAGAGCTGTCGTCTTCTTCCATCTGCACGGCGTTGCCGTCCACGGTGGCGGAGGCGGTCAGCAGTTCAATGCCGCAGGCGTTGCAGTATTCGCCTCTGCCGTCAGCGGTAATGGTGATATGAATGCTGTCCTTCAGAAGCGTGTACCCTTCATCGGTCTGGACTTCTGTGAAGATATAGGCATCATCCTCCATGCCCCTGATGCAGATGTGACCGTCCTCGTTGGGGACAAAGCGGGTGGCATCGGCTTCCTCGGCAGTGCCGGTGACATAGTAGATACAGTCGATCAGAATGTAGTCAAAGTTGGGGCGGTGTGTGTTTACGAACTCTCGCATGATGTACTCCCGGCTCATGACATTGATCATGGCGGTTTCAAAGGATGCCAGCTCGATGTTTGCCGGGAACAGCTTCGCGCCCTCCTCGTGTGTCCGAATGCCAATCGCAGGGTCAATCGGCTCGTCCTCCACAATGGCCTGCAGCGCATTGGTCAGCGTGGTGTTCAAGGTGTCCGCATCCCGAATGCCGAATGAGGCGGTCAGACTAGCCTGCGGGTCTGCATCGATCAGCAGAACCCGCTTGCCCTCCTGCGCCAGCTTTGTTCCAAGATGAAAGGTCGTAGTCGTTTTTCCAACACCCCCTTTTTGATTTGTGATCGCAATTACCTGACACATTTTCAGTCCTCCTTTCCTTTGAATTTGATCTTGCGACCCACCAAAACACAGAAATTGGTTCTGTGCTTTGGTCGCTGCACTTCATTCGACCCCGTCTCCAAAGTGCAGGAAAGGAAATCATCAGACGCTCGATTGCGAGTCGAGTCCATGGGAATCTCACCCCTGCCGGGTTCTCCGCCAGCTCCGTAGAGAAGTATCATTGTCCCAAAGCGTTTCATCGCCATGCCTGGAGCAACCAAGCATTTGGGTGTGACCCGGATTCGCTATCCACCTTGCTATCCGCAATCTCTCTTTCGAGCAGGTGGGTCTCGGCGTATCACACCTTTGGCTGAGGCTTTCGTCTCCGCTTTGGAATGTATCTGATGTTTGCCTGTTCAGTTTTCAAGGTTCAGTAGAAGATTTTTCGTGTCTCCGAAAAAGTGCCTCTACTAACGAGGCCGTGAGAAGGCCAAAATTATTAGTGTTTTTCAAAAAAAGTTGAAAAAAATATCAGATCGAGAATCAAACCCCAAACAGGCATAAAAAACCCGACTTCCAATCGGAAATCGGGTCGCTGATGCGTAGACAAAACGCAATACAAACACATAAGCGGGATTAGTGTCGACTTCTCCGCCAGTTCACTGGCCATTCTTCGCCGGTGTCCGGCAATCATTTCATAGCCGCCATTTGGTTTAGGGCGCACCAGCGCAGGCACCAGCACACCATACTGCTTTACGCTGTCCACCATTTCCATCATGCTTGCATCCATACGCACCTTAAAAG
>CAYWYW010000154.1:0-3462 GCA_964462715.1 uncultured Oscillibacter sp.
GGAGGCTAACCGCTGGAGACTGAAAGACAGACTCCCCCTCGTAAGGCCCGTGAAGTCTGCCAGGTCCCGCCGGGTGCAGGGGGCTTTCAGCTCCCGCAGGGCCAACAGCAGGCTGATGTCCTGGAGAGAGAGGTCGTTTTTCAGAGCCGCTGTTTCCAGGTATTGCTCCAGCAGCTTCCGGTCCCGGTAGGCGTTGTGCAGGGGACCGTCGCCGCTCAGCAGCTCCGGTGCTACGCGGCTGCGCTCCGCTCCCAGCTTCTTGGAGTTGGGTAGGACCGCGGGTGGTACCGCACCGTCTCCAGCGGCGTCCACCAGAAAGCGGTAGACCTTGGGACGGCACCGCTGGTATTCCTCCTCATCCAGAACGGTTTTGAAGAACTGCTGGTAATACTCAAAGACCATCAGCTTCATTTTGACGGTCTTGGCAATAGTGAGGCTCTGATTGGCCAGAGACCCCTTGGTCTTTACATAGTAATAGATGGGGATCTGCAGGGCATAGAACCGCTCCGCGTAGCGGATATATTCCAGGTTGAACATGAAGTCCTCGCACCAGCTGATGTCCGGGTCCATCCGCAGGTGATGGGCCTCCACGATGTCCCGACGGTAGAGTTTGTTCCAGAGAACGCCGTAGTAGAAGTCGGCCGGATTCTCCATCATGTGGGCGGCAAACTCCTCCCGGGTGAGGACAGTGTCCTCCTCAATGTCCCCCTTGCGGGATACCCGCTCTCCAATGACCCGGTAAAAGTCGGCGATCACCAGATCACACCGGTTGGCCTGGGCGGCCCGTACCAGGGAGCTGGTGGCGTCGGGAGTGATCCAGTCATCGCTGTCCAGGAATTGGAGATAGGTGCCCTGAGCCAGGTCAAGGGCCATGTTCCGGGTGTCCGAGACGCCGGAATTTTCCTTGTGGATGACCCGGATACGGCTGTCCCGTTTGGCGTAGGCGTCGCAGATGATGCCGGAGCCGTCCCGGCTGCCGTCGTCCACCAAGAACAGCTCGAAGTCCGTGTATTGCTGATTCAAAATGCTCTCAATGCAGCGGCCGATGGTGTGGGCCGCGTTGTAAACGGGAACGATGATGCTGACAGTTGAGGCCATGGGACCACTCCTTTGTATAGATGAACCTATTTTAACATAGGGGGGATGGCCCGTCAAATGCGGACATTGCCTTTTAAACCGGTTCGGGGTATACTGCAGAAGAAGGATGTGATTTCCATGGAGATCGAAAGAAAATTTTTGGTGACTGTGCTCCCGGAGGACCTTGACCGATATCCCAGACGGCGGATCGAGCAGGCCTACCTCTGCACCGAGCCGGTGCTGCGGATACGGCGAAAGGACGAGGTCTATTTCCTGACCTATAAAGGCCCAGGGCTTCTGACCCGGGAGGAGCATGAGTTCCCACTGACGGAGGAGGCCTACCGCCATCTGCTGGAAAAGGCGGATGGAAACCGCATCGCCAAGGACCGCTACGAGCTGCCCTGCGGCCCCTACACCATCGAACTGGATGTCTTTGACCCGCCTTTCGCCCCGCTGATGCTGGCGGAGGTGGAATTCCCCGGCGAGGCAGAGGCCCTGGCTTTTCAGCCGCCGGCGTGGTTCGGGGAAGAAGTGACCTATGACCCAGCCTATACCAACGCCGCTTTGAGCCGGCGGGAGCTGTGAAAGGAGACGCTATGGAAGAGATGATCCGCCCCGGCAGATACCGCCATTTCAAAGGAAAGGAATACGAGGCCCTGTATGTGGCCACCCACTCGGAGACCCTGGAGCCCATGGTGGTCTACCGGGCGCTGTACGGCGAACATGGTATCTGGGTGCGTCCAGCGGCCATGTGGAACGAGATGGTGACCCGGGACGGGGTGACTTACCGGCGGTTTACGTATATTGGGGAGGGGGAAGCGCTGTAAGCCTTGACTTTATGCGCTTCCTGTGATAAAATTCTCCTGATAATACGGTCGTGGTATGTCTGTCCGGGCACCCGGCTGAAAGACAAAATCAATGAGAATGGAGATATGAATCATGGAAAGAATCAAGACTCTTGAGACCCGCAACCTGTGCGAGAGCGCCAAGAACGGCGGCTGCGGCGAGTGCCAGACCTCCTGCCAGTCTGCCTGCAAGACCAGCTGCGGCGTGGCCAACCAGAAGTGCGAGAAGTAAGATAACCGCAATCAAAAAGCTGCCGCCTGTGAAGGCGGCACTTTTTCTGTACAAGGAGAAACATTATGGTACATCAGTATCAGCTGAACGGCTACAACATCGTGCTGGACTCCTGCTCCGGCTCCATCCATGTGGTGGACGAGGTGGCCTATGACATCATTGCCATGTTCCAGGACCACAGTCCCGACGAGATCGTGGCGGCGATGCTGGAAAAATACGGAGCGCGTCCCGATGTGACGGAGCAGGACCTGCGGGACTGTATTGCCGACGTGGAGGCCCTGAAGAACGCCGGAAAGCTCTATACCCCCGACACCTTCGCCGATATGGCAGGCACCTTCAAGGAGCGCTCCGGCGACGTGGTGAAGGCTCTGTGCCTCCATGTGGCTCACACCTGCAATTTGAACTGCGCCTACTGCTTTGCCAGCCAGGGCAAGTACCACGGCGACCGGGCCCTCATGAGCTTTGAGGTTGGCAAGCAGGCCCTGGATTTCCTCATGGACCACTCCGGCACCCGGACCAATCTGGAGGTGGACTTCTTCGGCGGCGAGCCGCTGATGAACTGGGATGTGGTGAAGCGGCTGGTGGAATATGCCCGCAGTGTGGAGAAGGAACGGGGCAAGAACTTCCGCTTCACCCTGACCACCAACGGTATGCTGATCGACGACGACGTCATCGACTTTGCCAACCGGGAGATGAGCAACGTGGTGCTGTCTCTGGACGGCCGCAAGGAGATCAACGACCGCACCCGGGTGGACTACGCCGGCAACGGCAGCTATGACCGCATCGTGCCCAAGTTCCAGAAGCTGGTGAAAGCCCGGGGCGGCAAGAACTACTACATGCGGGGCACCTTCACCCATGCCAACCCGGATTTCACCAGGGATGTATTCCACATGGCGGACCTGGGCTTTACGGAGCTGAGCATGGAGCCGGTGGTCTGCGCTCCCGACGACCCGGCGGCCCTGACTCCCGCCGATCTGGAGATCGTCAAGGACCAGTATGAGATCCTGGCCAAGGACATGCTCCGCCGGCAGAAGGAGGGCAAGCCCATTACCTTCTACCACTATATGCTGGACCTGACCGGCGGCCCCTGCATCTACAAGCGCATCTCTGGCTGCGGTTCCGGCACGGAGTACATGGCCGTCACCCCCTGGGGTGACCTGTATCCATGCCATCAGTTCGTGGGCGAGGAGAACTACAAGTTGGGCGACATCTGGAACGGCGTCACCAACACTGCGCTGAGGGAGAAATTCCGTTCCTGCAACGCCTACGCCCGGCCTGAGTGCGCGGACTGCTGGGCCAAGCTGTACT
>CAYWYW010000155.1:0-3410 GCA_964462715.1 uncultured Oscillibacter sp.
CAGACCGAAGTAATCGTCGATGTCACGGCCGTTGATGGTGATGGAGCCGGTGCCGTTGGGGAACAGATGGACGCGGGCCACGGAGGACTTCCGGCGGCCGGTGCCATACAGATAAGGCTTCTTAGACTGATACATGCTCTTACTCCTCCTTACTCCAGAACGACGGGCTTCTGAGCCTGCTGCTCATAGTTGGCATCGGCATAGATGTGCAGGCGCTTCAGAGAATCCTTGGTGATGACGTTGTTGGGCATCATACCCTTGACGGCGACCTTCATGGCCAGCTCGGGCTTCTCCTGCATCAGGATGCGGTAGGGGGTCTCCTTCAGACCGCCGACCCAGCCGGAGTGATGGCGATAGAACTTCTGCTCACCCTTCTTGCCGGTCAGGACAGCCTTGGCGGCGTTGATAATGATGACGTTGTCGCCGCAGTCGGCGTGGGGAGTGTAGGTGACTTTGCCTTTGCCGCGCAGCAGATCGGCAGCCCGGACAGCGGTCTTGCCCAGGGGCTTGCCGGCGGCGTCCAGGATGTACCACTTACGCTCAATGTTGGCCTTGTTTGCCATAAAAGTGGACATGGTGTTTCCTCCGTTACATATATTTTGCATTTGCTTTACAAATCAAGAGCTCCGGGTTAAAATCGGAGCAAGACTATTTATACCACGGCGGATGTACCCTGTCAACATGATTTTTATTTAGCACAGGAAAATCTCTTGTTTTCTTTGAATATCTCTTGATATCTCTCAAATACTCGCACTCGATTTTGAAACTGGAGCAAAGACTCCTGGATAGAGCAGAAAAAACGGAGGGAATCCCTCCCTCCACGCTTATGTAACTACAACACCCACTGCACCAACAGCAGCAGCACGAAGCCCGGCAGGCCCAGGATGCCGATGACCAGGGCGTTCAGCAGGTTCAGCCCCAGGGCGATGCCGGTCCAGGCGACCGTCAGGTTCACCGCCCACAGGGCCAGAAACCCCAGCAGGGTGTTCAGCAGCAGCTTCAGGGCCACCCGCAGGGGCGTGCGGAATACCCGAATCAGGGCGATGATGAAAAAGCCCACCAGAAGAGCCGCGATGATTTTCTGATTCAGGTCCATACGGCGTCGTCCTCCTCGTCTCCGCAGCCCCCATACCGCTTGTTCCCGCCCCTCTGGCCCGCGGCGGGGACCCCGCGGGCGTCAGCCTCCGGGCTGCGGGCCTTGATAGCGCGGATCAGGTAATTGCACCGGGCCTTGTCGGCGCTGATCTGATAGACGCAGGATTCCACCAGCTCCGGGTCTACCGCCTGGTTGAACTGGCGGTATGCCAGGGCCAGCTGGTCCTGGGCCGCCTGCAATTCGGCACGCAGGGCCAGCAGCTCCGGATCGGGGCGGCGTTTTTTGGAAAAAGAAGTACTCATGGCAATGTCCCTCCTACCTTACAGGTGTATGGAGAGTTTGGACAAATATGCCAGATTTCATACGGCAGGGAGGGAACATCATGCAGACGGAGCAGGAACGGTATATGGAGCAGGCCCTGGCGCTGGCCAGGGAGGCCGCCGCCGCGGGAGAGGTCCCTGTGGGCTGCGTCATCGTCCGGGAGGGGCAGGTGGTGGGCCGGGGCCGAAACCGCCGGGAGGAGAAGCAGTCCACCGCCTCCCACGCGGAGATGGAGGCCATCGCCCAGGCCAACCAGACCCTTGGCACCTGGCGGTTGGACGACTGCGACTTATATGTGACCCTGGAGCCCTGCCCTATGTGCGCCGGGGCCATCCTCAACGCCCGGGTCCGCCGGGTGTGGTACGGCGCCCGGGACGAGGCCATGGGGGCCTGCGGCGGGGTGACGAACCTGTTTATGGAGGCGTTTCCCAACCGGCCCGCCCTGGTGGGGGGCATTCTGGCGGAGGAGTGCCGGGCGGTGCTGGCGGACTTTTTCGCCGGGCTCCGGTAGGGCAGAGACCGTTGACATAAAAAACTGAGATTTAAAACTTTTGTAACAATTGAGACTGTTTTGGTTAACAACTCTCCTGTATCTTAATAATTGCAAGAGACAAAACTTCTTTTCATCCAATCTTCCAAAAAATAGTCTGAAAGGCAGGCCGTAAGGCTTGCCTTTCAGACTATTTTTTGAAAGACTTTCCCTTTTCGGCTATGGCCGAAAAGGACCCAGCGCAATGCGCTGGGTTTGATTAAAAAGAAAAGGGAACCCGCAACGGTTCCCCTTTCAAACGATCCCTTCCCTGCGGTGACCGGGAGAGTCTGCACCCTCACCGCCGGAACCCGTCAGCTTCTGTCGAAAAACAGGTGGTTTTCAGGCATCTTCTGTGCTATCATGGGCCTCGCAGTCCCCGGGGGCGTGGGCCAGACGCAGCAACAGAAAGCCCAGCAGGGCCGCCGCTCCGCCGGCGTACAGCAGCAGGGAGGAGAGGTGCGGCCCGCCGTCCGCCAGGGCGGCGATGCACAGGCCCACGGCTCCGCAGACGTACAGGGCGAACCGCCGGGTCCGCCCGGACTGGAAGGCGAAGGAGGACAGCCGGTAGAAGCCCAGGGTCAGGAACACCAGGGCCAGCAGCTCGACATAATATGCCTCCAGGGCGGGGTTGATGGAGTCCAGGCGGTAGGTCAGCACCAGCCGCACCACCAGGGCTACCGGGGGAAGAAGCAGGAGGGTGCCCGGAAAGGTACTGGCAGCTTCCCGGTTCCCTCTGCGGCAGGCGGCGGCTGTCAGAAACACCGCAGCCCCGGACACCAGGGACAGCAGCCCCAGCAGCAGCTGGGCTTTGGGCGCGAAGCCGGAGACGGATTCCATCGCCACGGCGCCGTAGGGATCGGCGGCGGCCTGGAGCCGCACCAGCAGATTGACGCCCCCCAGGCCCTCGGCCAGGTCCGCCAGACCGGACAGCAGCATCAGCAGGGCGCCTGCCACCGGCAGGAAGACTTGTCCGGAGTTCCCCGCGGCGAAGGCCGCCGGGAAGGCGGGACCGGGGCCGGCCTCCCTGGGCAGGCGGCGGACCAGCAGCAGGAACGCAAGGGCCAGGACCGCCAGCAGGGCGGTCAGTACTAATCCGGGCACGTTGCCGGGGACCGGCAGGCCGGTGGCGGCCTCGAAGCCGGTGCGGTTCTGCAGCAGCCGCAGCACGAAGGCTGCAATGCCCCCCACCAGGGCCAGCAGGGGGAGAAGCGATTGCTTTTTCATTTGAATAGCATCCTTTCGGACTGAAATCTTGAAAATCCTGATTCACTATATCACGTTTGCAGGGGTTTGTCCATGCCGGGTCGCACACCTCCCGTTTACCCTAAGTATTGATGAAATATTCTTCGGTGATTTGGCTGCCCGGCTTCCTTGCAGATAGCGGCCCTGTATGGTATGATAACTTCATAAATCTTGCTAATGTTTGTCAAGGACTTTTTCTGAAAACTACAACGCAAAAAT
>CAYWYW010000156.1:0-3406 GCA_964462715.1 uncultured Oscillibacter sp.
CAGTGTACAAGCCGGGAGGGCATGATTTTTATACGCCGGGAGATTTAACGGTTACCAACGAAATCGCACGATCCACCATGCGGCTGGCTCGGTGGAGCCTCCATGCCGTGCTGTCCAAGCACCGTTCCCGCAGTTTTTTCAGCGCCTGCTTTTTTGCCTTTTCCACGCCGTCTTCCCGGAGCCTGTTTCGGATGGCGATTTCCCGCAGGTCCGTTTTTATGTAACCAAAAACGCCGAAGCTCCTGCCCAGAATATCCTGTTCCCGTTTGGACAGGCTTTGGAACTGCTCATGCAGAGACTCCATAGTAAGTGCCCGAAGGACGATCTCCTCAGCAGATACCGACAGTCGGTGGCTCTGGAGATACTCAAATATATCTCCGTCCTCCTCCGGAATCGGCAAGTCATAGACCGAGAAGAAATGCGTGGGATAGGCTACCGCCCTGGCTACTTCCGCTAAAGAGACGCCCAACTCCTCTGCAATTTCGCTCATCTCCTTCCCGTCCCTGTGGTAGAGCATCTGCGCCTTGCGTACCAGCCCCATGCTGTCCCGGTCCAGTGAGAGAGTCCCCATGCTGGCTTCCAGGTGCCGCCGCATCGCTCCGTCCAGAAATGGCACGATGTAGGTTCCGAAGGTCCCTTTGGTGCTATCGTAACCTCCATTCCTGGCGCATTCGATCAGCGTCAGCATCCCAACGCTCTCCAGTTCGGAGAGCGTTTCTTTCGTGTAGTCGCTCCACCCTCCCCGATTACTTGAGCGCAGGCAGTTGTATTGCCGGGCGATCCACTGCGCACGTTTCCGAATCAATTCAGCATGGCTATCACACAGTTCCGTCAATGCGGTCTGGTCTCCCTGCGCGATTCGGTCCAGCAATTCCTGGTCGCTCATGCGCCCCCACCGCCCTTCCGGGGGCGTCCTCTGGGCTTCGTCTTCCGGGTAACACCGCAGTATGGGTAAATCCTCTCACTGGAGATGGATCGTTCAAAGTCCTCGTTGGAGACATCCGCCTCATTGAGCGCATCAAACAGCATATCCCGGACCGTATCCTTCAGCCGCCGTGCTTCCTCCGCCGTAATAATGTCGCGCTTTTGATCCTTCCGTATCCGTTCAAAGGCAGTGAGCTTCGCTTGGATCTTCGGCACATCCCGGGCCAGTTCTTTCTGCACTTCGTAGGTGCCGAACTGCCGGCAGGTATACTGCGGCGCATGAGGACAGGTTCCCTCACAATACAAAGTATGGGCTCCACCTTTCACCATAAAATATTTTTTGCAGACAGCACACTGGCGGATGTTGTGTCCGGCGTTCAGAGCCGTCATGTAATCCGCCTTCAGCAGCATCTGCAAGCTGTCAGTAGTGTGCTCCTGGCAAATAGCGAAGCGCTTGTCCGGCAGCTCCCGCGGCACATAGCTCACAACACAGTGGTCATATTTCTGATAAAACGGCTGCTCCAGGCTTCTGGGATTGACGATCAGCTTCTCCACCAGCCGCTCATCGTTGTAAAGCTGATAGAGGGAGGCGGCATAGTTCTCCGGAGAGTTGTGTTCCAGCTTGGAGATGAGAAAGTGGATGAAGTTATGGATGGTAGGATTGAAGCACGCGACGTCGCCCAGATAGCGTTCGTAGCGATTCATCTGCTTTCGATAATAGAGCCACTTTGTTTTCCGCCCGCCAGGGTAAATCAGAAGCGGGACCGGGATCTGGCCGGTTGTCTCCGCCTGCTCCTCCATGTCTCCCCATTGATCTATGGAAAAATCCTCATAGTCCAAATCTTCTTCCGGTAGCAGGGAGCGGAACTCGGTATACTGCTGAGCCTCGTTGAGAAATTTGCTGTCATCCCGAAGCAGGATCTGAAACACCCGGAACTTCATCATCCGCTTACGCAGAGCTATGAACTGGTGGTTGAGCTTCCACCAAAATTCCCGGTCCTGGGTTCGCTCGTACTGCTCCGCAAGGTCGTTCATGCGCCGGACGTTTTTCTGGATGCCCTGATAGTCCTTCAGTGACAGGTTCAAAATGTCCGCTGTCAGTTCGCCGGCGGATAATAATTCCCCACCGTACTCGATCGTATCCCCATGGATATAGAAAACGATATCCCCGTCCATGCGCTTCCCTCCTCCGAAATAAATTGTCCCCCCTGAAAAATAATTCGTCCCGACTTTTTATAATCTTATCAAAATCTCCGACACAATACAAGCAGGAGGGCATCAGCGGCACCGCTGATGCCCTTACTTTCTGCAAAGGAGAAATCGAAAATGAAACAATCACAGTACAACTCCTACGACGATCTTCCTCTGTTCCTCAACGCCGACATGGTGGCGAAGGTGCTGGGGGTATCGTCCTCCACCAGCTATGAGCTGATGCATGAGCCGGACTTCCCGGTGCTGAATGTCGGCAGCAGGATGGTAGTCCCCAAGGAGGCGTTCATCCAATGGGTCACCAAGCACACGGAAGGAGGTGTCCGCAAATGACTGCGCTCACTTATCAGAGAGACGCAAGAGCGTATCGGTTCTCGCTGCCCAACGAAATCTGGGGACTGAAGCTTCGGCCTCCCGCCTTCAGTATCCTCGCCTATCTCTGCTATCTCAACAGCCACCATAAGGGTGATGCCGTGCCGAGTGCAAGCGAGATTGCAGCGCTGCTCCACATGAGTCCAGACATGGCGCAAAAGCAGATAGATGCTCTGGTCAAGCGAAATCTGATCTCGCCGCAGATGATTCCAGTGTTCACGCACAAGCGCGCAGGAAAGTTTTTCTCCCTTCCCAACGAAATCTTTTCCCTGGACCTAGGGCATGGCGCGATCACTGTCTACGCCTACCTGCTCTACTGCGAAGACCGCAGCAGCCATCAGTGCCATCCCAGTTACAACACCATCTCCACCGCTGTGGAGCTGGCCGTGAACACGGTGATGAAGCACATCGCCGAACTGGTGAACAGACAGTTTATCTCAAAAGAGCACACCAGCTACACCGACAGCCGGGGAATGAAGTGGAACGGCAATAACTCCTACACTATCCTGCCGATTCAGAAAGCTGTCGACCATTCCTACGAGCGGCAGATGGTGAAACTGGAGGAAGTCACGGAGCGGCAGCGGGTAGCAGAGGAGTTACGAAAAACAAGGCCGTGTTCGCCCCTGTGAGCCGCTGTGTGGGGCTTTGGCGAACGCTGCGGGAACAGACACCGCCCAACTCTGTTTGGGCGGATTTGGGCCGTTTTCCAACGACCTGCGGAGGACAATATAGGGCTCCCGCCGAAGCCCAGCGAAGCGGGTTCGGTGGGAAAAGGAGGAGCAGCGAAATGAGCGAGTTTTCGCCCGTTTGGGGCGGAAACGAGGGATATGGAGCTGGCGACGACGTGAAGCGGGATAAAGAACAGGCGTCAAGTGCGACGCCCTGTTCAGTCACAACTGCC
>CAYWYW010000157.1:0-3393 GCA_964462715.1 uncultured Oscillibacter sp.
TCTTGAACGAATCCGTGATATCCGTGCAAGCGAAAAACGCTTTTATCAGAAAGTCCGCGATTTGTTTGCTCTTTCTTCTGATTATGATTCAACAGACAAGGCAACGCAGATGTTTTTTGCGGCAACTCAAAACAAACTGATTTATGCCGTAACTCATCAGACCGCTGCTGAACTTATCTTGAGTCGTGCCGACAGTTCCAAACCGAATATGAACCTTACAAACTGGAAAGGGAAAATCGTCCGTAAGCAGGATATTTACACAAGTAAAAATTATTTGACGGAAGATGAACTTGATTCACTGAACCGAATAGTAACAATCTTTTTGGAAAGTGCAGAACTTCGCGCGAAAATGCGGAAAGATTTAACAATGCATTACTGGGAAGAAAATGTAGATAAACTCATAACTGACCACGGTTTACCATTGCTGGAAGATAAAGGGCATTGTTCTAACAAGCAGATGGAATCAAAAGTTGAAGAAATTTATATTGAATTCGATAAACGCCGAAAAGCTTATGAAGCCGACATGGCAGACCGCAAAGATGAAGCAGAAATGCGTATGCTTGAAGAAGCAGAAAAAATGCTGAAAGAGCGATAAGAAATTCCATAAGCGTAAAAACTGATAAAACTACAAAGCTCTGTCTTATAGAAAAAAATCCCTCTTTTACAATAAAATTCACTTATGAAACTTTTAAATGAGGTTGCTGGAGAAAAGAAATAAAAGCAATTGATAAAGCGTATAAGAATAGGGAGTAGAGCCAGAACCCGGAAAAGCTTGTTTTTTGGTTGCTGAGCGAAGTCGAAGCAAGCGGATCCGGAGCAAGCAAATGTCTAATCGAAAAATATTAAAGTGCTGGAAGGAATTGAAGTGATGGAGAAAAATGTAAGATTTTGGTCAGGCGGAATAAAATGGGGAGAGGAAGATAAATTTAAAGAATTTAGCGACAATGGATATTGGCAAATTGGCTGGGGTGTCGATGATAATTCAAAAGGCGCAAAACAAGCTTGGAAGAATATCAAGGAAGTGCAAATCGGAGATTTTTTTGCTTTTCATGGATATGGTGGACAAAATGATTTAAGAATTTATCAAGTTTCAAATGTTACAGGAAAAGATGAAGCTGAAGGAACTTTGTATTTGAAACGTTTAAATTCGGAAACCGATAAATTGTTTCATGGAAAGGCTCCAAAACTTGATAAAGGCGGATGGTTTGGAACATTATTTGAAATCACTGGAAAAAGCGCAATAAATGCAATTTTTAGAAAATTTTTAAATGAAATCCAAGGAGCTCTCTCTATTACAAACGAAAAACTTACCGAGTACAAAGAACTTCTTTTAGAGAACCACAACCTTATCCTGCACGGTGCACCGGGAACTGGGAAAACTCATCTTGCTGACGAAATTCTTGATGCAAAGTACAAAAGATTTGATGACCACAATCCGCCGGCAGACGATTTGCAGCAGATGATTGCCTATGTTCATGTAATGGACGCACAAAGCGGATTCTTTGTTTATCCATCGCAGAATGAAGGCGGAACGGACGGACAGGATGAACCTAAAAAGTGGACACTAAAGCCTTTTGCAGGTAAAAATGCAAAAATCGGGACGAAGCCGTTTTGTATTCCCCAGGATGCAGAAAATTATCTAGAGTTTAAGTCGCGGATGGAAGACGAGGAAGAGCGGTTTGCGGGGATGCTTGAGGATGATGCATTGTGATGAAATTACGCACCTTCTTTCTGAACATTAGCCATCAACAAAATAATGCAGGAAAATAATTTTTTATATGATACTCAGTGCATCGCGGCGAACTGACATTCCGGCTTTTTTCTCTGACTGGTTTTATAAAAGAATCGAAGAAGGTTTTTTTATGGTCAGGAATCCGATGAATGTTCACCAGGTGTCAAAAATTTCTGTTTCTCCGCAAAATGTCGAATGTTTTGTTTTCTGGACAAAAAATCCGTCTGATGATTTTATTTCGAATTTAAAAAGGCTGGACAATTTAGGCTACAAATACTATTTTCAGTTTACAATTACATCCTACGCACAAGATATAGAAAAGAATGTCCCTTTCAAAAAAGAGATAATCAAAAAATTCATAAGGCTTTCGGAACAAATTGGCAAGGAAAAAGTTATCTGGAGGTATGACCCCATAATTCTGACCGAAAAGTACAATATGGAATATCACATAAAATATTTTGCCTGGATTGCAGAAAAACTGCACAATTATACTGACAAAGTCATAATCAGTTTTGTTGATTGCTATCCCAAAATCAAAAACAGGCTTGCCGACGGACAGATTATTGAACTGAACGAAAGGCAGATGAAAAGTCTTGCAGAAAAACTCAAGGCGATTGCTCAAAAATACGGTCTTCTTATTGAATCGTGCTCGGAAAAACTAAATCTTGATGATATCGGAATTCCACACGGACACTGCATAGATGGCGAACTGATAAACCGTATCTGCAAAAGAGAATTCGTCCACGAAAAAGACAAAAATCAGCGAAAAGAATGTGGCTGCGCAAAAAGTATTGATGTTGGTGCGTATAACACCTGCTTGCATAACTGCGCATATTGCTACGCTATCAATAACTATAATTCTCCGTCGCGAACAAAACAAAATCCTTCCAGCCCATTGTTGTGTTCGGAACTTACTGCCGATGACAAAGTTACTGACAGGGAAGTGTTGAGGTTGAAAGAAAAAAACTGATTCTTGATAATGAAACTGCTTCTGTCTTTGGTAAATGTTTAAAATGATTCAGAGTTTTTTTGTAAGATTTAACATATTGCCTAACTTGTTCTAAGTTATCTCATTTTTGACAAACCAGCAGAATCGTGGTAATATATTGATGTTGACAAATTCAAAATGTGTCAGCATCCTTTCCTTTCCGTACAGAAAAATCTTATAACTAAGTGTACGGTCTCTCCTAACTAGATTTTCTAAAAACTCTACCTACATTGACTGCACACTCTAGCTAGAGTCTACTCCCTATTACTAAAGGTTTCCACACCGTAAGCCAGTATGCCACGGTTCGTAAGATAACTTACTATGATTTGTAAGATAATATGTTACAGTGTGTAAGATAGTATATTATGTTTCGTAAACTGTTATGTTACAGCCTGAAAATCAGCATGACACAAGTGGTTGTCATTCCGAACTTGATTCGGAATCCCACTGATAGGTCTTTACACCCGCAGGAGGGATGCTGAAACAAGTTCAGCATGACACAGAAGTGGTTGTCATTCCGAACTTGATTCGGAATCCCATTGATAGGTCTTTACAACCGCTGGTGGGATGCTGATGCTCTAGGCACGCGAGTGGCGCGTTAAATAATTTCCTTAAGGTAAACGCCCTTGTGGCGTAAACGAGTTCAGCATGACACGGATAACGATGGAGCTTT
>CAYWYW010000158.1:0-3280 GCA_964462715.1 uncultured Oscillibacter sp.
AGATAGAGCAGCAGCCCGTCCTTGGGCACCCGCAGGTCATAGCCGGTTTTCTTTTTCAGCCGGTCCATACGGTACTGGAAGGTATTGCGGTGAATAAACAGCGTGTCCGCACACCGCTGAATGTCCCCCTGCTGGTCGAAATACAGGCGGATGATCTGGGCGAATTCCCTCTCCTCCTGGGGGGTGCAGAAGGAAAATACCAGGCCGTGGATGTCCTGCTTGATGGATGGCGGAATGCTTTGAAGAATAAATTCCAGGGACACCTGGTCGTAAAACAGCACCCGCCCCTCCGGGTACTGTACCGCCACGGCATTGGCCGTGCGGGCCTCCAGATAGCAGCGGCGCAGGTCCTCCGCTCCCATGGAGACATCGCTGATGCCTGCGGCGACCCGCAGACCCTGATAGCTTTTGATATCCTGGCAGATTCGCTGGAGCTTTTCAAAGGCCTGGCTCCGGTCTGTCCTGCACAGCAGTACGATGATTTTACTGCGGATCACCGCGCAGAAGTGGCCGCCGCTCTCCTGGAAATGATCCCGGATCATTTGCAGCAGCAAGCTGCTGCGCATCTCCTCCGGGTGCTCCGCCCGGTCCCGTCCCACAGGCTCGAGAAGCGCCACGGTATAGGGAGCGCTGATATCCAACCCCAGCAGCCGTCCCCGCAGCTCCAGCTCCGACCAGTCCGGTGCTTCGGAAAACAGCCAGTTCTCCACAAACAATCCCCGGGCCCGTTCCAGCAGGTCGGACTGGTCCCGCTGATACATGCTCTCCAGCATGATTTCCGTCATACGCTGGATCACTTCGCCGAATACGGAGACCTCCCGGGGGTCTCCCGTAATACCGATCACACCCTCCAGCTGCCCCTTGACCGCCACCGGCAGGTTGATGCCGCACTGCACACCCTTCTCAGGCTCGTCCTTCCAGATCGTCAGTGAGGGAAGTCCCTCCCGGATGATCCGCAGGGCGCCCTGATGGACCTGCCCCCGGCGGGCCGGATTGGTACTGGCCAGGATGGTGCCGCTGCTGTCCATGATATTGATATCCCGGTGAATGGAGGCCTTCATCTCATCCACGATGTTCTGTGCCTCCTGCTGCGTGATCCGCATAAGCCCCTTCATTGTTATTTTTATAATTATTATATTAAATATTTATAAAAATCACAATATCGTATTTGTTATAATCTCATCAGAAACAGCGGCATCAAGCCGCGCCAAAGGAGGTCCTCTGAAATGAAGATCGTGATTCTGGACGGCTACACGGAAAACCCCGGCGATCTGAGCTGGAGCGCCCTGGAAGCCCTGGGCGAGCTGACGGTATACGAACGCACCAGCCTCACCGACGAATCGGAGATCATTGCCCGCATTGGCGATGCGGAGGTGGTCATCACCAACAAAACGCCCATTTCCCGCCGGGTGTTCGACGCCTGTCCCTCCATCCGGTACGTGGCGGTGCTGGCCACCGGCTACAATGTGGTAGACATTGCATACGCCAAAGAGCGGGGCATCCCCGTCTCCAACGTCCCCGTCTACGGCACCCGCTCCGTCAGCCAGTTCGCCATCGCCCTGCTGCTGGAGGTCTGCCACCACATCGGCCACCACGACCAGACGGTGCACGAAGGCAAGTGGGAGACCTGTGCGGACTGGTGCTATTGGAACTATCCCCTGATTGAGCTGGCCGGCAAAACATACGGTCTGCTGGGCTGCGGCAACATTGGCATCCACACCGCCGAGATCGCCAAGGCACTGGGAATGCGGGTCATCGCCTATGATGCCAGAGAGACCGAGGCGGGCCATGCCCTGGGGGTGGAATATGTAACACTGGATGAGCTGTTTGCCCAGTCTGACGTTCTGGGCCTGCAGATGCCCCTGTTCCCCTTCAATACAGGCATCATCAATAAAGAGAACATTGCCAAAATGAAAGACGGCGTTATCATCATCAACAACAGCCGGGGCCAGATGGTGGTGGAACAGGATCTGGCAGACGCTCTGAACTCCGGGAAGGTGGCGGCAGCGGGCCTGGATGTGGTCTCCACCGAGCCCATTCGGGGTGACAATCCGCTGCTGAAGGCCAGGAATTGCATCATCACGCCCCACATGTCCTGGGGCTCCAAAGAGAGCCGCCAGCGCATCATGGACTGCACGGCGGAAAACGTCCGCTCCTTCCTGAACGGCGCTCCTCAGAACGTGGTCAATCCGTAAGCGCCCATGAAAAAATGCATCATCATCTCGGACTCGTTCAAGGGGTCCCTCTCCAGCAGTGAGATCTGCTCCATCGCAGAAGCCAGCATGGCCCGGTTTTTCCCGGACTGCATGCTCTGCAAGGTCCCCGTAGCGGACGGCGGTGAGGGAACCACGGCCTGCTTCCAGAAGGCCTGCGGCGGTGAGCTGGTCACCGTCACGGTCCGCGGCCCCTTCGGAGAGCCCACAGACGCCTCCTACCTGCAGCTTCCCGGCGGTCAGGCGGTGATCGAAATGGCAGCCGCCGCGGGCCTGCCCCTGGTGGGGAACCGGAAGGACCCCCGGAAGGCCAGCACCTATGGCGTGGGACAGCTGATCCGTCACGCAGCCGAACACGGCAACCGGAAAATTCTGCTGGGGCTGGGCGGCAGCTGCACCAACGACGGCGGCTGCGGCTGCGCCGCCGCCCTGGGCGTCCGGTTTGTGGATCAGGACGGCCACTCCTTTGTTCCTGTGGGAGAAACCCTGGCTGATATCCAGAGCATCGACCTGAGCGGCGCCGCCTTTTTGCAGGGCGTACAGCTCACCGCCATGTGCGACATTGACAATCCTATGCACGGTCCCACCGGCGCGGCTTGCGTGTTCGCTCCCCAAAAGGGCGCCGATCCGGAGACCGTAGTCTTTCTGGACCGCCAGCTGGCGGCGTTGGATGAGACCATCCGCCGGAAGCTGGGCCGCCGGGTGGCGGATATCCCCGGCGCCGGAGCGGCAGGCGCCTTCGGCGCCGGCATGGTAGCCTTTTTCCAGGCGGAGCTGCGGCCGGGCATCGAAGCGGTGCTGGACCTGGTGGGCTTTGACGACATGCTGGAGGGCTGCGACATGGTCTTCACCGGCGAGGGCCGCCTGGACAGCCAGAGCATCCGGGGCAAGGTCCTCAGCGGCGTGGGCCGGCGGGCCCAGCGCCATGGCGTCCCCGTGGTGGCCATCGTGGGCGGTGTCACTGAGGACACCGAGGCCGTCTGCGAAAGCGGCGCGGGCATCAGCGCGGTCTTCACCACCAACCGCCAGGCCGTGTCCTTTGATGAGTCCAGGCACGCCAGCCGCCA
>CAYWYW010000159.1:0-3228 GCA_964462715.1 uncultured Oscillibacter sp.
CAGCTGATCGAGGAGGTCCAGACCGCCCGGGCTTTCGGCGACCTCAGCGAGAACTTTGAATATAAGTGTGCCAAACAGGCCAAGAACCGTAACGAGAGCCGCATCCGCTATCTGGAGCGGATGATCCGCACTGCCAAGGTCATCGAGGTAAAGGGGCAGGCGGACACCGTGGGCCTGTTTGACAAGGTGACTATTTTCAATGAGATGGTGAAGAAGGAAATGACCATCCGGATCGTCACCACCCTGCGGCAGGACGCCCTGAAGGGCCTCATCAGCAAGGAGTCCCCAGTGGGGAAGGCCCTGATGGGCCATCAGGTGGGCGACCGGGTCCAGGTGGAGGTGAACCCCACCCTGAAGTATTTTGTGGAGATCCGGGCCATCGAAAAGGGCCAGGACGATGACTCCCTGGAGATCAGCGCCTATTGAGAAGAAACTGCCGGACCGAAGTCCGGCGGTTTTTCTTGACGATGAGGAATTGCCCCGGTATGATGAAAGCGCGGAGATAAAAACACGGCCCGGTTGGTAGTCCGGGCGTATCCGCTACCGAATGCGGATATCAGTAACCTGCCTCCTTGGTTGTCCGTTCTCCGGATGCTTTTTTAAGGAGGACACGCACATGGAACAGGGATACGCAGAGTTGACCGTATTGTTTGAAGACCCCTTTTGGGTTGGGATCTATGAGCGGAGAGAGGGGCGGACCTATCAGGTCTGCAAGATCACCTTCGGCGCCGAGCCGAAGGACTATGAGGTCTACGCCCTTCTGATGGAACATTGGCGGCATCTGTCATTCAGCCCCTCCATGGAGGCGGCAGCGACAGAGGAGCGGCGGATCAATCCCAAACGGATGCAGCGGCAGATTCAAAAGTCGCTGCAAAGCGCTGGGATCGGTACCAAAGCCCAGCAGGCGCTGCAGCTTCAGCGGGAGCAGGGGAAGGAGGCCCGCAAAAAGGCCTCCCGGGAAGAACGGGAGGCGGAAGCGGACCGGCAGTTTGCCCTGCGCCGGGAAAAACGGCGGGAGAAGCACAAGGGCCATTGAGCCGTGCCCCGGAGCGTAACGCTCCGGGGCTTTTCCTGTTTCCAGGGCTTGTCCGCTGCCCTGATTTTTGCTATACTGGCGATATATTGGGAGAGGAGGCGGAGCGGCGTGCATACCATTCAGGCCAAGAGCATTCTCTCTCCCCGGAACGGCATGAACCTCTACCGGGGCTGTACTCACGGCTGCATTTACTGCGACTCCCGCAGTACCTGCTACCAGATGGACCACCCCTTCGAGGATGTGGCGGTGAAGGCCAACGCCCCGGAGCTGCTAGAGGAGGCCCTCCGAAAAAAGCGGCGGCGGTGCATGATCGGCACCGGCTCCATGTGCGACCCCTATCTGCCGTTGGAGAAGGAACTGCGGCTGACCCGGCGGTGTCTGGAGCTCATTGACCGCTATGACTTCGGCGTGTCCATTCTCACCAAGTCGGACCTGATTCTGCGGGACCTGGATGTGCTGAAACGCATCAATGAAAAAACAAAGGCGGTGGTGTGCACCACTTTTACCACCTTCGATGAGGGCCTGTGCCGCATTCTGGAACCCCATGTCTGCACCACTCGGAAGCGCTTTGAGATGCTGCGGACCATGCGGGAAAACGGCATCCACACCGGCGTGTGGCTGTGCCCCATTTTGCCCTTCCTCAATGACACGGAGGAGAATCTCCGGGGCCTGTTGGACTACTGCTTCGCGGCAGGGGCGGAGGTCATCGTGAACTTCGGTTTTGGCGTCACCCTGCGGGACGGTGACCGGCAGTACTTTTATCAGCAGCTGGATCAGCATTTTCCTGGCCTGAAAGACCAATATATTCGACGATTCGGTGACAGCTACCAATGTCCCAGTCCCAATCACGCAGCCCTGTGGAAGATTTTTCGGACAGCGTGTGAAGCCCGGGGCGTCATCTGGGAGCCGGAGAAAGCTATGGCGTATCTCACGGAATTCCAGGACCGGCAGGCCGGCCAGCAGTTGAATTTGTTTACATAAAAATATCAAGGAGGAAACCTGTATGTTATTTCTATGCTATCCTAAATGTACCACCTGCCAGAAGGCAAAGGCGTACCTGGACGCCAGCGGCGTTGCCTATGAGCTCCGGGATATCAAGCTGGAGAACCCCACTCTGGAGGAGCTGACGGCCTGGTGGAAGGCCAGCGGCCTGCCGCTGAAGAAGTTTTTCAACACCAGCGGTCTGCAATATAAGGCGCTGAATTTGAAGGACAAGCTGCCCACTATGACCGAGGAGGAGCAGCTGGCGCTGCTGGCTACGGACGGGATGCTGGTGAAGCGGCCTATTCTGGTGGGGGAGGGCTTCGTGCTGACGGGCTTCCGCCAGGCGGAGTGGGATGAGAAGCTGAAATGATCCGGAGATACGATCTTGCACCTCTGGACGGCATTACCAAGGTGGTGTTCCGCCGGGTGTGGCACCGGCACTTCGGCGGTGCCGACCGCTGCTTCATTCCCTTTTTCTCTCCTACGGACCACCATGTGGTGACGGCCCGGGACTTCCGGGAACTGGACCCTGCCCAGAACCGGGATATGCCCTCAGTGCCCCAGGTCATGAGCTGTAAGGCGCCGGATTTTCTGTGGGCAACGGAGGTACTGGGAGACCTGGGCTATACCGAGGTGAATCTGAACCTGGGCTGCCCCTCGGGGACTGTCACCGCCAAGGGAAAGGGCGCCGGATTCCTGGCAAAGCCTGAGGAATTGGACCGCTTCTTTGAGGAGGTATTTTCTCAGGTGAAGCTGCCGGTGTCCGTCAAGACCCGGCTGGGCATCTCCGACCCGGCGGAGTTTGAGCAGCTGCTGGAGATCTATAACCGCTATCCCATTGCCTGCCTCACCATCCACGCCCGGGTGCAGAAGGAAAAGTACCGGGGGCCGGTCCACCTGGAGGAGTTTGGGCGGGCGCTGGAGAACAGCCGCAACCCGGTCTGCTATAACGGCGACCTGCGGACCGTGGAGGAAGTGCACAGTCTTGAGACACGGTTTCCCGGTGTGGAAGCGGTGATGATCGGCCGGGGCGCCGTGGCGGACCCGGCGCTGCTGCGGAAGCTCCGTGGCGGACCCGCCGCCACCCGGGAGGAGCTGCGGGCCTTCATGCAGGACCTGTACCGGGAGTACCAGGCCTTTTATGGCCAGGTGGGCACCGCCGCCCAGCGGATGCGGGAGGTCTGGTTCTATCTGATCCACCTCTTTGA
>CAYWYW010000160.1:0-3198 GCA_964462715.1 uncultured Oscillibacter sp.
CACGGCGTGGCCACCGCCACCGCCGCCGCCCTGATGGGCATGGAGTGCGTGGTGTTCATGGGGGAGGAGGATACGAAACGCCAGGCATTAAACGTCTACCGGATGCGGCTGCTGGGGGCGGAGGTCATCCCCGTCACCACCGGCACCGGCACCCTGAAGGACGCCTGCTCCGCCGCCTTCCGGGAGTGGACCAACCGCATTTCCGATACCCACTACTGCCTGGGTTCCGTCATGGGTCCCCATCCGTTCCCTACCATGGTCCGGGACTTCCAGTCCGTCATCTCCAGGGAGATCAAGGAGCAGCTGATGGAGAAGGAGAGGAAGCTCCCCGATGCCGTCATCGCCTGTGTGGGCGGCGGCTCCAATGCCATCGGCGCCTTCTATCACTTCATCGACGATCCCTCCGTCCGCCTCATCGGCTGCGAGGCGGCGGGCCGGGGCGTGGATACTGCCGAGACGGCAGCCACCATCGCCACAGGACGGCTGGGCATTTTCCACGGCATGAAGAGCTACTTCTGTCAGGACCAGTTCGGCCAGATCGCCCCGGTGTATTCCATCTCTGCCGGCCTTGATTACCCCGGCATCGGACCGGAGCATGCCCATCTCCACGACATCGGCCGGGCGGAGTACGTGCCCGTCACCGACGGGGAGGCGGTGGAGGCCTTCGAGTACCTCTCCCGGATGGAGGGCATCATACCTGCCATCGAGTCCGCCCATGCTCTGGCCTACGCCAGAAAGCTGGCCCCCACCATGGGCAAGGATCAGATCATCGTTGTCAATATCTCCGGCCGGGGCGACAAGGACTGCGCCGCCATCGCCCGGTACAGAGGGGAGGATCTTCATGAGTAACATTGCAAAGGCTTTTGCGAATGGCAAGGCGTTTATCCCATTCGTCACCTGCGGAGACCCGGACCTGGGGACCACCGCCAAGGTGGTTCGGGCTATGGCAGAGGCTGGAGCTGACCTGATCGAGCTGGGCATCCCCTTCTCCGACCCCACCGCTGAAGGCCCCGTCATTCAGGCGGCCAACGTCCGGGCGCTTTCCGCCGGAGCCACCACCGACAAAATCTTCGACCTGGTGCGGGACCTGCGGCAGGATGTCACCATCCCCATGGTGTTTATGACCTACGCCAACGTAGTGTTCTCCTATGGCTCCGAGAAGTTCATCTCCACCTGCAAGGAAATCGGCATCGACGGCTTGATCCTGCCGGACATCCCCTATGAGGAGAAAGACGAGTTCGACCCCATCTGTAAACGGTACGGCGTGGACCTGATCTCTATGGTGGCGCCCACCTCCGAGGACCGCATCGCCACGGTGGCGAAGGAGGCCAACGGCTTTATCTATGTGGTATCCTCATTGGGCGTTACCGGCGTCCGCAGCGAGATCACCACCGATATCGGCGCCATGGTGCAGCTCATCCGGGCCAGCTCCGACCTGCCTTGCGCCGTGGGCTTCGGCATCTCTACCCCGGAGCAGGCGAAAAAGATGGCGGGCCTCTCCGACGGTGCCATCGTGGGCAGCGCCATCGTCAAGCTCATCGCCCAGCACGGGCGGGAGGCCGTCCCCTACGTGGCGGACTATGTGAAACATATGAAAGACGCCGTGCGTCTGGCATAAAAGCAATCATTAAGCAATACAAGGAGGAACCTGATATGAAAAAGTTTGTCTCTCTGCTGACCGCCCTGGTACTGGTCCTGTCCCTGCCCGCCTGCGGCGGCACGTCGTCTGAAACCTCAACTCCGGCGGAACAGCCCGCTGTGGAGGAAGAGCCCACCGGCCCCTTTGCTGGTAAGACCGTCTCTGTCATGACCCCCTACATGGCCTCCGTCACCACCAACCAGATGGTGGGCTACCTGGAGACCGACCTCACTGCCCAGGGTGCCCAGGTCAACGTCATCGACACCGCCAACGACTTCGCCGAGCTGGCAAACCGCATTGAGAACGTCACTGCCTCCGGCACCGACGCCATCGTGCTGGTCAGCGCCGACCCCACTCAGCTGGAGAACCAGCTCCGGGAGGCCATGGACGCGGGCATCCTGGTCTTCGGTGTGGACAGCGGCTACATCGACGGCATGCAGGTCAACGCCACCAGCGACAACCACCAGATGGGCCAGCTGATCGCCGGCTACCTCTTTGACGACCTGATGGGCGGCGAGGGTACCGTCATCACGCTGACCCACCGGCCCCATCCCGGCGTGGTGAAGCGCTGCGAGGCCTTCGATGAGTTGATTGCTGCCAGCGACAAGCTGACCCTCATCACCGAGCAGCACGTTCCCGCTGAGCAGCCCATCAACGACGCCCAGGATATCGTCCAGAACCTGCTGCTGGCCAACCCCGACAAGGGCTCCATCACCGCCATCCTCTGCGCATGGGATGAGCCCGCCATCGGCGGCACCCAGGCCTGCCAGGAGGCCGGCCGTGACGAGATCCTCATCGTCGGCGTGGACGGCAACGAGCAGGCTGTCTCCCTGATTCAGGAGGGCACCAACCTGAAGGCCACCGTGGCCCAGAACTTCCAGGGCATGGTGGACATCGTGGTGGAGGACCTGGGCAAACTGTTCGCCGGTGAGACCATCGAGACCGGTGAGAAGTACGCCCAGGCCACCCTCATCACCGCCGACAACGCGGCTGATTTCATCAAGTAACACAGGCGTCTGAGTATCCGGAAAAGGAGGCCCGCCATGCTGCTGCAAACGGAACACGTCAGCAAGAAATTTAATGGCATCTACGCCCTGCGTGATATCAATTTCCAGCTGGATGTCGGGGAAATTCACGGCCTGGTGGGGGAAAACGGCGCGGGAAAATCCACCCTCATCAAGCTGCTGACCGGGGTCTACCAGCTCCGGGAGGGCCGCCTTTTGTGGAATG
Organism: uncultured Oscillibacter sp.; assembly: GCA_964462715.1. GTDB lineage: Bacteria > Bacillota > Clostridia > Oscillospirales > Oscillospiraceae > Oscillibacter. Next base: position 2,870 of record CAYWYW010000160.1, read on the forward strand.
GGGAGCCGGTGACCGTCTCATCTCCCGCGGACAGCCGGGCACTGGGCATCCGGGTCATCCACCAGGACCGGACCCTGATCCCAACGTTCAACGGCATCGAAAACTGCTATCTGGGTCTGGAGTACTCCGCCCGGCTGGGGCGGGTGGACTGGGCCGCCATGGAGCGCCGGGTGCGGCAGACTATGGAGGGCCTTGACATTGACCTTGATTTGAAAAAGACGGCGGCGGAGCTGTCTCCGCCCCAGCGGACAGAGCTGGAGATCGTCCGGGCGATGATGACCGACTGCCGGCTGCTGATTCTGGACGAACCCACCGCCAGCCTGACGGAC
>CAYWYW010000161.1:0-3190 GCA_964462715.1 uncultured Oscillibacter sp.
TCTTGGCGGCGATGACGATGCCGCCGGTGTTCCGGTCAATGCGGTTGCACAGGGCCGGAGCGAAGGCGTTCTCCCGCTTGGGATTCCACTCTTTTTTCTGGTACAGGTAGGCCTGGATGTGGTTGATGAGGGTGTTGACCTTCTCCGTCTCGTCGGCGTGGACCACCAGGCCGGGGCGCTTGTCCACCAGCAGCAGATTCTCGTCCTCGTAGACGATGGTCAGCTGGGGCTTGAAGACTGTCAAAAAGAGATTTTCCTCATTGGGCTTGTCAAAGAACTCATCATTGATATATAATTGTAAAACATCGCCGGCATTGAGACGCTGGTCCCGCTTGGAGCCCTTGCCGTTGACCTTGATGCGCTTGAGGCGGATGTATTTCTGCAGCAGGGCAGGGGGCAGCAGGGGCAGGTTCTTGGACACGAAGCGGTCCAGCCGCTGCCCGGCGTCGTTTTTCCCAATGGTGAATTCCCGCATGATGACCCTCCTGTGGCAAGTTCCGATTTGGCATTATCATACCCGTTTGATGCCCGCTTGTAAAGGGCGGCGGGAATATTTTGAGTTGATAAGGAGACGCTTTTCCATGAGCAGCAACAACAAGCAGACTGGCAGAGTCAACTATTTCATGGTACTGGCCGGCGGGTATCTCGTCTATCTGGCCTGGAAGCTGTTCCGCGGCGTCATGGCCGGGGAGACGGATCTGCCCTTTGTCGGCATCGCTGGCGGCATCGTGTTCGCGGTGGTGGGGGCGCTGGTGCTGTGGCGGGAATGGAAGGCCTACAAGTTCGGCGTGGAGCACAAGGACGACCCCAGCACCTGGTCCGACGAGGAGCCGGAGGCGGAGGCTGAGGAGGACAGTGGGGAGGACAGCCATGAAGATCAATGACCTGTGCGCCGCTGTCTGGGAGGCCAAGCACTGGCTGCCCCGGTTCCAGCGGAACGAATACGCCAAGGCCCTGCGGGAATATCAGGAGCGCTTCGGCCCGCTGTACGCCCGGGCGGTGGCGGAGACGGAGGGAGACCTGACAGCCCTGGAGGCGCTGGCAAATGACATCCTGGACGCCCTGGAGTCGGCCTGGAAGCGTCTGGCCTTCTGGAACCGCAGCGCCGTCCGGGTAGAGGAGAAGCAGGTCATCGTCAGCTTCCTCTCGCCCATGCTGCTGGACCAGCCGGACCCCCTCTGCGGGCGTTTGGCGGGGATGCTTCGCCAGGGCTGGGCGGAGCGCTGGCCCAAGGACAGCTACCAGATCACCACGGCCGAAGTTCTGCAGAAGGGCTTCCGGAATGCCATCTTTGGCATCGACCTGGATAGGATGCATCTGGACCGGGAGAGGGACCGGTGAAAAAACTGGCGGAAATTTGAAAAAAATGTTTGACAACGGGACCGCCAGCCTTTATAATACTAACCGTGTCATTGCGAGGTATGTTATGCTGATCGATGTAAGACCCATCCTGCGGACCCCGGGCAAGACCCTGGATTTCCAGTTTGAGCTGGATTTGTCCGACGTGGAGTTTGCCGGCCGGTATCCTATCAGCCGCCCTGTTGCGGTTAAGGGAGAGATCCGGAATACCGCGGACGTTCTGTGGCTGGAGCTGACCGCCGGTTCTGTACTGGACGCGGTCTGTGACCGCTGCGGAAAAGAATTTTCGCAGGAAAAGAACATCCCCTTCCGCTGCATGCTGGCGGAGGAGCTCCAGAACGAGGACAACGACGAGATCGTCCTTTTGGAGGAGGGGAAAGTGGATGTGGGCGATTTGGCCCGCACGGCGTTCATCCTGGAGATGGACACAAAAACATTGTGTTCGGAAGATTGCAAGGGACTGTGTCCCCGGTGCGGTGCCGACCTGAATCTGGGGCCATGCTCCTGCAAGAAGGAAGTGGACCCCCGGCTCGCAGCCCTGGCAAAGCTTTTGGAGAACAAATAAAGTACAATAAGGACGGGCCACACTCCCGCGCCTTTGAAAGATCAAGGAGGTGTCACAATGGCAGTACCTAAGGGAAAAGTATCCAAAGCAAGACGCGACAAGCGCCGCAGCTCCGTTTGGAAGCTGGAGGCTCCCGGTCTCGTCGCATGCCCGAAATGCGGTGCGCTGCACCTGCCTCACAGAATGTGCCAGGAGTGCGGTTACTACAACGGCCGCGAGGTCAAGGTTGTCAAGTCCGTCGTCGCGAAATAAGGATCTGCATGCTTGCTTTAGGAGGGAAGAAGGTTTCTTCCCTCCTTGCTTTTTGTCTTGCTATCCCGTCCTTTGGCGGGTATAATATACACTGGAATTTTATGAAACAACAGAAAGGAAGTGAGAGCCGATGAAACCCATCGTTGCCATCGTTGGACGGCCCAATGTGGGCAAGTCCATGCTGTTCAACAAACTGATCGGCAGACGGCTTTCCATCGTGGAGGATACCCCTGGCGTCACCCGGGACCGCATTTACGGAGAGACGGAGTGGAACGGCCGGAAGTTCACCCTCATCGATACTGGCGGCATTGAGCCCCGTACCGACAATATGATCCTGGAGTTCATGCGGGACCAGGCCCAGATCGCCATTGACAACGCCAATGTTATCGTGTTTCTGACCGATATCCGCACGGGCCTCACCGCCTCCGACCAGGAGGTGGCCAACATGCTGCTGCGCAGCGGCAAGCCCATCGTTCTGGCGGTGAATAAGGTAGACTCCACCGGCACCGTGGACCCGGATTTCTATGAGTTCTATAACCTGGGACTGGGCGACCCCATCGCCGTCTCCGCCGTCCACGGCCACGGCACCGGAGACCTGCTGGACGCCTGCGTCCAGTATTTCCCGCCGGAGGAGGAAGAGGAGGAAGAGGACGACGCCATCAAGGTGGCCGTCATCGGCAAGCCCAATGCCGGTAAATCCTCCCTGGTGAACAAGATCCTGGGGGAGGAGCGGGTGATCGTCTCCAACGTGGCGGGCACCACCCGGGACGCCATCGACTCCCGCTTCACCAACGACAAGGGCAGCTTCGTGTTCATCGACACCGCCGGCATCCGCAAGAAGTCCAAGGTGGAGGAGAACATCGAGAAGTACAGCGTCCTGCGGGCCACCATGGCCATTGAGCGCAGCGACGTGTGCCTCATCATGATCGACGCCACCGAGGGCGTCACCGAGCAGGACACCAAGGTGGCGGGCCTGGCCCACGAGGCTGGCAAGGCCTGCATCATCGTGGTGAA
>CAYWYW010000162.1:0-3135 GCA_964462715.1 uncultured Oscillibacter sp.
ATCGTCGATCCGCCGCACGATTCCAGTTGCCTTCATATCGAAAACTCCTTTTTGTGTGAATTGCGGTATCGTTGACAACTGGTAGTATCCTCAATATTTTCCGCCTTATGCCGGAGCGGGCACTGGAGAAGTTTGGGAAATGCCTATTGATACCGCCGGTGGGTATTTGAGGGGGCGGCAGTCACTTCCGGGACCTCCTGCGTTCCCACTTGGTGACGCAGACTGAGCAGGAGATGTCGCCTGTGACATTCAGGCAGGTGCGGCCCATGTCGAACAGGCGGTCCACACCGACGATCAGGCCGATGTACTCCACCGGGATGCCCAGGGCGGTCAGCACCATGGCCAGCATCATCATGCCGGCGCCGGGGGTACCGGCGGTGCCGATGGAAGACAGGGTGGCGGTGACCACCACAGCGGCCATCTGACTGGCGGTGAGCTGCATCCCGGCGCAGGAGGACAGGAACACAGCGGCCACGCACTGGTAAATGGCGGTGCCGTCCATGTTGATGGTGGCGCCCAGGGGCAGCACGAAGGCGGTGACGTCATCTCCGGCACCCAGTGCGCGGGCGCACTGCCTGGATACCGGCAGGGAGGCCGCAGAGGAGGTGGAGGTGAAGGCGAACACCATGGCGGCGAAGGCGCCCCGGAAAAACCTGCCGGGACCCATACCGGCAAAGAGCCTGACGGCGGTGGAATACACCAGGACGGCGTGGAGGAGATAGCCGATATAGGCACAGAGGATAACCAGGGCCAGGGAGCCCAGGACCCCGGCACCCTGGTCAGCCACCACCCAGGCCATATAGGTGAACACGCCGATGGGAGAGAGACTGATGATAAAGGCCATCAGGCGTTCTATGACGGCATAGAAAGAATCGGCAATGTCGCGGCACAGCCTGCCCTTCTCACCGGCCGCCAGAATGGCGCCGCCGAAGAACAGGGCGATCACGATGACCTGGAGCATATCCGCGTTGGTGAATGCCGCCCAGAGATTGGTGGGGAACATGCTGACCAGAACGCTCAGAAAGCCATCGAAGGCTTTGGGCTCGTATGTGACGCCCTGGGCGGACAGCGTGGGGAACAGGCCGGCGCCGTTGAAGAGATTGGCTATCACCAGACTGATGACGCAGGCAAGGGCGGTGGTACATGTGAAATATACGACGGCCTTCCAGCCAACAGAGCCCACCTGCTTCATGTTTCCCATGGACAGAATGCCCTGGATCATGGAGAACAGTACCACGGGGACCACAAGAAATTTCAGCAGGTTGACAAAGATGTCGCCGAAGGGCTTCAGAAAGTTGACGGCAAAGCCGGCTGTGCCGGTCACATAGCAGAGCAGCCCGGCGGCGATGCCCAGGACCAGGGCCAACAGGATCTGCATGGGGAGACTGATCTTCTTTTTCATGCGCTTACCTCGTCACAAGTTTTCATGTTTCCCGGACAGGACAGCTTTCCGGAGAAAACGGATGTGCTGCTTCTTAGTATGCAGAAAAAGAGGCTGCTTATCAGAGGACTATAAAAAAGGTCCGGCATCAGCCGGACCTTTTGACTCTTTCGGTTTGCGGATGGCGGTGCTTTTCACGCTCAGTTCCAGAATTGCGGAAACAGCAGTTCGCTGCCCACCTTCAGCGTCAGCAGGACCAGCACGAGGATGACGGTAGGCCGGACGATCCTGCTGCCGTTTTTGATGGCCAGGCCCGCGCCAATGTAGTGGCCTGCGATAGAGGCCACGGCGGAGACCAGCCCCACGCCGATAAACACCTTGCCCGCCATCAGGGCTGTGAACAGGCTGCCCAGGTTGGAGGACAGGTTGATGACCTTGGCGCCGCCGGCGGCGTGACGGGTGTCCAGCTTAGCCAGCCGGATGAAAATGAGCATCAGGAAGGTGCCGGTGCCGGGGCCGTAGTACCCATCATAGACGCCGATGAGCAGGGCGCCTGTCCAGACGATGGCCGCCTGCTTTTTAAAGTCGATCTCTCCCGGCTCGTCGGGCCACTCCCGGTTCCGCAGAGTGACGAAGGCCACCACCGGCAGGACCAATAGCAGGAGATACTTTAGGACCACATCGGGGGTGTGGAGCTGGAGCCAGGTGCCGCCCATGGAGCCCAGCAGGGCTAACAGGATGGACGGGGTGAATAGCCGCCAGTTCACATAGCCATTTTTGATGAACCGGGCGGTGGAGAAGATGGTGCCGACGCCGGCGGAGAGCTTGTTGGTGCCTAGGGCGTAATAGGTGGGCAGGCCGGTGAAGGCGATCAGATAGGTGGGCACGGAGATGATGCCGCCGCCTCCGGCGATAGCGTCCATGAAGGATGCCAGGAACACGCCCACGCAGATCAGAAGAACGACCCACAGGGGAAAACCGTTGATGGAAAAATTCGTCAGAAAGGAAAACATAGACGCCTCCTGAGAGAAACGACAAAAATCAACTCATTTTAACAGACAGGATGCGTAAAATCAAGATATGCCCGGTAGGGAAAGGAGAGAAAAGAAATATTTCCAAAGACAGTAAAATTTTTGCAAAATAAGACAAAAATGCACAAATAATATGGGCAAAACAGCAAACAAACTGGGGGAATAAACCAAAATCCGCCTTTTTTTTCGACGGGGGTATCCTTGACGGTCATTTTTGGAAGAAGTATAATAAATTAGAAACTGTATGCGTGCAAAAAGAGAGCGGCGCCGGGAGACCTCCCGGTCCGGTGCTGCGGCGGGGCGGAGCCCCCGTGCAGGAAGAAAATACAGGCAAAGGAGCTGGAGAAACCATGAAAAAAGAATGCATCGCCATGCTGCTGGCCGGCGGCCAGGGCAGCCGGTTGTACGTGCTCACCGGCGAAATGGCGAAGCCTGCCGTCCCCTTCGGCGGCAAATACCGCATCATCGACTTTCCCCTGTCCAACTGCACCAATTCCGGCATCGACACCGTGGGTGTCCTGACCCAGTACCGCCCGCTGGAGCTGAACAGCTATATCGGCAGCGGCCAGCCCTGGGATCTGGACGGCAGCGACGGCGGCGTACATATCCTGCCCCCTTATCAGGGCAGCAAGGGCGGCACCTGGTACAAGGGCACCGCCAATGCCATTTATCAGAACATCGGCTTCATCGACCTGTATGATCCCGAGTATGTGGTGATCCTCT
>CAYWYW010000163.1:0-3099 GCA_964462715.1 uncultured Oscillibacter sp.
ACGCCCATGCCCAGCACGATGCAGCACAGCATGGTCAGGAACAGGGCGATGATGGCGATGCCGCCGGACAGGGAGACAATACCCCGCAGGATGGTATTGGCGAGTCCGGTGGAGGTGATGCAGCCCGCCACGATACCGGCCATGGCACAGGCGGCGGCCACGGTGATGGTGCCCTTGCCGCCGGCCTCCAGGGCGTCGATGATCTTGGGCAGGGAAATGCTCTCCGCTCCGCTGTCCCGGCGCACCAGGGACAGGGCCAGGCTGCGGCCGAAGCTCTCACCGGCCCGGCTGGCAGTGACGGCGTTGATGATGTTGCCGATCAGGCCCACCGCGATGGTGACGATGATGGCGATGGCGGCGGAGGACTGCATGGTGCGGGTGCCGTTGGAAACCAGCACCACCAGGATCACCAGGGGCGCCAGCAGATAGATCTTCTTGATGAGGACGCTGAACTTGGGCAGCTCATCCTTGGGGATGCCCTTCAGGCCCAGCTTTTTGGCCTCCAGATGGACCGCCATGAAAATGCCGGTGAAGTACAGCACGGCGGGCAGGATGGCCAGCAACGCGATCCGGGCGTAGGGAATGCCGGTGTACTCCGCCATCAGGAAGGCGGCGGCGCCCATGATGGGGGGCATGATCTGGCCGCCGGTGGAGGCAGCGGCTTCCACGGCGCCGGCGAACTCACCCCGGTAGCCGGTCTTCTTCATCATGGGAATGGTGACGGAGCCGGTGGTGACGGTGTTGCCCACGGAGGAGCCGGACACCATGCCGCACAGAGCGGAGGAGATGACGGCCACCTTGGCGGGACCGCCGGCGGCGGAGCCAGCCACGCAGTTGGCCAGGTTGATGAAGAAATTAGAGATGCCGGTACGCTCCAGGAAGGCGCCGAAGATGATGAACACCACGATGTACTTCTGGCAGACGTTGATGGGGGTGCCCATGACGCCGTTGGTGGTGAAGAACAGGTCATACAGCACCTTGCCGAAGCGGACATTGGCAAAAGTATAAACCATCAGACAGCCCACCACGCACAGGATGGGCAGACCCACGCTGCGGCGGCAGAGCTCCACCAGGGTCAGGATGCCCACCACCGCCATGGCCAGCATCAGGGGGTCCTTGGACAGGACCGTGTAGCTGGTGTTGACGATCTTGTTGGCATTGAAGGCGAAGTAGAAGAAGGGCAGGCAGCCCACCACCATAATGGCGATGTCATACCAGGGCATGTAATTGACCCGGACATGGCCCCGCTTGGCAGGATAGTTCAGATAGCCGATGATGATGATCAGCGCCAGGAAAATGGTCAGGCGGAACTCCGGCAGGCTGGTGTCAAACAGGGTCAGATACAGGCAGAACAGGGAAAAGCCGGCCATCAGGGCCTTGACGACGATTCCGGGAACACCTTCCCAGACACGGACGTTGGATTCCCTGTCATACTTTTTCATGACCTCTTCCACATCCGCCGCTGTCCCCACATCGGCGGATGTGGCAGGCGCCGCGGAGGTCTGGGGCACCGTATCCGGCTTTTTCTTCAAAAAGCTCATATATTGGCCTCCTCTTAGCGATTTTTTAACATTCTCTCATAGCACAAGGGACTGCGGCGGAAAATCCGCCGCAGTCCGTTGGTGATACAGTCAGCTGCTTACTTGGTGGGGACGGTGATGCCCTTCTCGCTGAAATACTTGGCAGCGCCGGGATGATAAGGAACGGCGGTGACGGAGGAGGCGAACTCCAGGCTCAGCTCGTTCTTCTTGTCGTGGGCCAGGGTGTCGATGCTCTCGAAGATACCGGAGACCACATTGTAAATGTCGTCATCCTTCACATCGTTGTTGGCGATGATGACGGCGCCCACGGCCACGGTGGTGGCATCATGCTCCAGGCCGTAAGCAGCGGCGGGGATGACGTTCTTGCTGTAATAGGGGGAGGCAGCGATCAGCTTCTCGATGTGCGCGTCGTCCAGCTCGACCACGTACACGTCGCGGGTAGCAGCCAGAGAGGTGACGGCGGTGGTGGGGGCACCGGCCACGATGAAGGCGGCGTCGATCTTGCCGTCCTGCAGGGCCTCGGCGCTGTCGCCGAAGGACTGGTAGGTGGGCTTGATGTCGTCCAGGGTCAGGTCATAGGCGCCCAGCACGTCCAGAGCGTTGAAGTACACGCCGGAGCCAGAGTCACCCACGGACACGTTCTTGCCCTTCAGGTCGGCAACGGTCTTGATGGTGGGGTCCAGAGTGATGATCTGGACCTGCTCCATGTACAGGGCGGCCACGGTGGAGAAGCTGTCGATCTTGCCGGCCTCTGCGAACAGGTTGGTGCCGTTGTAGGCATACGCCATGACGTCGGACTGGACGAAGCCCAGCTGGGCGTCGCCGGCGGCCATGGCCTCGATGTTGGCCTTGGAGCCCTTGCCCACGATGGCGGTCACGGTGGTGTCGGTGTTGTCGCTGATCTGGCCGGCCAGAACGCTGCCGAAGCCATAGTAAGTACCCTGGTCACCGCCGGTGGTGAAGGTCAGCTCGGTCTTCTTGCCGCCGCAGCCGGCCAGAGCGGCAACCATGGTCAGAACGACCAGCGTCAGTGCAAAAAACTTCTTCATAGTCATATCCTCTTTTCCTTTTTGATACGGGGGTCCATGCATTACTTGCACATCATACCGCAACCGCTGTCATTTTTCAAGTCTTTTTTCACATTTCCGGAGATTTTTCTGCAAGTACATTCGCTTCATCCTGCATTTTCTTTACCCGGATAAGGTTTTAAAGTCTCAAATCGCCCAGGAGGTAGTATCTTTATACAACTCTTCCGCCGCTCTCCGCCGCCGGTTTGGGCAAATCGACGGCAGGCATCCATCAGCGGATGGTCAGCAGCAGCTGGCCGCCCTTGACGGTGTCGCCCTCCTTGACCCCGATGGTGGCGACCACGCCGCCCATGCGGGCGGTGATGGCCGTCTCCATCTTCATGGCCTCGATGGTCACCAGGGTCTGGTTCTTCTCCACCGTGTCTCCCACCTTGACGTTGATCTTGCTGACAGCGCCGGGGATGGAAGCGCCCACCTGGCTCTTGTCCTCCGGATCGGCCATGGGGACCTTGACGATGTTCTTCTGGGCG
>CAYWYW010000164.1:0-2982 GCA_964462715.1 uncultured Oscillibacter sp.
TGATACCGGCACCTCTCCCTGCAAGACCGCCTGCCCCGCCCACATCGCCGTGCAGGGCTACCTGAAGCTGGCGGCTCAGGGCAAGTTCACCGAGGCGCTCCAGCTCATCAAGCGGGAAAATCCCTTCCCCGCCGTCTGCGGCCGCATCTGCAACCGCCGCTGCGAGGACGCCTGCACCCGGGGCACCGTGGACCAGGCGGTGGCCATTGACGAGGTGAAGCGGTTTATCGCCCAGCAGGATCTGGACAGTGCCACCCGCTTCATCCCCCCGGTGGTGACGCCCACTTTGCGTGGCCCCTTCCCCCAGAAGATCGCCGTCATCGGCGCCGGCCCCGCCGGTATGAGCTGCGCCTACTACCTGGCGGAAAAGGGCTACAAGCCCACGGTATTTGACAAGTCCGCCCGCCCCGGCGGTATGCTGATGAACGGCATCCCCTCCTTCCGCCTGGAAAAGAACGTGGTGGAGGCGGAGATCGATGTGCTCCGTGAGATGGGGGTGGAGTTCCGCTGCGGCGTGGAGGTAGGCAAAGACGTCACCATCCAGCAGCTCCGGGACGAGGGCTACCAGGGCTTCTATGTGGCCATCGGCCTCCAGAGCGGCGGCAAACAGAACATCCCCGGTGACGATGCCCAGGGCGTCACGGCCGGTATCGACTTCACCAAGCTGGTGAACCTGGAAGGCCCCCAGAAACTGGAGGGTAAAGTCGTTGTCATTGGCGGCGGCAACATCGCCTGCGATGTGGCCCGCACCGCCGTCCGCTGCGGCGCGGACGTCACCATGTACTGCCTGGAGAGCTATGATGACATGCCCTGCGGCGAGGAAGACCGCTCCGAGTGTGAGAAGGACGGCATCACCATCCGGGCGGGCTGGGGCCCTGTAGAGATCGCCTCCGCCGACGGCAAGTGCACCGGCATCACCTTCCGCAAGTGCCTGTCGGTCAAAAATGCCGAAGGTCGTTTTGCCCCCACCTTTGACGATTCCGTCACCAAAACCGCGGACTGCACCACGGTCCTCTACTGCATCGGCCAGAAGGCTGACTGGGGCCAGCTGCTGGCGGGCACCAAGGTGGAGCTGAATCCCAACGGGACTGTGAAGGCAGCCCCCTTGACCCTTCAGACCGCGGAGCCTGACATCTTCGTAGGCGGCGACGCCTACACCGGCCAGAAATTTGCCATCGACGCCATCGCCGCCGGCAAGGAGGGCGCCGTGTCCCTGCACCGCTTCGTGCAGCCCCGCAGCAGCCTGACCATCGGCCGCAACCGCCGCCAGTTCATCGAGCTGGATAAGAAGAATCTGGACATTGGCAGCTATGATGACACGCCCCGCCAGCGCCCCGGCTACAACGAGGCCCTGAGAAAGACCTTCTCCGACGAGCGCACCGGCTTCACCGCCGAACAGGTGAAGATCGAGACCGCCCGGTGCCTGGGCTGCGGCGCCTCCGTGGTGGACCCCAACAAGTGTATCGGCTGCGGCGTCTGTACCACCAAGTGCGGCTTCGACGCCATTCATTTGTTCCGGGAACGTCCGGAGTGCAGCACCATGGTGCCCATCGAGGATAAGCTGAAGGCCGTGTTCCCCTACATGGTGAAGCGGGGATTGAAGATCAAGTTCGGAAAGAAGGCTTAAATGCACGAATTGGGCATCGTATTCCACGTCATCAAGTCCGTGGAGGAGGTGGGGCGACAGAACTGCCTCACCCGGGTCAGCGCCGTGACGCTGGAGATCGGGGAGGTCTCCGGCGTGGTGCCCTCCTACCTCACCGACTGCTGGGACTGGGCGGTGAAGAAGTCCGACCTGCTCCGTGGAGCGGAGCTGCGGACGGACATTCTTCCCGCTGTCACCCACTGCGACGGCTGCGGGAAGGACTATCCCACCGTGGCCCACGGAAAGACCTGTCCCCACTGTGGAAGCGGGGACACCTGGCTGCTGACCGGGTCTGAGTTGAACATCAAGGAGATCGAGGTGCCGGACCCGGAGCCGCCGGAAACGGGCGAAATTCCACGACAAATGGGATAATCGGGAGAAAATATTACTGGGAGGAATCAATATGTTATTCCAACTCTACGGCGAGACCGCCGGTTATCAGCTTTTGGGCTTCATGCTGGTGTTCACCTGCCTGGTGCTGGCAAACGAATTTGCCCGCCGCACCAAGACCGGCGGCATCCTCTGCTTCCTGGCGCTGCCCGCCGCGCTGACGGTGTACTTCATCGCTATCTACGTGGGCGCCGCCGCCGGAGCGGAATGGGCACTGAACAACCAGACCTACACCAACATGAACAGCTGGTTCCACTACGCCAAGCTGTATGCCGCCACTGCCGGGTGCATCGGCTTCATGATGCTGAAATACAAGTGGAGCATCGGCAAGACGGAGTGGTTCAAGGTATTTCCCTTTGCAATCGTCGCCATCAACATCCTCATTGCCGTGGCCAGCGATTTCGAGTCCGGCATCCGGGGCGCCATGGCCCTGGCGGAGTTTGGGGACCGCTGGTGGCTCTCCTCCGAGAACGTGTGGCTGTACGGCGGCTGGTGGAACTGGGTCAACGGCATCGCCGGCATCATCAACATCTTCTGCATGACCGCCTGGTGGGGCATCTACACCTCCAAGGATCAGAAGGATATGCTGTGGCCCGACATGACCTGGTGCTACATCCTGGCCTATGACCTGTGGAACTTCGAGTACACCTACAACTGCCTGCCCACCCACTCCTGGTACTGCGGTCTGGCCCTGCTGCTGGCTCCCACCTTTGCCAACCACTTCTGGAACAAGGGCGGATGGATCCAGAACCGTGCCAACACCTTGGCCCTGTGGTGCATGTTCGCTCAGGTGTTCCCCCTGTTCCAGGACAAGAGCGTCTTCACTACCATCCCCACCATCTACGCCGACGGTTTCATGGATCCTGCCATCCGGCCTACCGCTGCCGATCCCACCGCCCAGGGCGTCATCGCCATCGTGGCGCTGGTGGTGAATGTGGTCATCCTGG
>CAYWYW010000165.1:0-2941 GCA_964462715.1 uncultured Oscillibacter sp.
GCGGCTATACCGGCGTGGTGGAGTGGCTGAGCCCCACGGTGTATCTGGAAAACCAGGTGCGGGTGAACTCCACCTATGAGACCATCACCACCCAGACCAGCCTCACCGGGACGTATTCTGAGACCAACCGTCTCACTGCCGTCAGCCTGGAGAACTTCTGGCTCATCGGCGTCTACGCCCTGGTGGGCGTGGCGCTGCTGGTCCTGGCCTGGCTGCTGTACCGCCGCCGCAGAAGCGAGAGCGCCGGCGACGTGGTGGCCGTGGGCTGGATGAAGCCCTTCTTCCGCTTCGGCACGGCGGCCCTGGCGGCCCTGCTGGGGGGCATCGCCCTCTATGAGCTGTTCTGGCGGAACTTCCAGGACGGCCGGTACTATGACGTGGTCCCCATGCTGGTGTGCATGCTGGTGGCGGGTGCCATCGGCTACTACGCCGCCTCCATGCTGCTGTCCAAATCCCTGAAGGTGTTCCGGGGCAGCTGGAAGGGCATGGCCCTGGTGGCCGCGGGCTGCGTGGCCCTGTGCTGCGTGCTGCACTTCGACCTGCTGGGTGTGGAGGACCGGGTCCCGGAGGCCAGCCAGGTGAAAAAGGTGCAGCTGTACACCGCCGACAACAACTACACCTTCTATCCGGAGGAGGACGCCGAACTGCTGGAGCAGGTGCGGGCGGTCCATCAGGCCATTGTGGCCGACAAGGACTTTATTCTGAACGGCAATGAGCGCCGGATGTGGGCCTTGGATACCGGTGACATAGAGTATGTGTCCTTTGACGTGACCTACGAGCTCACCAACGGCCTGCGGGTGGAGCGCAATTACGGCCTCACTGTCACCCGGGACCGCATGGCCCAGGCGGGGACCTATGACAACCTGCTGGACCGGCTGGTGAACAGCGGGGCCATGAAGGCCAAGCGCCTCCATGTGGGCGACAGCCGCTATGAGGTCAGCAGCGGCTACCTGTACCTGGAGGCCGTGGGCGAGAACTACGACCTCAACAGCCGGGAGGCGGCCGCCGTTCTGGAGGCCGTGGGCAAGGATGCCCGGACGGGCGCCTGGGGCACCTACGGCTGGTTCGACAACGACCGCCGGGACTGCTACGCCATGAGTCTGGAGCTGGGCTTTGCGTACACGGGTGAGGAAGAGGACCTGCGCCGGGACTGGATCGAGATTTACGTCCGCCCCGGTATGGTCAACACCATCGCCTGCCTGAAGGACCTGGGCCTGGTGACCGACGAGGCCCTGCGGACCTACGGAGAGCTGTATCCCGAGGACTATCAGGATTACGTGGACTACGTGGAGAAGTACGGCTGGGAGACCGTGGAGGAAGTGGGCCCGGCCAGTGTGGGCGTCATCGGCGGCGCCGACGGCCCCACAACGGTTGTCGTTGCCGGAGTGACTGCCTGAGCCATGGCCACAGCATACAGAAGAAAGAGACGGCGCCGCCGGGCCCGGTACAGCCCGGTGGTGCCGGTGCTGGGCCTGGTGCTGGTGTGCCTGACCGCCGCCGTGTTGTGGGTCCTGCTGCGGGACCGGGGGCTTCCCGGTGAGGATATCGAAGTTCCCGGTTACGTGGAGCGGGACTACCTGACCGTCAACGAGTGGTCGCGGCCCGGCACAGAGTTGGAGAAAATCGACGGCGTGGTCATCCACTACGTGGGCAACCCCGGGACTACCGCCCACGCCAACCGCAACTACTTCGAGTCCTTGTCCTCCGGGAAGGAGGGCACCTACGCCAGCTCCCACTTCATCGTGGGCTTGGAGGGGGAGGTCATCCAGTGCATTCCCCTGACGGAGATCGCATATGCTTCCAACGGGCGCAACGGGGACACCGTGTCCATCGAGGTCTGCCACCCAGACGAGACGGGGGAGTTTTCCACCGTCACCTATGACCGGGCGGTGGAGCTGACCGCCTGGCTGTGCGTGCAGTGCGGGCTGGACCCGGAAACCGACGTCATCCGCCACTACGACGTGACGGGGAAGGAGTGCCCCCGGTACTATGTGGAGCACCCCGAGGCCTGGGACGCCTTCCGGGCGGACGTATCGGCGGCGGCGCGGATCGGGGAAGCGCAGTAAAGAATTTTTGAAAATTTTTAGGATTTTGTGAAACAAAACGCCTTTGAGAATCGTCTTATAAGCAAACGGACTTTTCAAAGCTATGAAAGGAGCCTTCCAATGGAGAAGACTGTGCTGAATGAACCCCTGTTCCGCGTCTGGGTCGACACCCGCCGCCGCGTCGTGTCCTTCCATGAGGAGGAGGGCTGCAAGCTGCTGGAATTCCGCAGCCGGGAGATGTTCCTGAACTGCGTGGACCAGTACACGGGGATGCAGTACCGGTATCAGTGACCCGCAGCCGCAAGATAAAGATACAGCAACAGGACAGATAAAGAGTAACCCCGCAAAAGGAAGCGGTAAAGCGAACGGCTTCCTGAAATGGTGACAGAAACAGGAAAAGAGAGGGCGCCGTTTCCGGCGCTCCTTTTTGAAAACAAAAAACTCTTAACTTTTCCGTTGACAAACGCCAAAAACGTGATATGATAAGTCAGTAATTGAACATTTTGGCGTAGATAAGGACGAGTAACCCTTTGGTTCCCGCGAAGAGAGCCGCCGTTTGGTGCGAGGCGGCCGGGCGCGGAGGGTGAAAATCACCTTGGAGCCTCCTGCTGAAAGACGACGCGAGTAAGCGTGGACGTGTGACGGGCGTTATTCCGTCGGCCTGTGTCGGCAGGCCATGAGCGGTCGTGTCCGCAAGGCCACGGCAACCGAGAGTGGTACCGCAGAGTGTATTACGCACTTTGTCTCTTGATGGAGACAAGGTGCGTTTTTTATTTTCCCTAAAGAGGGGACTTCGTCCCCCCTTTAGATTCCCCCCACCAGTGACATCGGTCACTGGTGAACGCCGCCCAAGGCGGCTGAGTCAAAGTATTTTTGCCACGTACACGCCGCGGCAA
>CAYWYW010000166.1:0-2861 GCA_964462715.1 uncultured Oscillibacter sp.
CGTAGCCCACCATGACGGCGGCGTTGGCCAGCTCGGCCAGCTTGCCCACCTCCAGGGTCAGGGGACGGCCGGCCAGCTCCATCTCATACTTGTGGTAGCCGGGGAACTGTCTGCGGGTGATAATGGTTGACATAAGATTGCTCCTTTACTTGGATGCTCGGGAGCGGCTCTTTTCGTATTTGAAAGCATGTCCGAAAACTTCGGGCACAGTTTCAAACACAAAAAGCAACAGCTCCCGGCGAAAAATGACTCAAAATTGGCAGAAAAGGGTGACGGAGGTCCGCCTCCGTCACCCTCGGTGCTTCTTACTTACGGATACCCAGCTTGGCGATCAGGGCACGATAGCGCTCGATGTCCTTCTTCTGCAGGTAATCCAGCAGGCTCCGGCGCTTACCGACCATCTTCAGCAGGCCCCGGTTGGAGTGCTTGTCCTGGGGGTTGTTCTGCATGTGAACGGTCAGCTGGTTGATCCGCTCGGTCAGAATGGCGATCTGGACCTCGGGAGAACCGGTGTCGGTCTCATGGGTACGGTTGGCGTCGATGATAGCAGTCTTCTGTTCTTTGCGAAGCATAGTGTTTTCCACCTTTCATAAGATTCCCCGCGGGACTGCGCATCGGGACGGTGAAGTTCCGCGAAACGAGGTCCTGGGGATGTTTTCCGCACATTCGCGTGCTTTACGAATATATCACATCGATTTTCAATTGTAAAGAGGAAACTGCGTCTTTTTCCCCGGTTTTCCAGATAAGTTTTCCCTGAAAAGAGCGAAAAATGTGTGCATCCTGCCTGCTGAAAGTTTTTCTTGACAGACCGGACGCTTCGTGGTAACCTGACCGTACTAGTACAGTTAATACAGTTGACGCGGAGGTGCGAAATGTCTGTATTGTTTTTGCTGGCCTGCGCCGGCGGACTGGTGGTCATTCTTCTGGTGGCTGCCGTTCTGAGCAGGAGGTGAGGCCATGATCAGCCTGAACTACCGGGATTCCCGGCCGATCTACGAGCAGATCAAGGACGGCCTGAAAAAGCTCATGGTGTCCGGCGCCCTGGCGGCGGACGAGAAGCTGCCCTCGGTCCGGGCCCTGGCCACCCAGCTCAGCATCAACCCCAACACCATTCAGCGGGCCTACAACGAGCTGGAAAGCGAGGGCTACATCTACTCCATCCCCGGCAAGGGCAGCTTTGCCGCAGGGGACGTGGGAACAGATGAGAACCGCAAAAAAGAATTGAAGGAGAAGGTCCGGGAGCTGATCGCGGAGCTTCGGTATCTGGGCGTCAGCGAGGAAGAGCTGCTGGCGCTGTTGAGAGAGGGGGAGACCACATGATCGAAGTGAGAGATGTCGTCAAAAAGTTTGACGGCTTCGCGGCCTTGGACGGGGCGTCCTTGTCGGTGCCCACCGGCAGCGTGTACGGCCTGGTGGGGCCCAACGGCGCCGGTAAGTCCACCATCATCCGCCACCTGACGGGCATCTACCGCCAGGACAGCGGCACCGTGGCCATTGGCGGCGAGAGCGTCTGGGAGAACGCGGCCCTGAAAAGCCGCATCGCGGCCATTCCCGATGACTGGTACTATTTCAACCAGGCCAGCATCCGGGATATGATGCGCTTTTACAAGGGCTTTTACCCCAATTTCTCCATGGAGCGCTATGAAAAGCTGAAGGAGGTCTTCAGCATCGACGAGAAAAAGGCCATCCGCCGCCTGTCCAAGGGCATGCAGAAGCAGGTGGCCTTCTGGCTGGCGCTCAGCTGCATGCCGGACTATCTGATCCTGGACGAACCCGTGGACGGCCTGGACCCGGTGATGCGCCGCCAGGTGTGGAGCCTGATGATGGGCGACGTCAGCGAGCGGGGCACCACGGTGCTGGTTTCCTCCCACAACCTGCGGGAGCTGGAGGACGTCTGCGACCACGTAGGCATCATGGACCACGGCAAGGTGCTGCTGGAGCGGTCCCTGGCCCAGCTGCAGGACAACATGGTGAAGCTCCAGGTGGTGTTCCAGGACGGCGTGACCGAGGTGCCGCCCGAGCTGCCGGTGCTCCACGCCAGCAAGGTGGGCCGCATCCATACCTTAATTATGCGCATGAATGCGGAGGAGGCCACCGCGAAGCTGTCCGCCTACAATCCCATGCTGGTGGACGCGGTGCCCCTGACATTGGAGGAGATCTTTATTTATGAGTTGGGAGGTGCGGACTATGCAGTCAAGAACATCGTTCTTTAATGGGACTCTGTTCCGGAAGAACCTGACCCGGTTCTGGCCCCTGTGGGGTCTGGCCTCCTTTGTGGGCGCCCTGTTCCCCCTGGCCCTGCTGCTGCAGCTGATGCGCAGGGAGAACTTTTACATGTGGAACAGTCCCCTGGACTTTACGGAGATGTATTACAATGTGGCGGCCTATGGGGTGCCTGTGATCTCGCTGCTGTATGCCGTCCTCTGCGCCATGATGGTGTGGAGCTACCTGTATAACAGCCGCAGTGTGGGCCTGGCCCACACCCTGCCCATCCGGCGGGAGGGCCTGTTTTTCACCAACTTCCTCTCCGGCATGGCCATGATGCTGATTCCCTATGTGGTCATCGGCGCATTGTGCGTTCTGGTCAGCGCGGCGGGCGGCTGCTTTGACCTCAAGGGCCTGGTCGTCACCATCCTGACGGTGCTGGGACTGAGCTTCTTCTACTTCGCCTCCGCCACCTTTGTGGCCTTCATCACCGGCAACGTCTTCGCCCTGCCGGCGGTGTATTTCCTGCTGCACTTCCTGGCAGTGCTGCTGGACTGGCTGGTGTCCACCTTCGCCCAGGGCTTCCTCTTCGGCCTCAGCGGCGGCTATACCGGCGTGGTGGAGTGGCTGAGCCCCACGGTGTATCTGGAAAACCA
>CAYWYW010000167.1:0-2585 GCA_964462715.1 uncultured Oscillibacter sp.
GCTACGGCTATGTGTACGTGGCCCAGGTGGCCATGGGCTGGGATCAGGCCCAGACTCTGAAGGCTCTGCGCGAGGCCGAGGAGTACGATGGCCCCGCCATCGTCATCTGCTACTGCCCCTGCCTGGAACAGCACATCAAGGCCGGCATGGGCTGCTCTCAGGACGAGATGAAGAAGGCTGTGGAGTGCGGCTACTGGCACTGCTACCGCTATGATCCCCGTCTGATCGAGCAGGGCAAGAATCCCTTCCAGCTGGATTCTCCCGAGCCAGACACCGAGAAGCTCATGGACTTCCTGATGGGCGAGAACCGTTTCGCCTCTCTGAAGAACAACTTCCCCGAGAAGGCCGAGGCCCTCTATCAGAAGGAGATCGCCGACGTGAAGGCCCGGTACAACAAATACCGCAAGATGGCCGACGAAGCCTGAGCCGTCTTCGCAGACCGGAGCGGCTGACAGCATTTTTACCGAAAAGAGGTTGGGATACGTCCCAACCTCTTTTCCGATTCCCGGATCTTGTTTTTGTTCAAGTCGTCCAAAATCAGCCTCGTCAAAATATCCATAATTTTATTTCATCTCCATATGAATCGCAAAAATATGTTTCATGTTACAAAGGAAGTGCCCCAATATCTGTGGTTTTTGTTGCGTTATAGCGATTGACAAAATCACGAAGGCCGCCTATGATAGTTGCATCACAAAGGAGTGTGAACGGATTTCCGTTCACACTCCTTTTGCTATTTCCCCAAGATCGATACCACAACGAGGAGGAATCACGATGAAGATGAAGCGAGTATTGTCCCTGGCTCTGGCCGGTTGTCTGGCCCTTGGCCTGACCGCCTGCGGCGGCAAGACGGAAACCCAGTCCGGTGGCGACACTGCCGCACCGGCCGCGGAAAGCGCGGGCGGCGCCATCACTCTGGGCATGATCGGCCCCCTGACCGGTAGTCTGGCCGTCTACGGCACCCACATTCAAAACGGCGTGAAGCTGGCCATCGAGGAGATCAACACTGCCGGCGGCGTCACCCTCAGCGACGGCGCCCATCAGCTGGACGTTGAGATCAAGGATGACCAGGGCGACTCCACCGAGTGCGTCAACGCCATGAACGCCCTGATCTCCGACGGCATCCAGTTGGTAGTGGGCTCCGCCACCTCCGGCTGCACCTCCGCCATTACCTCTGTGGCCAACTCCGAGGGTGTGGCCCTCATCACCCCCTCCGGCACGGCGGACTCCCTGACCACCGCCATGGACTACGTGTTCCGTACCTGCTTCCGGGACTCCTTCCAGGGTGAGCTGGCCGCACAGTACGCCGCTGACGAGGGCTACACCAAGGTGGGCATCGTCTACTGCTCCGCCGACACCTATTCCTCCGGCCTGCGTGACGCCTTCACCTCCGCCTGTGCCGATAAGGGTCTGGCAATCGTGGCCGAGGAGTCCGTGGCCAGCATGACTGAGGTGGATTATACCAACCAGTTCAACAAGATGGTCTCCGCCGGCGCCCAGCTGGTGTTCACCCCCTTCTACTATGACGTCATGGGCCCCTATCTGGTGCCCCAGGCCCGCAGTGCCGGCTTTACCGGCGTCCTGCTGGGCGCCGACGGCGTGGACAACACCGAGACCACCATTCCCGACGGCGCCGACCTCTCCGTGTACAACGATGTGATGTTCGTCAACCACTATGCTACAGAGCTGGCCACCAGCGATGTTTCCGCCAGCTTCGTCTCCGCTTACGAAGCCAAGTACGGCGAGACCCCCAACAACTTCGACGCCCTGGGCTATGACGCCGTGTATGTCTACAAGGCAGCCATGGAGGCCTGCGGCGCCTCCGACGCCGCCAGCGTCCAGGCCGCTCTGGCGGACACCAGCGTGGTCTATGAGGTCTCCACCGGCACCTTCTCCTTCGACGAGACCGGTACTCCCATCAAGACCGGTGTTCTGATGGGCTACGCCTACGCCGCCGGTGACGCAGCTGTCTCCAAGGTCGCCATCAAGACCCTGAGCCTGAGCTGATCTTCCAAATCACTTCAACACACGCGACCAAAGGTGGGAGGCGTTCCGCCTCCCACCTTTAAGCTTTTCCATGTTCTTTTGCGAACCGTCAATTCAGAGAAGAGGGGGAGACCCTATGATTACCTTTATCCAGTTCCTCATCACGGGACTGCGGCTGGGAAGCGTCTATGCCCTGATTGCCCTGGGCTATACCATGGTCTACGGCATCATCAAGCTCATCAACTTTGCCCACGGCGACTTCATCATGGTAGGCGGCTACTCCCTGTTTTTCACCATTCCCATCATGATAAACATGGGCGTCCCCGGCTGGCTGGCCGTGGTGCCCGCCATCCTCATTTGCGCCTGCGTGGGCATGCTGGTGGAGCTGCTGGCCTACCGGCCCGTCCGCAAAACCGGCAATAACCTGACCTGCCTCATCACCGCCATCGCCATGAGCTTCGTACTGGAAAACCTGGCCCAGGCCATTCCGGCCATTGGCCCGGACCCCAAGGTGCCCTACACCCTGTTCGCCAAGACCCTCTCCGTCGGCGGCGTCTCCGTCAGCTATGCCACCATCATCACCGTGCTGGTGTCCGCCGCTA
>CAYWYW010000168.1:0-2580 GCA_964462715.1 uncultured Oscillibacter sp.
GAGGATAGCGAATGAGATTCTAATGTATTTCCGCGGACAGAAAAAACTCCAGGGCGAAGTGTCTCTGTCAGACTCCATCGAATCCGACAAGGAGGGAAATGCCTTACAGCTGATGGACGTGGTTGGGGTGGACGATACCATGCTGGAAGACATCCACGACCGGGACAGCGCCCTGCGGCTGCGGCAATTGGTGCAGGATCGCCTTACCCCGCGGGAGGCGGAGATCATCCGCCTGCGTTACGGCCTGGGCGGAACCGTCCCCCTGACCCAGCGGGAAGTTGCCGCCTCCTTCGGCATCTCCCGCAGTTATGTATCGCGCATTGAAAAGCGGGCGTTGGAGAAGCTGCGGGCTGAGTTGGAGCGGCCACAGGGGCAACCACGGCAAACTTAAAGGGACTGCGGTATCCCCGCAGTCCCTTTCCTTTCCATCAATAGCGGCGCACGACAGCGGCTACCTTGCCCAAAATCTGCGCATAGGTGCCATCAATGGGCGAATACGCCTCGTTCTCCGGCAGCAGCCAAACATGGCCGTTCTGCTTGGAAAACCGCTTGACCGTGGCTTCATTCTCAATCATGGCCACCACGATCTCTCCGTTGGCACAAGTCTGCTGGCGGCGTACCACCACCAAGTCATCCGGCAGGATACCGGCGTTCAGCATGGACTCCCCCCGGACACGAAGGGCAAAATACTCATCTCCCCTGCCCCCAGTGTCGAAGGTCAGGTAATCCTCGATACACTCCTCCGCCAGAATGGGACTTCCCGCGGCTACATTGCCCAAAATGGGGACCTTATCCTCCGGCACAGAAGGCGCTGTCAGCGTAATGGCCCGGCCCTTGCCGGCGCCCTTTTCGATAACCCCCGCCTCTTCCAAATGCTTCAGATGGAAATGCACTGTGGAGGGAGACTTGAGCCCCACCGCCTCGCCGATCTCCCGCACGGAGGGGGGATAGCCCTGCTCCCGAATGCAGGACGCAATATATTCATAGATCCTCTGCTGCATACTGGTCAGTTCCGCCATGATAGACCTCCTGTTCTCTTTGCAGCTCCGCAAAATACTTTTGTAGTTATTGTATCACACCGTTTTCGCAAATGCAAACATTTGTTCCATATTTTGCAGTTTTTTTAGAAAATAGGCCAGCGGAGAATCCCTCCGGTGATTTGCTCACCTTCCCGGTATATCCGCAGCGGTACTGGCCCTTCAAAATGGGACCTCTTTTTTAAAAAAGCCCTTGAAAACATAGAAAAACTATGGTAACATGACTCTCTGTGAAGCGACTAAATATGTATCGCGTAAGCGTGAATTTTGGAGGTTGTCTGTTATGTCTGCTTTGAAGCTCGTTATCACCATTCTGCAGCTGCTGTGCGGCCTGGCTATCATCGTTGCCGTTCTGTTCCAGTCTGGCAAGAGCGCCGGCCTCTCCGGTGCTATTGGTGGTGTTGCCGATTCTTTCCTGGCCAAGAACAAGGCCAAGACTTTGGATGCCAAGCTGGCCCGCGCCACCAAGTGGGTGGGCGCCGTCTTCCTGATCCTGACCCTGATCCTGCTGATCCTGGGCTGATTCCCCGGCAGCGGTCGTCAAGATTCAAAGATTCCATCCCCCGCTCTAATCAATGTCATGAACACCAGCGGATCTGTCTATTGACAGGTCCGCTGATGTTTTATGATGTTAAATCCGAGGCGCTTTCCTATTAAAAAACGGAGGAGCTTTTGCTCCTCCGTCTTTCATTATTTCGCGTATTCGACCACTTTGGTCTCCCGCAGGACATGCACCTTGATCTGGCCGGGATATTCCATCTCTTCCTCGATCTTCTTGGCCAGGTCCCGGGCCAGAATAACCATCTGGTCCTCACTGACCTGCTCAGGCTTCACCATGACCCGGACCTCGCGGCCGGCCTGAATGGCATAGGCCTTGTCAACGCCGGGATAGGAGCCAGTGATGGTCTCCAGCTGCTCCAGGCGCTTGATGTAGTTCTCCAGGTTCTCGCGGCGGGCGCCGGGACGGGCGGCGGAAATGGCATCCGCGGCCTGCACCAGGCAGGCGACGATGGTCTTGGGCTCCACATCGTTGTGGTGGGCCTCGATGGCGTGGATGATCTCTTCCTTCTCCTTGTACTTGCGGGCGAACTCCACACCCAGGGCCACATGGGTACCCTCCATCTCATGATCGACGGACTTGCCCAGGTCGTGCAGCAAGCCGGCCCGTTTGGCGGCCTGGACGTCGGCCCCCAGCTCGGCGGCCATCATGCCGGCGATATGAGACACCTCCACGGAGTGCTGCAGGACGTTCTGGCCGTAGCTGGTACGGTAATGCAGACGGCCCAGCATCTTCACCAGCTCGGGGTGCAGATTGCGGACGCCGCACTCAAACACCACGCGCTCGCCCTCAGCCTTGATGGTGGCATCCACCTCCCGGCGGGCCTTCTCCACCATCTCCTCGATGTGGGTGGGATGGATGCGGCCGTCGGCGATCAGCTTCTCCAGAGCCAGGCGGGCGATCTCCCGGCGGACGGGCTCGAAGCAGCTGACGGTGATGGCCTCCGGCGTGTCGTCGATGATCAGGTCCACGCCGGTCAGGGTC
>CAYWYW010000169.1:0-2556 GCA_964462715.1 uncultured Oscillibacter sp.
AAGGTCACCGGCATCATCGACGTGCTGAACAAGCGCGCCTATGAGATGCAGAACCTGAAGCGGGTGGAGATCGAGGTCCCCGCTGACAAGATGGACGTCATCACCGGGTTTAACGACGCCCTGAAGGAGTCCGTGGCCGAGACCAGCGAGGAGTTCATGGATAAGTTCTTCGGCGGCGAGGACTTCACCTACGCCGAGATGATTCAGGGCCTGCGCCAGGGTGTCCGTGATCTGAGCATGTTCCCCGTGCTGTGCGGCTCCGCCGTCAACTGCATGGGCAGCTTGATGCTGATGGACTATATTGTGGACCTGCTGCCCAACCCCATGGAGGGCAACTATCACAAGGCTACCAAGGCCGACGGCGAGACCGAGGAATTCGTGGTCTCTCCCGGCGGCGTGCCCACCGCCTTCGTGTTCAAGACCGTCTCCGACCAGTACGGCAAGTACTCCTTCGTGAAGGTCCTCTCCGGCTCCATCACCCCAGACCTGGCCATGGTCAACGCCCGCACCGGCAGCACCGAAAAGCTGGGCCGCCTGTACACCATGCGCGGTAAGAAGACCACCGAGGTCAAGGAGCTGGGCTGCGGTGACATCGGCGTCATTGCCAAGATGGATAAGGTCAAGACCGGCGATACCCTGTGCGACTCCCGCAAGGTGGTGGCCCTGAAGAACATCCCCTTCGCCGAGCCCTGCTACTCCGTGGCCATCGTTCCCAAGACCCGGGGCCAGGAGGATAAGATCGCCCAGGGCCTTGCCCGCCTGAACGAGGAGGACCCCTCCTTCTCCGTGGTCAACAACGCCGAGACCCACCAGATGGTCCTCTCCGGCGCCGGCGACATGCAGGTGGACGTGCTGGTCAGCAAGCTGAAGACCCGCTTCAATGTGGAGGCCGAGCTGAAGCCCACCCGCGTTGCCTACCGTGAGAAGATCCGCAAGACCGTCCAGAAGCAGGGCCGTCATAAGAAGCAGACCGGCGGTTCCGGCCAGTTCGGCGACGTGTGGATCCGCTTCGAGCCCCAGATGGAGCAGGACGACATGATCTTCGCCGAGGAAGTCTTCGGCGGCTCTGTGCCCAAGAACTTCTTCCCCGCCGTGGAAAAGGGCTTGCGTGAGGCCTGCGTCCACGGTCCTCTGGCCGGTTATCCCGTGGTGAACCTGAAGGCTGTCCTGTACGATGGCTCCTATCACCCCGTGGACTCCTCCGAAATCGCTTTCAAGACCGCCGCTCAGCTGGCTTACAAGGCTGCTCTGCCCGAGGCCAATCCCGTGCTGCTGGAGCCCGTGGGTGAGCTGAAGGTCACCGTGCCCGACAACTACATGGGCGACGTCATCGGCGATCTGAACAAGCGTCGTGGCCGCGTCATGGGCATGGACCCCACCGGCACCGGCGACCAGGTCATCACCGCAGAGGTCCCCATGGGCGAGATGGGCAGCTATGCCATCGACCTGCGTGCCATGACCCAGTCCCGCGGCAGCTTCACCTTCCACTTTGTCCGCTATGAGGATTGTCCTCCCGCGGCCCAGGAGAAGGCCATTGCCGAGGCCAAGGCCCTGGCTGAGAAGGAGTAAGGAAATCAATCTGTCAGGCCGGGGAGCTTCTGGCTCCCCGGCCTTTTTAAAATAAATTTCTGATATTGTTGCATAAGCAACTGGCGTATATCAGAATATCCTGATATACTCATACCATCCCAAAGGGGTAAACGAAGAATCAATCAAGATCATGATACATGATAAAAAACGAGGAGGAAATGATTATGAAAAAGTGGGTTTGCCAGGTTTGCGGTTACGTTTGGGAAGGCGAGACTGCCCCCGAGAAGTGCCCTCAGTGCGGTGTTCCCGCCTCTAAGTTCACCGAGCAGAAAGGCGAGATGAGCTGGGCTGCCGAGCATGTCCTGGGCGTGGGCAAGTCCTTTGGCGCCGACGTTCCCGAGGAGGTCCAGAAGGAGATCATCGACGGTCTGAACGCCAACTTCATGGGCGAGTGCACCGAGGTCGGCATGTATCTGGCCATGGCCCGCGTTGCCCATCGTGAGGGCTATCCCGAGATCGGTGAGTACTGGCGCCGCGCCGCTCTGGAGGAGGCCGAGCACGCTGCCAAGTTTGCCGAGCTGCTGGGCGACGTTGTGACCGACTCCACCAAGAAGAACCTGGAGATGCGCGTCGAGGCCGAGAACGGCGCTACCCTGGGCAAGTTCGAGCTGGCTAAGCTGGCCAAGAAGTATAACCTGGACGCCATTCACGACACCGTGCATGAAATGGCCCGCGACGAGGCCCGCCACGGCAAGGCTTTCGCCGGCCTGCTGAAGCGTTACTTCTAATGGGCTGAAATCCCTGATACATCAAGGATTTATCCAAGAGGAGATCACGAAAGTGGTCTCCTCTTTTTTTGCGCCCTCCGTCGTTGGGATGGAAGTTTCTGTGGAAGTCTATCTCTTTTTTTCTTCTGAAAATGCCAGATGTGGAAGTCAGCAATGTGGATGTCTGTATTATAAACTTTTAGGTGTTCAGGAAACCAGATGTTTGAACTAAATTATACATCTTCGCACATCTTTTATC
>CAYWYW010000170.1:0-2553 GCA_964462715.1 uncultured Oscillibacter sp.
AGGGCCTGGCCGATACCGCTCTGCGTACCGCCGACTCCGGTTACCTGACCCGCCGAATGGTGGACGTCTCCCAGGATGTCATCATCCGGGAGGAGGACTGCCATGTCACCCACGGCATCAAGGTCTCCGAGATCAGCGAGAACGGCCAGGTCATCGAGAAGTTCTCCGACCGTGTCCGGGGCCGCTTCCTGGTGGCCGACGTGGTGGACGCCCAGACCGGCGAGGTCCTGGTGCCCGACACCAAGATGATGGACGAGAAGGACGCCAAGCTCCTGGAGGGCCGCGCCTGGGTCCAGAAGACTGCCCGGGAGGGCGACCGCTGCGCCTTTGACCCCGCTGTCGACGAGCATCCCACCGTCATGATCCGCACCGTTCTGACCTGTAAGGCCCACAGCGGTGTCTGCGCCAAGTGCTACGGCATGAACCTGGCCACCCAGAGCCCCGTGGGCCCCGGCGAGGCCGTCGGTATCATTGCCGCACAGTCTATCGGCGAGCCCGGCACCCAGCTGACCATGCGTACCTTCCACACCGGCGGCCTGGCCGGCGGCGACATCACCCAGGGTCTTCCCCGAGTGGAAGAGCTGTTCGAGGCCCGGAAGCCCAAGCGTATGGCCACCTTGGCCGAGATCGGCGGCAAGGTCAAGTTCGAGGAGGCCAGCAAGGGCAGCCTGCTGAACATCATTATTACCGCCGACGACGGCGACACCCGCACCTACGCGGTGCCGCACACCGGTCTGCAGGTGAAGGACGGCGACACCATCGAGGCCGGCACCCAGCTGACCTACGGCGCCCTGAACCCCCACGACGTGCTCCGTATCCGCGGCGCCGACGCCGTGTACAACTACCTGATCCAGGAAGTTCTCCGCGTGTACCGTCAGCAGGGCGTTGACATCAACGATAAGCACATCGAGGTCATTGTCCGTCAGATGATGCGGAAGGTCCGTCTGGAGGATGCCGGCGATACCAAGCTGCTGGACGGCTCCATGGTGGACGTTCTGGAGCTGGACGACGCCAACGAGGAGATCGAGCGCCGCAACGCCGCCGGTGAGACCAACGAGCTGGGCGAGCCTCTCAAGAAGGCTGTCGGTACGCAGCTGCTGATGGGCATTACCAAGGCGTCCCTGGCCACCGATTCCTTCCTGTCCGCCGCCTCCTTCCAGGAGACCACCAAGGTCCTGACCGAGGCCGCCATCAAGGGCAAGGCGGACCGACTGGTGGGCCTGAAGGAGAATGTCATTATCGGTAAGCTGATTCCCGCCGGTACCGGCCTGCAGGCTTACCACACCTTCGCCAAGGAGCTGGTGCCCGACGAGGTCCCCGCCGAGGCGGCAGAGGTCCCTGCTTTCGAGGGCTGAGTGCCTTGAACGGCAGACATCCGATATAAAAAAAGAGGACCGCGGCTGCGGTCCTTTTTTTATATTGACTGGAAAACGGTCAGGGATGGGGGATGCGGAAGGATTGTTCCCCATTGGCCGCGTCAGTGACGGTACCGGCGGGAAACTGGATCACGATGTTGCCATCCTCGTCCACATAGAAAGATGTAGTCTCGTCAATGGCCACATAGTCGGTGAGGGGAGCGCTGTCCGTGATGGGGAAGTAGGTGACCTCCGGCGTTTTGTCCATACGGTTTCCCATCTGCATCTCAATGGTTTTGGTGATATAGGCCTGATAGTCGGCGCCGCAGAGTTCCTCCAGGGTGGTGGTCTCGTCGGCGGGCCTTTCCGTGGGCTGAGAAGCGGCGGCGCTGCAGCCGGCCAGCATCAGCAGGAGTGCCAGCAGAGCGGACAGAGAGACAAGGCGTTTCATGGTGGATTCCTCCTTTTGATGTTCTGCCTGATAGACGAAGAAAAGGCGGAAAAAGTTTGCCGCGGCCCTGGCTTCCATGGATACATGCATCAAAAAATAAAAAAATTCCGGATAAAACCCCTGGGATTTGTAAAAGAGGAAAAATAAAAATCCATTTTTCGGAAATGCTTGACGATTGTGTATTCTCATGTTATAATTCCAAATTGCGCGGATATATTCTGCGAATTTTGCCATGCATACCAGGAGGAATTTCCCGTGATCACGGAGCTTGCTTCTCAGGAAAAGGTCATCGGCGTGAAGCAGTCCCGCAAGGCGATCCGGGATGGGCGCGCGAAGCGGGTCTATGTGGCCTGTGACGCCGATCCCGCCATCACTGCCCCCGTGGCCGAGAGCTGCGCGGCGGCCGGCATTCCTCTGGAGGACGGACACACCATGGCCCAGTTGGGCCAGGCCTGCCGCATCACGGTGGGGGCCTCTGTGGTGGCTGTTCTGTAAAATTGCTTTTTTCGGAATAACCGCAAGGTTTTCCGCAAAAAATATTGGCTGTCCGCAAAAAGCGGCTGCCAAAAATATGTAAGAAAGGAGAACATCAATGCCTACTTTTAACCAGCTGGTCCGTAAAGGAAGAGAACAGGCTACCTACAAGTCCACTTCTCCCGCTCTGCAGTTCGGTCTGAACACCCTGAAGACCAAGACCACCGATCTGCCTTCTCCCCAGAAGAGAGGCGTCTGCACCGCCGTGAGAAC
>CAYWYW010000171.1:0-2508 GCA_964462715.1 uncultured Oscillibacter sp.
CATGTTCGGCGGCCACGCCCTGTTCACCATCTCCGACAAGACCTTTGACCGGATGAACGCGGCCAACAACGGCCGGGTGGGCTACCACATCCATGTGTCCGAGGGCATGAACGACGTGTACGACAGCCTGCAGAACTACGGCCGCCGTCCCGTTCAGCGGCTCCAGGACCACAACATTCTCGGTCCCAAGACCATCCTGGGCCATTGCATTCATGTGAACACCGCCGAGATGGACATCATCAAGGCCACCGACACCATGTGCGTCAACAACCCCGAGTCCAACATGGGCAACGCCGTGGGCATCTCCCCCGTTCTGCAGCTCTACAAGAAGGGCATCCTGGTGGGCATGGGCACCGACGCCTACACCAACGACATGCTGGAATCCATCAAGGTGGCCCTGTGCTCCCAGCGGCACAACGCCTGCCTGCCCAACGTGGGCTGGTGTGAGGTCACCGACATGCTGTTCAAGAACAACGCCAAGATGGCGGAGCGGTGCGGCTTCCCCACTCTGGGCGTGCTGAAGCCCGGCGCGGCGGCCGATGTCATCGTCATGGACTACAAGCCCTACACTCCGTTCTCCGACGCCAACATCGACGGTCACATGCTCTTCGGTATGACCGGCCGCCAGTGCCAGACCACCATGATCAACGGCAAGATCGTCATGAAGGATCGTGTTCTGACCGAGATCGACGAGGAGGCCGTGAATGCCCACGTTCTGGAATCCGCCAAGCGTCTGTGGGGTAAATTGAATCACTGCGAATACTGAGATATTAGATCATTTTCGCCGCGGCGTGTACGTGGCGAAAATACCCCGATCCAGCCGCCTTGGGCGGCGTTCACCAGTGACCGACGTCACTGGTGGTGGGAGAGATTGAGGGAAAAGCAGCGAAGCGCCGCCTGCGGCGGAAAAAGCGAGTTGCTTTCGAGGCAGCGGCGCGATTGGCGGCCCTGGTAGGGGCCAGGAATCGCAATGCCGCAACGGTGTAAGCCTGCTCCCCTTCGAAAATGATATAAGGAGGAAATTAAGATATGTCTGAACTGATGATTCCCATTCCCTTCCGGGAATTGATGACCTGGGTCACTACTGAATACCAGAAAGAGGGCTCCGTCTTCGGTGTCCACAAGCCCTACAAGGCGGGCACCAAGAAGCTTCCCATCTTCGGTGAGACCATCGAGACCCCCTTCGGCCCCGCCGCCGGTCCCAACACCCAGCTGGCCCAGAACATCATCGCCGGCTATTTCGGCGGCGCCCGGTTCTTCGAGCTGAAGACCGTCCAGAAGATGGACGGCGCCGACCTGGCCGCCTGCATCAACCGTCCCTGTATCCTGGCGGAGGACGAGTGCTACAACTGCGAGTGGTCCACCGAGCTGTATGTCCAGCAGGCCTTTGAGGAGTACGTGAAGGCCTGGTGTGCCCTGAAGATCATGAGCAAGGTCTATGGCCTGGGCGACCCCAACGGTTTCGTATTCAACATGTCCGTGGGCTACGACCTGGCGGGCATCCAGGGCGAGAAGATCGACAACTTCCTGAACGGCATGATGGACGCCAGCTCTACCCCCATCTTCCAGGAGTGCATCAAGGTCCTGAAGGAGTTCTTCCCCGGCGAGAGCGATTACATCGATACCATCACCCCCCGGGTCTCCGGCTCCGTGACGGTCTCCACCCTCCACGGCTGCCCGCCGGACGAGATCGAGCGCATCGCCTCTTACCTCATTGAGAAGAAGCACCTGCACACCTTCGTCAAGTGCAATCCCACCATTCTGGGCTATGAGACCGCCCGTTCCATCCTGGACGGCATGGGCTACGACTACATCGCCTTCGACGACCACCACTTCAAGGAGGACCTGCAGTACGAGGACGCCGTTCCCATGTTCCACCGGCTCCAGGCCCTGGCGGACAAGTGCGGTCTGGAATTCGGCCTGAAGCTCAGCAACACCTTCCCCGTGGACGTGAAGCAGAACGAGCTGCCCAGCGGAGAGATGTACATGGCGGGCAAAAGCCTGTTCCCCCTGACCACTACCATGGCCGCCCGCATCTCCAAGGAGTTTGGCGGCCGGATGCGCATCTCCTATGCCGGCGGCGCCGACGCCTTCAACATCGACAAGCTGTTCGCGCTGGGCATCTGGCCCATCACCATGGCCACCACCGAGCTGAAGCCCGGCGGCTACCAGCGGTTCGTCCAGATTGGCGACAAGCTGGACGCTCTGGACTTCAAGCCCTTCACCGGCGTTGACGTGGAGGGGATTGAGGCCCTGGCACTGGCCGCCCGCTCCGACAAGTACCATGTGAAGGACATCAAGCCCCTGCCCCGCCGGAAGCTGTACGAGAAGGTCCCCCTGATGGACTGCTTCACCGCTCCCTGCAAGGGTGGCTGCCCCATCCAGCAGGACATCCCCGAGTACATCGAGCTGTGCCGCAAGGGCCGCTATGCCTCCGCCCTGCGGGTCATCACCGAGAAGAACCCCCTGCCCTTCATCACCGGCACCATCTGCGCCCACCGCTGCCAG
>CAYWYW010000172.1:0-2437 GCA_964462715.1 uncultured Oscillibacter sp.
CTTCTTGCGGTAGGTGTTCAGCTCATCATCGCCGTTCTTCCCCTCTCCCAGTTCGTTCTGAAGCACCCGGATCTGGGTCCGCAGGATCTGGTCCCGCTGTGTACGGGCCAGCTGGTCCCGGACCTTGCCCTCCATCTCATGCTCAAAGCCCAGTACGTTGCACTCCCGGGCCAGGAAGCCGTTCAGCTTCCGCAGGCGGATAAAGGGTGCCAGTTCCTCCAGGATCTCCTGCTTGTCATCAAAGCGCAGGGCAATATTCTGGGCGATGAAGTCCGCCAGATACCCCACGTCCCGGCCGTCCATCACTGTGGTGACCACTTCCTCCGGGATGCTGCCAGCCAGCCCCGCATACTCGCTGAACAGGTTCCAGGTCTGCCGCAGCAGGGCCTCGGTCCGGGGGCTGCGCTGGAAGGCCTCGGACTGGGCAGGCTCCTCCAACTCCTCCACGTTGGCCTGGAGGAAGGGTTCCGTCTGCCACAGACGGCGCAGCCGGGCACGGCGGCGGCCCTCCACCATCACCCGGACGGAGGTCTTGGACAACCGCAAAATCTGGGTGATGTGGGAGATCGTCCCCACCGCGTACAAGTCCTTTTCCTCCGGCGTTTCTGTGCCGATCTCCCGCTGGGTCACCAGGAAGATCTCCTGGTCCCCCTCCATGGCCCGCTCCAGGGCCCGGATGGAGATACGGCGCTCCACGTCGAAGGTCATGGTCATATGGGGAAAAACCGTCAGGCCCCGCAGGGCCAGAACGGGAATGTTCAGATTCATTGCTTCCATAAGGGATAGTTCCTTTCTTGGAATGAGGAAAAGGACGGGACGTGTTGGCGTCCCGTCCTTTTGTTTCGCTTAAGACGCCGATCTGGGGTTGGAGCCGGGAGCCGGCTGCTCGCCCTTGCCGGTGTTCAATTTCACGGAATAGCTGACCTTGTTGGGGTCCCGGGTCAGCACGGGCTCGCCCGTCCCCTCCACGGAGTCCCGGGTGATGACCACTTTGACAATGGTGGGATCAGAGGGAATGTCATACATGAGAGGCGTCAGGATGCCCTCCATGACGGCCCGCAGGCCCCGCGCGCCGATGTTGCGGGCAATGGCCTTATCGGCAATGGCGTCCAGCGCCTCCGGCTCAAATTCCAGGTCCACATCATCGTATTCCAGCAGCTTCTGATACTGCTTCACTAGGGCATTCTTGGGCTCCTTCAGGATGCGCACCAGGTCCTCCCGCTTCAAAGCGTTCAGGGGCGCGATCATGGGCAGACGGCCCACCAGCTCGGGGATCAGGCCGAACTTCAAAATGTCGTGGGGCTGGACCTCATGGAGGATCTTATCCATGTCCTTGTCCTTCTTACCCTGGACATTGGCGCCGAAGCCGATGCTCTTCTGGTCCAGGCGCTTTTCGATGATCTTTTCCAGACCGTCGAAAGCGCCGCCGCAGATGAAGAGGATGTTTTTGGTGTTGATCTGAATGAATTCCTGATGGGGGTGCTTCCGGCCGCCCTGGGGCGGCACGTTGGCCACGGTTCCCTCCACGATCTTCAGCAGCGCCTGCTGCACGCCCTCCCCGGACAC
The DNA here is from genome assembly GCA_964462715.1 of uncultured Oscillibacter sp. Taxonomy (GTDB): domain Bacteria; phylum Bacillota; class Clostridia; order Oscillospirales; family Oscillospiraceae; genus Oscillibacter. The sequence goes on from CAYWYW010000172.1 coordinate 1,567, forward strand.
ATCCCGGGTGATGGAGGTATTCTCGCTCTTGCGGGCGATCTTGTCGATCTCATCCACGTAGATGATGCCCCGCTCGGCCCGCTCCACATCGAAGTCCGCCGCCTGCAGGAGGCGCAGCAGAATGTTCTCCACATCGTCGCCCACGTAGCCGGCCTCAGTGAGGGTGGTTGCGTCGGCGATGGCGAAGGGCACCTTCAGAATGCGGGCCAGCGTCTGGGCGAACAGGGTCTTTCCAGAGCCGGTGGGACCCAGCATCAGGATGTTGCTCTTCTGGAGCTCCACATCCTCGTCGCCGCCGAAGAAGATGCGCTTGTAGTGGTTATAAACAGCCACGGACAGGGCCACCTTGGCCTCGTCCTGGCCGATGACATACTGGTCCAGCACGTCCTTGATCTCCCGGGGAGTGGGCAGCTCATCCGGCATATCCTCCAGAGGCTCGGTGTCCTCGTCGTCAAAGCCGTCGCTCAAAATACTCATGCACAGCTGGACGCACTCGTCGCAGATGCGCACGCCGGGTCCCTGGATCATGCGGTGCACCTGGTTCTCATGCTTGCCGCAGAAGGAACACCGCAGGGACTTTTTGCTGTCGTCGCTCATGGTCTTACCTCTTTTATCTCTTAGCAGTGATGATCTGATCCACCAGGCCGAAGTCCTTTGCTTCCTGGGCGGTCATCCAGTGATCCCGCTCGGAGGCCTCCTTGATCTCCTCGGCGGTCTTTCCGGTGTTCTCCGCCATGATCTGGTTCAGCTTCTTCTTGATCCGCAGGAAATGCTCCACATCGATCTCCATGTCCGTCACCTTGCCCTGGGTGCCGGCGGAGGGCTGGTGGATCATGATCTCCGCGTTGGGCAGGGCGATGCGCTTGCCCTT
>CAYWYW010000173.1:0-2367 GCA_964462715.1 uncultured Oscillibacter sp.
ACATCTCCGGGTTCGGGTATTTGATTTTGGAGAACACCACCAGCGCGATGGTGATGAGCGCAGGAATGCCCAGAAAAGCGAAGCAAACCCGGTAAGTAGAAAACAGGTTGCTTGTGCCTTTGATGAGGCTGATAACAAACAGAATGACAGGGCCGAGGAACGCACCCAGTTGGTCGAGAAACTCCTGATAGGCAAAGCCTTTTCCGGTGCCGACCTCGCTGGCGGCAAAGCTGACCAGCGTATTCTTTGCCGGCTTCTTGATGGCTTTGCCGACGCGTTCCAGAATTACCAGACCGCAGGCCAGCACCCAGCCGTTTTCGGGGATCAGGGCCAGCGCCGGGATGGCAAGCACCTGAAGAGCGTACCCCACGATCACCAGCGTCCAGTATTTCTTCGTCTTATCCGCAAGAAAGCCGGACAGAAGCCGAAGGGAATAGCCACACAGCTCTCCCACGCCGGAGACAAACCCGATGGTTGCCGCCGACGCGCCGGCGAGGTTCAGGTATTCCCCCAGCACGCTCCGCGCCCCCTCATGGGTCATATCGGAGAACAGGCTGACAATACCCATCAGGGTGATGAACGCCATTGCGCCGGAAACCAGCGCGCGTTTTTGAGATTTCATGTATTACGCTTCTTTCTGTTTTCCCCAAGCAGGTAGCTTAAGATTTCCTGGAGTTCCGGGCTGAATCCGTTCAGATCATCCCACTCAATGACGCCATCCCGCAGCATACTGAGAAGCTGCATGGGCATATCACTTTTCCGTAATTGAATCATCACACCGGGGCTGCGTTTATCTTGATATATTCGCTTTTCCAATGCCCAGAATTTGTCGGAGGCTTTGCCCTCTGAACTTAAAATTTGGATGTATTCCTTGTTCAGCCGTTCCATATAGGCTTCCTGCCAACCGGGGATTTTCGAGCGGAACAGCTTCCAGTCCGCCTTGGAGCATTCCATAATCAAATCTCTTTTCCCAGACGATAGGCTTTCTCCATCACATCGGGATGGTTCACCGCGTCCTTCGGGTCGCCGATTTCTTCACCGGCTACCAGTCCGCAGAGCTTCGCCTTGGGGAAGCAGTCCACCCAGCCCTGCAAACCGTTGTAGGCTTTTTCAAAGGTAGCGTCCCCACCATCGGCAGCCGTGGCGATCATGTAAACCTCCCGGAAGGCGTAGTCCGCTTCATACAGGGGATTCATGCGGTCCAGCAGGGTCTTCATCTGGCCGCACATCTCGTAGTAATAGATGGGCGTGGCGAATACCAGCACGTCTGCCTGGCGCAGCTTCTCCATGATTTCCGGCGCGTCGTCCTTCTGAACGCACTTTCCGGTTTTCAGACAGGTGAGACAGCCGATGCAGTATTGAATTTTCTTGCCCTTCAGGCTGACCAGCACCACACGGTTGCCCGCTTCCTCCGCGCCCTTGGCGCACTCCTTTGCCAGCAGTTCTGAATTGCTGCCGCCTCTGAGACTGGTGGAAATAATCAAGACATTTTTCATTATATACTCTCCTTTTTATGCGTCAATAACGCAGATTCGATATCTATAAGGGGTTCAGCGTCCAGCCGTTGTCACCGTGGTAGATCATCAGCCGGGTCTGACCGCCATCGATGCAGATGTTTTCGCCGGTGATGAAACCGGCTTTGTCGGAAGCCAGGAACAGCACCATGTTGGCGATGTCCAGCGGATTGCCTACACGGCCTGCAGGCTGCTGGATGGCATCGGGGCCTTCGTAGACGGTGTAAGCCGTGTCGATCCAGCCGGGGGAGATGGAGTTGACCCGCACCTTTCCGGCGAAGCTGACCGCCAGCGCGTGGGTCAGAGCGGAAATTCCGCCCTTGGCAGCGGTGTAGCTTTCGCTCTGGGGCTGGCTCATCCGATCCCGGGAGGAGGAGATATTGATGATGCTGCTCCCCGGGGCGAAGTAGGGGGCAAACAGTTTGCTTAAGTAAAACGGCGCGGTAACGCCGATTGCCAGGGACTGCTGGAACTGCTCGTAGGTGCATTCGTCGATGCCCAGAAAGAGGGGCGGTGCGTTGTTCACCAGCACATCCACCCGTCCATATTTCTCTATGACGGTCCGGGCAAAGTCCTCCAGTGTGGCTTTGTCGGCAAGGTCGCCTACATCGTGGTCGCCCTCTGCTTGATCAATGACGCAAACATGGGCGCCGTTTTTCTGAAATTCCTCAGCGATACACTTTCCGATGCCATTGGCACCGCCGGTGATGACGATTACTTTGTTTTGGAACATAGCTATCCTCCTACAAGAGTCGTTGCCTGTGTGTAGTGGTTGAGAACATTATAGCGCAATCCTGACATAAAGGCAAAAGAAATAACCCTCGACCTGTTGCCTACTCACTGCAACCGTCGA
>CAYWYW010000174.1:0-2316 GCA_964462715.1 uncultured Oscillibacter sp.
AAGATACGGAGCCGGACTGTAAGCCAAATCGATGGCGGACAGTCCGGCTTGTTTGATAAAATGGTGGCAAGCTGAAAGAGGAGGAACCTTTATGCCATTGTTGGAAGTACAGCACCTGCAGAAGGTCTACACCAGCCGCTTCGGCGGCAGTCAGGTGGAGGCGCTGCAAAACGTGAATTTTTCCGTGGAGCCGGGGGAGTATGTGGCCATCATGGGCGAGTCCGGCTCCGGCAAGACCACCCTGTTGAATATCCTGGCGGCTCTGGACCGCCCCACCGCCGGGGAGGTATTTTTGAACGGCAAGGCCCTGTCCGATGTCCGGGAACGGGACCTGGCGGCCTTCCGCCGCTCCCATCTGGGCTTCGTGTTTCAGGACTTCAACCTGCTGGATACCTTCTCCCTGCGGGACAACATCTTCCTGCCCCTGGTGCTGGCGGGACGTCCCTATGAGGAGATGGAGCGGAAGCTGAAGCCTCTGGCGGAGCAGCTGGACATTGCCGACATTCTGAGTAAGTACCCCTATGAGGTCTCCGGCGGACAGAAGCAGCGTGCGGCGGTGGCCCGGGCCCTGATCACGGCCCCCCAGATCGTCCTGGCCGACGAACCTACCGGCGCCCTGGACTCCCGGTCCTCCGACAATCTGCTGGAGCTGTTCGGCGAGATCAACAAGGGCGGGCAGACCATCCTGATGGTGACCCACTCCGTGAAGGCAGCCAGCCACGCGGGGCGGGTGCTGTTCCTGCGGGATGGTCGGGTGTATCATCAGCTCTACCGGGGCGGTGAGAGCCGGGAGGCCCAGTTCCGCCGCATCTCCGACACCCTGACGGTACTGACCCAAGGTGGTGAGAACCATGGGTAAGCGCAGCTTCTTTCCCCGGCTGGCGCTGGTGAACCTGGTCCGCAACAGCCGGTATTACGGCCCTTATCTCCTCTCCTGCGGCGCGCTGGCCGCCATGTATTACATCCTGCGGTTCCTGACCTGGAACGAGGTCATCCAGACGGTGCGGGGCGCCGCCTACCTGCAGGTCATGATGTCCATCGGCTGCTTTGTGGTGGCGCTGTTCTCCACGGTGCTGCTGCTGTATGCCAACAGCTTTGTGATGAAGCGGCGGCAGAAGGAACTGGGGCTCTACAACATTCTGGGTCTGGAGAAGCGCCACATCGCCGCCCTGTGTTTCTGGGAGACGCTGCTGTGCGCCGCTGCCGTGATCCCCGGCGGCATCGCGGCGGGCATCCTGCTCAGCAAGCTGATCTTACTGCTGCTTTTGAAGCTGGTACAGATCCCGGTGCAGTTTGGCTTTTCTGTCAGCGTCAGGGGTATGGGAGAGACGGCGGCGCTGCTGGGGGTGCTGTTCCTGCTGGCGCTTCTATGGAACCTGCTGCGCCTGGGGCGGTCCCGGCCCATCGAACTGCTCCACAGCGACAGCGCCGGAGAGCGGGAACCGAAAACGAAGCGGCTGCTGGCGGTCCTTGGGGTGGCAGCACTGCTGGGCGGCTATGTCATCGCACTCACCACCCGGAACCCGGTGAACGCCCTGATGCTGTTCTTTGTGGCGGTCATTCTGGTGATGCTCGGCACCTACTGCCTGTTCACCGCCGGATCCATCTTCTTACTGAAGCGCCTGCGGGCCAACAAGGGCTTCTATTACCAGACCCGCCACTTCACCGCCGTCTCCGGCCTGCTGTACCGCATGAAGCAGAACGCCGTGGGCCTTGCCAACATCTGCATCCTGGCCTGCATGGTGCTGGTGACGGTGTCCGGGACGCTGTGCCTCTACCTGGGGGCGGAATCGTCTCTGGACGGCAAGTACCCGGATGATATTCTGGTGACGCAAACGCTGGAAGACGGTGTCGACCCTGCCACCACGCTGGACTTGGTGCAGCAGGCTGTGGCAGACGCGGGACGGCAGGTGACAGACATTCGCTATGAGACATCCGCCTCCTTCCACGCTAAATACAGCGGCAACACGCTGCTGGCGGACATGAGCCAAAGCGGCCTTCTGACGGAGGTCACGGTCCTCACGGCGGAGGAGTACAGCCGCCTGACGGGGAAAGCCGTCGCCCTGGAGGAAAACCAGGTGCTGGTCTGCACGGACGGCGATTTTCAGCTGCCGGAGACCTTCTTTTATGAGTATGAGGAGACACCCATTCAGGTGAAAGCCCGGCTAGACAGCTTTCCCGCCGGGGACAGCGCTATCGTTACAAATGAGATCACGCTGGGTCTGGTGGCGGACGGTGCCCTGGCGGAGCAGCTGATGAACATGGACCTGGCCCGCCGGACCTTCCGCATCCACCTGAACACCGACGGCACCGACA
>CAYWYW010000175.1:0-2274 GCA_964462715.1 uncultured Oscillibacter sp.
CCTTGCGGTGACGAGACTGCTTCATCACATGGCGAATATCTTTCAGGACAACTCCCTGCCGCAGAGCGGCACAGGGCTCACGCATGTTGACCGCAAACTCCGTGCGCAGATCCAGGAGAAACGCATTGCTCACGGCCACAATCCGAATGACCATGAGGAGCAGCAGTATGGCGGCTGGAATATGACCATGAGATAGTGAATCGCGAAATAGCTGGAACACAGTATAGCGAAAGCACCCCGCCGATGATTCGGCGGGGTGCGGAAATATCACAGCATGAAAAAGCCGAGGCCCTTGCGCTTCGGAGCATCGCTGTCGGTCAACTCCATAGACCGTGTCCAGGTCTTCACCGTCTGCTCTTCGAAGAATTTAGTCAGCAGGTCCAAGTTCTCCTGCTCGTCATAAGCCTGCAAAGCATCGTAGTAGGCGCGACGGTCTTCCTCGTAGATGATCATGGGCGGATAGTTGTTGATCATCAGCCAGTAGTTCAGCAGCGTCCGGCCAACACGCCCGTTGCGACGTCATCGATAATGAGACTCTGGGCAGGCTGATGAATGGGGCGCGCCGGAGCGAGTGGTCAATGGTTTGTAAGACGTTGGTTTATTCGGTCCCTTTTTGCTGGTCCAGCAGGGCTGCCGCTGCCCGGCGGGCCTCTGGTTGGTAATGGCTTTCCGCAATGCGGCGCAGTTCCACCTCGGAGTAATCTGCGAACTTTCGCAGATACCGTTCCTCCGGTGTGCAGGCCAGCTTCTGAAACTCCACCTCTGGCAAATACAGCTTCAACTCATGACAGCGGTCACAGACGAACATCTCTATCTCCAATGAGCCGTTGGCATAGACCGTGGGGCCCATCCGAAGTTCCCGCAGGCCCAGGGAACGCATTGTTCCCCCGCAGAGACATTTCTTTTCTTCCATGAAGGCACCTCCATCATTGTGCTGGACCAATTATACCATAAGATTCCACGGAACAGGAAAAATCTTTTGTGGATTCAAAGATATTTCTGAAATTCTGCATGGATTGACCGCAGCTCCTGTGGATACTCCCCTCCACCAGATGGAGGGGAAGTAAATCAACAAGACGAAGAATAACAAATAAAAGACCCTTCCGTTAGGAAGGGAGAAAGGATACCAAATGAAAAAAGTAACGTTCAAATCCTACGAGGAACTTCCCCTGATGCTTTCCGTGCCTGAGATGGCAGCAGCGCTGGGAATCTCCCGTGCCGGAGCCTACGAACTGGTCCGGACAGAGGGCTTCCCGGCGTTGAAGATCGACACTCGCATTGTGATCCCGAAGGATAAGCTCAAGGAATGGGTGGATCAGAATGTTGGGGGGAAGTGATGGCTTTGCGACTGCCGTTGAACTCTAAAACTCTCGCCCGGAGGTAATGCCTACGTTTTATCACAGACCACTTTTGCAAAATCATATAGCTTTTGTCCGCTGGCTGTGGTATTGCTTTGTGTTACAAAACGGAAAGGAGCATCGACATGAAGCACGACAAGAAAAATATCACAGCCATGGTGACAGGCATGGTTATCGGCGCAGCTCTGGTAAGTGAAGCCGCCGCGGGAATCATGGCAGAGCCTACTTGGCAGAAAATCTATGTGGATGGCCGTCAGGTCTCCATGACCGCTTATAACATTGCGGGGCAAAATTATGTGCGGCTCAGGGATATCGGCCAGCAGGTAGACTTCAATGTATACTGGTCTGACGGCGTGCAAATTGACACAGACGCGCCGTATACCGGAATTGCCCCGGTACAGGAATTCAGTTCCCAGCCGACAGAGATGGAGCTTCGGAAGGAAATGATTCATTGCATCAACGAGGTACGTAGGAAATACGGCGTTCCGGGACTTATGGTCAATCAGGCTCTCATGGATGCGGCGCAGGAATGTTCCACCTACCTGTACACCAAGCATAATAACCGGGTAGAGTGCGAAACCGTGGCGGCGTCTGGTTATTCCCACGGCTTCGGTTCCAACCTGACGGTGTTCACCGTCACGGACTCAGAAAGGATTCCCGAAAAGGCAGTGGCAAACTGGGAGAACTCCCCCGGCCATCTGGCGACGATGATTGACCCGAATTGTGACACCATCGGTGTGGGAGTCACCATCGACAACGGCAGAGCCTACTGCTACATGTTCGTAGGTAATCCGACGGCGCATAATCCCTACGCATAAGACGACCTTAGATGGGCCGCATCCGGTTTTGGATGCGGCCCATAGCAGGTGCGCCCGGCATGGGCGAAATCTAACGGGTGAAAGTCCCGAGCGCGCCC
>CAYWYW010000176.1:0-2266 GCA_964462715.1 uncultured Oscillibacter sp.
CTGCACGGCGATGTGGGCGGGGCAGGCGGTCTTGCAGGGAGAGGTGCCGGTATCATAGCAGTTGATGCGGTTGTTGTCCCGGTAGTCCACGTCCCACTTCTCCGGACCCCACTTGGCGGCGTCCGGCAGCTCATGGCGGGGATACTCCACGGGGCCATCCTTGGTACAAATTTTCTGACCCAGCTTCACGGCGCCTGCGGGGCAGTATTCCACGCAGCGGCCGCAGGCCACGCAGTTTTCCGGCTCTACCTTGGCAACATAGGCGCTGCGGCTGAGGTTGGGCGTGTTGAAGAGTTGGGATGTCCGCAGGGCGTAGCAGACGTTGACGTTGCAGTTGCAGATGCCGAAAATCTTCTGCTCGCCGTCGATGTTGGTGATCTGGTGGACGAAGCCGTTGTCCTCCGCCTTGCGGAAAATCTCAAGGGCCTCCTCCTTGGTGATGTAGCTGCCCCGGTTGGTCTCCACGATGTAGTTGGCCATGTCGCCCACGGCGATGCACCAATCCTCCGGGTCGTCGGCGCAGCCCTCGTCGAAGGTCCGGCGGGACAGGCGGCAGGAACAGGGGGACTTGGCGTACTGGCCCTCATACTTGTCCAGCCAGTGGGAGATGTGCTCGATGGAGATGGACTGACTCTCGGTGGGGATGGCCTTCTCCACAGGGATGACATGCATGCCGATGCCTGCGCCGCCGGGAGGCACCATGGGGGTGACCCGCTCCAGGGCCTCGAAGCTCATGCGCTCAAAGAACTTGCCCAGCTCCGGGTGCTCCTCCAGCTGCCTGGCGTTCATGTTGGTGAACTCGGCGCTGCCGGGGACGAACAGAGGCAGAACGTACCGCTTCTCGTGGTTGGGGTTCTTGCCGTCCAGGTTCTCCCAGTTGTACTCAATCAGGCCCACCATGCACATCTCGAACAGCAGTTTCTCCAGATGCTCCGGGTCCTTGCCGGTAAGATTGGCGATCTGGGCCAGGGTCTTGGGCTTGCGAACCTCCATTTTCAGGGCGACCTCGGCCATCTCGTCGGTGACGATGCCCTGGAGGCCCCAGTATTCCGCGTCCTCATAGGTGATCTTCCGCCCCATGCGGTTGGTGATCATCTGGCCCAGCTTCAAAATGATCTCCCGCTTGGGCATATCCTCCGGAATTTTGTAGGGATGGGGGTCGTAGTTGGACATAACACACTTCCTCTCTTTCTCTCAGCTCTGCCAGTCACGGACCTCTTGGCGCAGCCAGTTCGCCCAGACGTCGATGCCCTCTCCGGTTTTGGCGCAGATGGGGATAATCTGAATGTTGGGGTTGCGCATTCTGGCGTACTCCGTTACCTTTTCCATGTCGAAATCGAAGTAGGGCAGTACGTCGATCTTGTTGATGAGAAGTACATCGCAGACGGTGAAGATCAGGGGGTATTTCAGGGGCTTGTCGTGGCCCTCGGGCACGGAGAGGATCATGGCGTTTTTCACCGCGCCGGTGTCGAACTCCGCCGGGCACACCAGATTGCCGACATTCTCCAGCACCACCAGGTCCAGGTCCTTCGTGCCGAAGGCCTCCAGGCCCTGCTTGGTCATGTCAGCATCCAGGTGGCACATGCCGCCGGTGTGGAGCTGAATGGCCCGGACGCCGGTGCCGTCGATGGTCCGGGCGTCCACATCGGAGTCGATGTCCGCCTCCATGACGCCTATGCGCAGCTCGTCCTTCAGCGCCTCGATGGTCCGGCAAAGAGTGGTGGTCTTTCCGGCGCCGGGAGAGGACATGAGATTCAGTAAAAAGGTCTTTTCTGCCTTCAGCTTCTGCCGCAGGACATCGGCCTGCCGGTCATTTTCCGCGAAGATGCTCTCCTTCACCTCGATGACTTGAAATCCTGCCATAGTTTTCCTCCGTTTCTGGCTTGACCAGATGAATGAATTTCCAGTTCTTGCCTCAACTGTATCATGTAAATTCACAAAAAGTCAATCTAAAATCAAAAATAGTTGTGAAAAATGATTGAAAATATTGAAAATAACAGGTAAAGTAAGAAAAAGAGTGGCTGTGGTATGTGGCTATACCACAGCCAGAGAGGAGAGACGGATATGGAATTTGAAAAGCTGGTGTCACCCTCGCTGAAGGACCTGTTCATCAGCCACATCGAGGCCATGATTTTATCCGGTGAGCTGCCGGTAGGGCAGCAGCTCCCGCCGGAGCGACAGCTGGCCCAGTCCATGGGCGTCAGCCGGGCAGTGGTCAACAGCGGCGTGGTGGAGCTGGAGCGCCGGGGCTTTCTGGAGATCCGCC
>CAYWYW010000177.1:0-2235 GCA_964462715.1 uncultured Oscillibacter sp.
ACCCCAATCGCCATTGGCCATAGCCTTGAGGATAGCGGCAGATTCCGCTTTCCACACATGCTTGGCACCGCTGGCTTTGGTGGAATCCGCAACGATGGAGCAGTACAGGGCATCCTGAATGACCGTATAGCCCAGAGAGTTCTTCACTTCCGTGATCTTCAGCGTTCCAAGAGGAAGCTGATTCACACCTGCCGGGGATACATACAGCGCACTGCTGGTATAGCCGGAAGCCAGATAATCCTTGCTGTAAATACACCTGCCGTTGGCATCCGTAGCAAAATACCAGGTGCGCATTGCTGTTCCAGACCAGTTGCTGTTGGCAAAGAACTCCCACTTGAATACAGCCCCGGTAAAGGAACCGTCGCCCTGGGGAGTGGTGGTGTCCTTATCCACCTTGGTCAGAACAAAGGGCGGGTCGAACACCGGAATGTCGGAGACAGAGATCACATTATTGCCGGAGGTAACGGTATAGGTGTAGGTCTTGGTGTCCAGCTTGTAGCCTGCGGGAGCCTTGGTTTCCTTGATGGTCAGCACCGTACCCACAGCGTACTTCTGAGAAGAAACCGCATTGCCGTTGGCATCCGTCTTGAGGGTTTCCACCACCTTGCCGTTTACGGTCACGGAATACTCCGCACCGGCGAGGCTGTACAGAGGATTGCCCTTGATCTGATCGATGCAAGCCTGAGTTGCGTTGATGGTTTTCTTCAAGCTGACCTGCTTTGAGTTCTCCGCATTGGTCAGGGTCACATTGGCGGTGCCGCCAGAGACCGTGACTTCCTTAACCTGCACATTGCCGCTGGCATCCACATTGACCTGATACCCGTCCGGAGCTTTGGTTTCTTTGAGAAAATAGGTGCCGGTGTACAGACCAGTCCACTGAGCAAGACCGCTTCCGTTGGTTCTGCGGACGCTGGCGCTGACATAGCCCGTATCCGAGGTGGACAGGGTCGCGTAATCGCTGCTCGTCACAGGAACAGTACAGGCTGCATCCCGATACAGTGTAAATTCCGCACCGGAGAGCTTCACAGAGCCGGAGGTATTGGTCTTGGTAAGGCTGATGGAACCATTGCCGGTGCCGTAGGGAGTCCAGTAGCCACGCAGATAGTAGAAGGTGTTGGTTCCATTCTCGGTAGTAGCATCCACCTGGGTCTGGATGCGGTTCACAAGACCGGTGCCGAACAGATTGGAAGATCCATTGCTTGTCCAAATGGTACTGCCGTGACTCGGGTAGTGTTTACCACCAAGCATAAGCTTACAGATCATAGTGTCAGAGGAATTCTTCATCCAGGAGCAGGCACCGAACCCGGTGTTGCAGTTTGCCCCGGAAGTATAGGCGGTTTTCAGCCAACTCGTGTTGGAGCTGCCGTTTGCTGCCACATCTCCGATGGTGTAGATCCGGTTGGTGCCGCCGAGGTTTTCCGCACCAACCCAGGACCAGATGATGGTGGGGATCAGGGTGGAACCGTTCTGAGAAATGCTCAGCTTGCCGTAATAGGCATCCAGGTAGTTCTGAATGGCCAGATCGCTGGCACCCAGGTATTTCAAGACAGATGCATACAGGGAACTGTCCGTTGCCACGGTTTGCCCCTTCGCCACATCCAGCTTGTCCCAGGCTCCATAGCTGTTGCCGAGAATAATACGGGCAAGGAACTGCTCAATGGCGAGGCTGCTGCCCACTTCATTACGGACGATATAGGGCGATGTTTCGGGCTTGCCGCCGGGGTTGTAGTAGTTGAACCAGTAGTTGGTAAAACCCACCCAGGTGAACTTGCAGTTATCGTCGGCAAGACCGCTGTTGGGGAAATGATAGACATAGGGATAGGAATTCCACTGTGCCTTCACGATGAAGGTGTGCGGGGAGATGGTATAGGTGTCAAAAACTGTGGTTTCCGAGGAACCGTTGTCCTTGCCGGTAGAGTTCCAGGCCAGGGCTTTCCCGTTTTGCAGGGTGCCCACGACGCTGCCATGGGAGTTATACCGGTTGTAGCACTGGTCGTACCGGTAGTAGACGATCTGCATGGTTACACCGGCGGCTACCATGTTGCTGGAACCACTGCCTGCTGCATTGCCTCCACCACCACCGTCACCGGTTTCAGACCCGGAGCTGCCGCCGTAGGTGGTGTACGAGTTAAAGAAATCCACCAGATCGAAACCCATGGGGATTTCGCCATCCGGGAACTGTTCCCACAGGAAATCCAAGACCTCCGGGTCAAACTCATTGGCCAGATCCAGGAA
>CAYWYW010000178.1:0-2209 GCA_964462715.1 uncultured Oscillibacter sp.
GAGGACTTGATCTCCAAGACCGAGGACGAGATGATGAAGGTCCGCAACCTGGGCCGCAAGTCCCTGGAAGAGGTCATCAACAAGCTGGCTATGATGGGCCTGCATCTGGCCGACGAAGAAAACAACTAATTGATTCTACGCCGGCGGACAGAACCCACCGGCTGACCAAAATCCTGATAAGGAGGAAACCGAAATGCCCGGAACTCGGAAACTTGGCAAGACCACTGACCAGCGCATGGCAATGCTGCGTCAGCAGGTCACGGATTTCCTGGACAACGGGAAGATGGAGACCACCGTCACCCGTGCCAAGGAGATCAAGCCCATGGCTGAGAAGATGATCACCCTCGGCAAGAAGAACGACCTGGCCGCTTACCGTCAGGCTATGAGCTTCATCACCCGTGAGGACGTCTGCAAGAAGCTGTTCAAGGAGATCGCTCCCAGCTATGCAGAGCGCAACGGCGGCTACACCCGCATCGTGCGCACCGGCGTCCGCCGCGGTGACGCCGCTGAGACTGCCATCATCGAACTGGTGAAATAATCGCAGGTTCAGCTGACTGATTCAAAAAAGCCCTTTGTCTTGGGGACCTAGGCCCCGAGACAAAGGGCTTTTTGAGTTTTCCCGGGATAGAAAGCGCAGGCCTTTGCAAACAGCACGCACTGTGATATAATCATCACAAAAAAAGGAGGCGGTCCTATGAGACGGGTTCAATGCCACGAATGCGGAAAGCGGTATAACTACGATGTGGATGATTTCTGCCCACGCTGTGGTGCCTTTACGCAGCCTTCCAAGATACTGGACATCGGCGCGGACGGGACTGTAATCCGGGTGGAGGGCATCAACGAGGAGAATCACCGGGATTCCTTTGTCCATGCGGAGCTGCACGCGGAGAACCGGAAGCGCCGTGGTTCCAATCTGGAAGCGGAGGAAATGCCCCGGCGAAGGGCGCAGGCGGCCACCCGCCAGCCTGTCCGGAAGTCCCAGCGCGCAGCGGGGAAAAAGAGTCCCGTGGCCCTGATCTTCTGGATCATTTTCGCAGTGATCGCATTGAATATTTTGAGCCAGATCTTTTATATCTTCCTGTAAAAAAACCGTCCCGGGCCACATTGGACCCGGGACGGTTCTGCGATTTTCAACAAATTTTTGACAGCAGTATTTTTGCCGCAACTGCATAACCTACCTCTGAAAAATATGGGGGGAATGGAAGCGGATGCGAAAACAGTGGATATTTTTTTGGCTTTGCGTGAGTCTGCTGCTCCTGCGGGTGGGAGAAGCGCCGGCGGACCTTGCCGCGGACGGCGCGGCCCAGATCCCCGCAGAGACGAATTATGTTGCCCTGACCTTTGATGACGGCCCCCGCCAGGGCACCACAGACCGCTTGCTGGACGGTCTTCGGGAACGGGGGGCCAGCGCTACGTTTTTTCTGGTGGGCGAGCAGGCGGAGCGGTATCCGCAGCTGGTGAAGCGGATGCAGGCGGAGGGTCATCAGGTGGGAAACCATACCTGGAGTCATGTGCGGCTGGAGGGCGCTTCAGAAGCTGTTATCCGGGAAGAAGTGGGGAAAAATGAAGAACTGTTGGAAAAGCTCCTGGGAGGCAGCGGATACTGGCTGCGGCCGCCCTATGGGCTGCTCACGCCGGGTACAGAAACACTGATCCAGGTCCCCATGGTCAAGTGGTCGGTGGACCCGCGGGACTGGGAGAGCAAGAACACGGAAAAGGTGGTTCAGGCCATCCTGAAGAATGTGAAGCCACACAGCATCATTCTGCTCCACGACATCTATGATACCTCCGTGGACGCCGCTCTGAAGGTGGTGGACACCCTGGAGGCGCAGGGCTACTGCTTTGTGACTGTGGAGGAGCTGCTGCGGCTGAACGGCGTGACACCGGAGGCGGGAACGCTGTACCGCACCGGCACCGGGGCATCATAAAGAAGGAATACCCTCATAGTGGGGCGTTCCTTAAATTACAGACAGGGCATAATGAAAGCTGCCGGAAAGGAGACCTTTCCGGCAGCCGCTTTTATCTGTTTACGCCAGGAAGCCTTTCAGGATGCACTCCTCCGCTTCCTCAGGGGTCAGACCCAGGGTCTCCAGTTTCAAAAGCTGGTCGCCGGCGATCTTGCCGATGGCGGCCTCATGGACCAGCTGCGCCTCAGTGCAGTTGGCGGTGATGGCCGGGATGGACTTGATCTTGGCGTCGCCCATGATGA
>CAYWYW010000179.1:0-2127 GCA_964462715.1 uncultured Oscillibacter sp.
TGGATGAGAACGCCCTGTCCGTCACCGTCAAGCGGCTGCGGGACAAGCTGGAGGATGTTCCCTCCAAGCCCCGGTATCTGAAAACGGTGTACGGCATTGGCTACACCTGGGCGGTGAAGTGATATGACAACAGCCGGATATATCATCATCGCCGCCGCAGTCCTGACGGCAGCTGCCGTGGTGGTCTGGGACCGCTGGCGGACCCGGCGGCTTTTGAAGCGTCTGGACGATATGCTGGAGAAGGCCATCACCCAAGGCTTTACTGAAGAGGACTACGACGAGAGCCTCCTCTCCGCTGTGGAGGCCAAGCTGGCCCGGTACCTGGCGTCCTCCACCGTCTCCGCCCGGAACCTGCAATCGGAAAAGGACAAAATCAAAACCCTCATCGCGGACATCTCCCACCAGACGAAAACGCCTCTTGCCAATGTCCTGCTGTACGCCCAGCTCCTCGCGGAGCAGCCGCTGCAAGATGAGAGCCGGGCCTGCGTCACGGCTCTGGAGGGGCAGGCGGAAAAACTCCAATCCCTCATCGAAGCGCTGGTCAAGACCTCCCGGCTGGAGAGTGGCGTACTGGCATTGCATCCCCAGCCCGCAAGCCTCGCTCCCATGCTGGAGGAGGCTGTGGCCCAGTTTGCGCCAAAGGCCGCCGAGAAAAATATCACCCTGACGTTGGCATCGTCAGAGGGTGACGGCGTGTTCGACCCCAAGTGGACAGCGGAGGCGGTGTGCAACCTGCTGGACAACGCCGTCAAGTACACTCCTGCCGGGGGCTCCGTCGCGGTACAGACCCACTGCTATGAGCTGTTCTGCCGCATCGACGTCACTGACACCGGCCCGGGCATCCCGGAGGAGGAACAGGCAAAAGTGTTCCAGCGGTTCTACCGATCTCCCGCCAATCATCAGGCCCAGGGGGTGGGCATCGGCCTGTATCTGGCCCGGCAGATCGCCGAGGGTCAGGGCGGCTACATCAAGGTGTTTTCCAAGCTGGGAAATGGCGCGAAATTCTCGCTGTATCTGCCCAGGAGCTGAAATCTTTCAAAACTGTTAGATTTCAGAAAGAATGTGGAAAGATTCTCGTGCTAAAGTCTGTATCGTCGAAAGGCAATACAGACTTTTTCCTTGGAGGTAACTGCTATGACGATTTTGGAAACGAAAGACCTGCGAAAAGTTTACGGCTCCGGTGACACGGAGGTCCGTGCTCTGGACGGCGTGGATCTGACGGTGGAAGAGGGAGAATTTGTGGCCGTGGTGGGCACCTCCGGCTCCGGCAAGTCCACTTTGCTCCATATGCTGGGCGGGCTGGACCGACCTACCAGCGGCACCGTAACGGTGGACGGAAAGAACATTTTCTCCCTGAAAGACGAGGCCCTGACCATCTTCCGCCGCCGGAAGATCGGCTTCGTGTTCCAGAACTACAATCTGGTGCCGGTGCTGAACGTGTATGAGAACATCGTCCTGCCCATCCAACTGGACGGTGGAAAACCCGATCCCGGCTATGTGGACAGCATCGTGGAGACTCTTGGGCTGGAGAGTAAGCTGCAAAACCTGCCCAACAACCTCTCCGGCGGCCAGCAGCAGCGGGTGGCCATCGCCCGGGCGCTGGCGGCCAAGCCTGCTATTATCCTGGCAGATGAGCCCACCGGCAACCTGGACAGCCGCACCAGTCAGGACGTCATGAGCCTGCTGAAGGTCACCAGCGAGAAATTCAGTCAGACCATCGTCATGATTACCCACAACGAGGAGATTGCCCAGATGGCGGACCGCATCATCCGCATTGAGGACGGGCGGATCGTGACGCGGGGGTGAGGACCATGATCCGAGTTTCCAACGGCAAGTGCATTCGGAATCTGGGCTGGAAATCCATGAAAGCAGCCAAAGCCCGGAACATCATTGCCATTCTGGCTATCGCCCTGACCACGGTGCTGTTTACATCCCTCTTTACCATTGCCCTGTCCATCAACGATGGCTTCCAGCAGAACAACTTCCGCCAGGTAGGCGGATATTCCCACGGCGGTTTCAAATATCTGACAGAGGCGCAGTTTGAGGAACTGCGGGAGGACCCGCTGATCTGTGAGTGGGGCCTGCGGCGGTTCGTAGGAATGCCCACCGAGGCACCCTTCAACAAAT
>CAYWYW010000180.1:0-2101 GCA_964462715.1 uncultured Oscillibacter sp.
GCTATGCGCTTCCCACCACCGGGCGCGCTCGGGACTTTCACCCGTTAGATTTCGCTCATGCCGGGCGCACCTGTAAGAAAAAGGATCCCATTACCGTGTGGTAACGGGATCCTTTTTTCACTTTTCCGGTACTTTTCCGTCCAGGCCGAAGTCCTGAGCGGTGCTGGCGGTGTCCCACCGCAGCATGGTCTCCAGCACCCGGATGTCACTGTCCACGTCCAGGGCGTCGGACTTGTACAGCTCGTCCAGCTGGTGCTCAAAGCCCTTGACGATGGTATCCATGGTAGCCTCGATCCGCTGCTTGGCCTGCCGCAGGTTCTCTCCCTCCACCCCGGCCTGCTCAAACTGGGCGTAGGAATCCAGCAGCTTCTGGGTGGTGGGCAGGTAGTAATTCAGGAAGGTGTCGATACGGGCCCGCTTTTTGGGGTCCGCTTCCACCGCCTGAAAGATTTTGGCGGTGATTTCCTCGATGCGGTCGATCTTGGCGGACAGCACCGGGTCCGCGATGCGGTCATTGGCCCGCCGGATGTTCCGCAGAATGCCGGAATAGCCCTCCTCTGTCTCTTTAGGCGGCTCTGTTGGGGTCTGCGCCGCCTGACGCTGCCGCAGCAGGGTCTCGGCGCTGTTGTCTCCCCGCAGCAAATATCCCAGTTCCGCATGGAGGTAGGCTTTCCCGCCGAAATATCCCTTATCGATCATCTTCTGTAGGTCCTTCTCTACCCGGCGCCGGGGATAGCCCAGCGTCCGGGCCAGTTCCTCCACCGGGACGGCGTCCCGGTCACCCATCACCGCCAGGTATTTGCCGTAGCGCCTCACGGCCTTATCCATGGAGGTACCAGCGGCAAACAGCGCCCCGCCGGCGGCAGCAACGCACAGTGCCTGCACCAGGTCCCCGATCCAGCCCGCCACATAGCCCGACAGGATCATATCCAGCGGGGACATGGCACTCATAAGGCCCAGGGCGAAAATCACGGCACCGGCAACCTCCAGCTTTCTGGCGTTGGACTTCTTGACCGCGGGGGACCGGGTCACCTTGCTGACTGCCTGCCGCGCCCGGCTGGCCTGTCCCAACTCCATCCGTTCCGGCTCTCGGTTCTTTTTCTCCGGCAGTTCCTTCTTTTTATCGTCGCCCTTGAAGAGCTTCAAGAACAGCAGCAGAAGCGCCAGTGGTGAAAGCCCCACTGCAAACAGAAAGACGATGAGCACCCAGGCGACCCAGTCGTTATCCTTTTTGGGTTTTTCCGCCATGGCTCACTCCCCCTTTTTGCCCAGCTTCCGCTTGTTGCCCTTTTCGTCCACGATATAGGTATTGTCCAGCTGGCCACGCAGGCTGCCCAGGACGGAATCCACATATTCCCGGCGCAGGGCGGCACGCTCCGCCGCCTCCCACTCCGTCAGGCCCTCGGGACTTTTGGCCTTCCGGGCCAGCTCATTGATGCGGTCGATCTGCTTCTGATCCATGGGTATCACTCCTCAAACGTATCGTTTCAGCACGATGGCGGTGCGACCCTTCTTTGTGACGCCGCCCACCTCAGTCAGTTCAAATTTGCCAAAGCCCCTGGCGGAGACCGTATCTCCCGCCGAGAGCAGCTTGTCCGGTTTGGTACACTCCCGCCAGTTCACCTGGACCCGGCCGGAGTTGATCAGGTCCGCCGCCTTGCCCCGGGCCATGCGGAAGCCCGTGGAGGCCACCGCGTCCAGCCGCAGGGAGGAGACAGTGTCCCGTACCTCCTGGCACTGGACCTTGGGAATGTGGATGTGGGCGGGGTCGATCTCCGAAACAGTCAGCTTCGCCCGCCCGGCGGAGGTCCAGCTCTGCAGCAGGAAGTCCGCCACGGTATCCAGCACCACCAGGTCTGCGCTGTCAGGACCCACCAGGATGTCCCCCAGCTTCTCCCGGACCAGCCCTAAGCCCATGAGACTGCCCAAAAAGTCCCGGTGGGACAACTTCTCCTCTGCCCGAAACGTAGCCCGCAAACAGCGGATGGGGCTTTGGCTCTCCGCGTCCTCTGCTTCCAGCCAGTCGGGAAGGAACAGAAAGAGGTTCCGCTCCGCGCCATCGTAGCCCCCCAGGCGGACATATCCCGTCTCCGGGATGCCC
>CAYWYW010000181.1:0-2021 GCA_964462715.1 uncultured Oscillibacter sp.
AACGGCACACTCGGTGGTGTGAGAGGACGGGGCTAACCGCCCCTCCTACTCGATTGATGGAATATTCCTTTACAGAAGTGTGATTCCAGCCTTTTCACAGGCTTCCACGGTCTCCTGGTCCCACAGGCTGGCCTGTACCTCGCCGATGTGGCAGGTACCCAGCATCAGCATGCACAGCCGGGACTGGCCGATGCCGCCGCCCATAGTCAGGGGCAGCTCGCCGTTCAGCAGCATTTTGTGGAAGGGGAGGTTCCGGCGCTCGTTGCAGCCTGCCAGTGTCAGCTGGCGGTCCAAGGACTCCTCGTCTACCCGGATGCCCATGGAGGAGATCTCGAAGCTGCGCTCCAGAACCGGGTTCCACATGAGAATGTCGCCGTTCAGCTCCCAGTCATCATAGTCGGGGGCGCGGCCGTCGTGCTTATTGCCAGACTTTAGCGTCTTGCCGATCTGCATCAGGAACACGGTGTGGTGCTGACGGCAGATCTCGGTCTCCCGTTCGCTGGGAGTCAGGTCGGGATACTGGTCCTCCAGCTCCTGGGTGGTGATGAAGAACACCTCACGCTCCAGCTTGCCTCGGAGGCTGGGGAAGGCAACGTTCAGGGCTTCAGAGGTTTCACAGACGGCGCCCACAATGGCACGGACGCTGGATTTCAGGTAGTTGACGTTCCGGTCCTCCCGGGAGATGATCTTCTCCCAGTCCCACTGGTCTACGTAGATGGAGTGGATGTTGTCCACTTCCTCGTCCCGGCGGATGGCGTTCATGTCCGTGTAGAGCCCCTTGCCCTCATGGAAGCCATAGCGCTTCAGCGCCAGACGCTTCCACTTGGCCAGGGAGTGGACCACCTGGCCGTTGACGCCCACATCGGGGATGTCGAAGGCCACGGGACGCTCCACGCCGTTCAGATCGTCATTGAGGCCGGAGCCGCCGTCCACGAACAGAGGGGCGGATACCCGGCGCAGATTCAGGGCGTTGCTGAGGTTGGTCTGGAAAGAATCCTTGATGAAGGCAATGGCCCGCTGCAACTCATAGTTAGGCAGGGGAGCGGTGTAGCCCTGGGGAATATACAATTTGCTCATGTGAATCTTCCTTTTTTCAAAATTCAGGCCTGCAGCTTTTCCATACCCAGCTTCAGGCGGCGGAGGGTCGACTCCTTGCCCAGAATGTGGCACAGCTCCACGGCGCCGCCGGGGGTCACCAGCTTGCCGGCCACGGCGATGCGGACGGGCCACATGAGGGTGGCGTTCTTGACCTCCAGAGAGGCGGCCAGATTGATCAAAGTGTCGTGAACGGCGTCCACGGTCCAGTCGGGGATGGCCTCCAGGGCGGGGATGACGGCCTCCAGCATCTTCAGGGAGACCTCGGCGTTGGTCTTGGACTTCTTGTTGGTGAAGAACTCGACATCGTACTCGGGCAGAGCGTCGAAGAAATCCACTTTCTCGGGGATGTCCGTCAGCTTCTCGCACCGGGCCTGCAGCAGGGCGGCGATGGCGGCGGTGTCGATGGCGGGATTCTTCACACTCTGGCGGATATAGGGCTCCGCCACCTTGGCGAACTCCTCGGGGGCCAGGGCGCGGAGATACGTGGCGTTGAAATAGGTCAGCTTTTCGATGTCGAAGATGGCGGGGGACTTGGAGATGCCGGCGATGTCAAAAGCCTCCACCAGCTCGTCCAGGGAGAAGATCTCCTGCTCGCTGCGCTCGCCTTTGGGGGCCCAGCCCAATAGAGCCACATAGTTCAAAATGGCGTCCGTCAGATAGCCCTGAGCCTTTAGGTCCTCATAGGAGGGGTCGCCGTGGCGCTTGCTCATCTTGTTGTGCTGGTCCCGCATGACGGGAGAGCAGTGGACATAGGTGGGGATCTCCCAGCCAAAGGCCTTGTACAGCAGATCGTACTTGGGGGCGGAGCTGAGGTACTCGCTGCCCCGGACCACGTGGGTAATGCCCATCAGATGGTCGTCCACCACGTTGGCGAAGTTGTAGGTGGGCAGGCCGTCCCGCTTCAGCAGCACCTGGTCGTCCAG
>CAYWYW010000182.1:0-1915 GCA_964462715.1 uncultured Oscillibacter sp.
GTGATGGGCAGGTCGCTGCCGTCCTTCATGAAGATGCGGGAGGGCTTCTGGTTGGGGTTGCAGCCGTATTTCAGTTCCAGTTCGTTCATGATGACGTACCTCAATTTTCGGTGATTTGTTTACATAACATTTCTGCCGCCTGGGGAAGCAGGACCCATTCCGCCTGCTCCATCACCCGGCGCTGGAGGATTTCCGCCGTATCGCCGGGGAGAATATCCACAGCCTTTTGCAGCAGAATGCGGCCGCCGTCGGGGATCTCGTTCACCAGATGAACAGTGGCGCCGGTGACCTTCACGCCCTTGGCAAGAGCTGCTTCATGGACCTTCAGACCGTACATTCCCTTGCCGCAGAAGGAGGGGATCAGGGAGGGATGGATATTGAGGATGCGGTCCGGCCACTGCTTTACAAAATCGGCAGACAGGATGGACAGGAACCCCGCCAGGATGATGACATCCACCCGGTATTCCGCCAGCTTTTCATTGAGAGCGGCCTCAAAGGCCTCCTGGGACATCTGCTTCTTGGGAACGGCGACGCCGGGCACGCCATGGTTGGCGGCCCGGGTCAGCGCATATGCGGTCTCGTTGCTGGCGCAGACCAGCACGATCTCCCCGTGGGGGATGGCGCCGGCTTCCTGTGCCTTCAGCAAAGCCTCCAGATTGGTGCCGCCGCCGGAGACGAACACGGCAATGCGGGCTTTCGTTAACATAATGTCACCCGCTCCTCGCCGGAGACGACCTCACCGATCACGTAGGCGCCGCAGTCCAGGGCGGCGATGGCTGCATCAGCGGTCTCTTTGGAGACAATGACGGTCATGCCAACACCCATGTTGTAGGTGTTGAACATATCGTGCTCGGAGATACCGCCCTGCTTCTGCAGCAGGTGGAAGATAGCGGGCGTTTGGACGGCGGCCTTGTCAATCTTGGCGGTGAGGCCCTCCGGCAGGCAGCGGGGAATGTTCTCGAAGAAACCACCGCCGGTGATGTGGCTGATGCCCTTCACATCCGCGGCCTCGATGCAGCGGAGAACGGGCTTGACGTAGATGACGGTGGGCTCCAGCAATGCCTCGCCCAGAGTGCGGCCCAGCTCGGCGGAGTACAGGTTCAGGTCGGCATGCTCCACGTCAAAGACCTTGCGGACCAGGGAGTAGCCGTTGGAGTGGATACCGCTGGAGGGCAGAGCCAGGATCACGTCGCCGGAGGCCATGCGGCTGCTGTCGATGACCTTGGGCTTGTCCACGATGCCCACGGAGAAGCCCGCCAGGTCATAGTCGTCGGCGGCCATCATGCCGGGGTGCTCGGCGGTCTCACCGCCGATGAGGGCGCAGCCTGCCTGGACGCAGCCCTCGGCCACGCCGGAGACGATGGTGGCGACTTTCTCAGGCACGTTCTTGCCGATGGCAATGTAGTCCAGGAAGAACAGCGGCTGGGCGCCGCAGCAGATAATGTCGTTGACACACATGGCCACGCAGTCGATGCCGATGGTGTCGTGCTTGTCCAGCAGCTGGGCCAGCCGCAGCTTTGTGCCCACACCGTCGGTGCCGGACACCAGGACCGGCTCGGCCATACCGGCCATATTGGGAGCGAACAGTCCGCCGAAGCCTCCGATATCGGAGACCACGCCGGGGATGTGGGTGCGCTTGACGTGGGCGCTCATGAGCTTCACGCCCTCATAGCCAGCCTCAATATTGACGCCGGCTTCCCGGTAGCTGTCAGAAAAACTACGCATGTCACGCTTTCCTTTCACTGATCTTACATTCAAAGCGGTCCTTGCCGCTGTCCTGGGGGATGGCGGTGGGATACCCGCCGCCGAAGCAGGCGGTGCAGAAGCCGCCCGGGGTGTTGTCCGCCAGCTTCACCACGTCGTCCAGGCTGAGATAGCCCAGGGAGTCCACGCCGATGATCTCGGCGATCTCCTC
>CAYWYW010000183.1:0-1909 GCA_964462715.1 uncultured Oscillibacter sp.
CTGGCTGGAGGGCTACGACGAAAGCTGTCTGCGCGGCCCCCAGTGCGGCGTGTGCCTGCTGCCGGAGACCATGATGGAGCGCGAGGGCATCGGCCTTGGCAGCGTCATCCGTGTCCTGATCGACACCCTGACGCTGCCCGGCAGCTACGGGACCTATGAGGCCTCCACCTTTGACCTGCTGGTGGTCGGCTCCTATGAGCTGACTGCGGCGGAGGAGACCATCTACTCCCCCTATGAGTGCCTCTTCCCTATCGGCAGCGAGCCGGGCAACTGCGCGGAAAACGACGCCTTCCGGATGGTCTATTCCCACAGCGGCCAGGTCACTCTTATGGGCTACCGTGAGTACGGCTCAGGTACCCCGCAGGAAGACTTCACCGTCCACGTGCTGGATGAAAGCGCCTTGGAGGACGAGGCGTTCTATCAAGAGATCCTCCTGCCGGACACGGTGCCCGGACTGCAGATCTTCTCCGGCTGCGACAAAATGGACATGGCCGTCCCCAACGCCTATTGCTGCATGATCTCGGAGGAGATCTACGAGAAATACCTGCACGCCCTGGGCGGCGTACACAGTGTCACAGGCTACATTCTCTATACGGACGACAACGGCGTTGAGCTGACTGCCAACATTCTCGGCGTCTTCCGAAAGACCGACGAGCTGACGGCGGACGTTTACGTCTGCCCCACCGGCTACAACGCCTCATACCTGTGGGACGCCTACCGCTACACGGAGGCCGATACCCGGAGCAAGCTGCCCGGTCTGCGCTGCCAGAGCGCCGTCTTCACTCTGAAAAGCGCCGCCGATCTGGACGCGCTGCGGGATGCCCTGGCTGATTGCGGCTTCACCACGCCGGGGAGCCTGGACGCCCGAAACTACATGGTCATCTGCGACATGGACTACAACGTCAGTGTGCGCACCCTCAACCGCCAGATCCAGTATCTGGACGCGCTGTATATCTTCCTCTATCTTCTCACCGGCGTCATTGCCCTGGTCGTTTCTTACCTGCTGATCCTCTCGCGCAAAAGCGAGATCGCCATCATGCGGGGCCTGGGCACCCAGCGCCTGCGCATTTTCCTGGCATTTTTCACCGAACAGCTTCTCTTGCTGTTGCTGGGCTGCGCCTGCGGCTTTGGTCTGTGGTACCTCTTTGGCGGCGCGGTAAAGCCTCTCTATCTCTGGCTCATCGCCGCCTTTGCAGGCTGCTGGCTGCTGGGCAGCGCGGTAAGTATTGCCCGTCTCATGGGCTCGAAAGCTCTGGCGGTCCTTTCGGACCGTGAATGATCGGAGGTCTACTCATGGCGATTCTGGAAGTCAAAAATGTAAAATACAGCTACCGCTCCCGCTATCAGCAGGTGGATGCCCTGCGCGGCGTCTCCTACGCCTTTGAAGAGGGCCTCCTTTACGCTCTGGTGGGCAAGTCCGGCTCCGGCAAGTCCACCCTGCTGTCCCTGATGGCTGGGCTGGATCTGCCCCAGGCGGGCGAGATCCTCTTTGAGGGGAAGTCCACCGCCAAAATGGACTTGAACCGCTACCGCCGGGAGAACGCCGCGGTCATTTACCAGTCCTTCCGGCTCTTTCCGCTGCTGACGGTCTCGGAGAACGTCACCTATCCCATGGAGCTGCGGGGCTTTACGGGCCAGAAAGCCCGTGACCGGGCAAAGGAGCTGATCCAGAAGGTCAATCTGCCGGAAACGGTTCTGGACCGCTTCCCTGGGATGCTCTCCGGCGGCGAGCAGCAGCGCGTTGCCATTGCCCGGGCCATCAGCATGGATTCCAAGCTCCTGCTGGCTGACGAGCCGACGGGCAATCTGGACACGGAAAACGGCAGCCGCATCATCGAGCTGCTGGCAGATCTGGCCCACAGAGACGGCTACTGCGTCATCGTGGCCACTCACGACATGGACGTGCTGC
>CAYWYW010000184.1:0-1891 GCA_964462715.1 uncultured Oscillibacter sp.
CGCCTGATTTCCGCTTTGACCCAAACCGTGACCCAGACTGGAATCGGAGCAGGCAGTAGGCAACGGAAATAACGGAGCGGACAGCAAATGATTTTGAGCCAAAAGGGGCGGAAAGGACGGGATATCCCGTTCTTTCCGCCCCTGACGCATCTTCACACGCAGGAGGTCACTGGTTCGAGTCCAGTAGTCTCCACCAAAAAGTTCCTGATTTCGCGAGAAATCAGGAACTTTTCTTTGCTTTTATGCTCAAAATATTCGCTTGAATTTTTCCACTTTTCCCATGACCCAAACCGTGACCCATAAGCGGAAACGAGCGGAAAAGATTAGACAGCACCGGGCAGAATTTTCTCTGCCCGGCGCTGATTTTTGCGGTTTTTTTGTGTTTTTCGGATGTACAAGTTTCGGCTTGTTTTTTGGCATATCTCACATTGCCTGACTGATGACGTTTCCGATGCTGTCCGCCGCATCCCGTTTCATCTCCGCTGTGGCGTGGGTATAGGTGCTGAGGGTGAAGCCTGCCGAGTAGTGGCCCAGGGCGCCGGATAGCGTTTTGACGTCTACACCGTTTTTCAGGGATAACGTTGCGAAGGTGTGTCTGAGATCATGGAACCGGATATGTTCGGCGCCGATGGCTTTCAGGATTTTGTCGTGCGTGTGCCGGAAGGAATCCGGGTCGAACATGGTGCCCGTTTTGGGGGACGGGAACATATACAGGTTTCCCGGATGCTTTTTGTGTTCCTCCACCAGCAGGTCCACCGCCTGCTGCGGGATTGCCAGCGTCCGCACGGAGTTCTGTGTTTTCGGCTGGCTCACTACCAGTTCGCCCTTGATACGATTCACCTGCTTTGTCACGGAGATCGTCCTGGCCTCGATGTCCAGATCAGTCCAGAGAAGGGCGAGGAGTTCACCCCGCCGCAGGCCCGTGGTCAGCTCCAGATAATACGCTGCCAGCAGTCCACGCTTTTCTGCTTCCATCAGGTATGGCCCAATTTTCTCTTGCGGCAGCACCTTCATCTCCTTTTTCTCCATCTTCGGCAGCTTGCAACCTCTGGCGGGATTTACAAGGAGCAGCCGTTCCTTGACCGCTTGTTCCAGGCAGTTATTCAGCAGGGTGTGGATGCCGTGGACTACCCGCACACTCAAGCCTTTCTCCTTTAGCTCAATATGCTTGTATCGCTGTATTCTGCCATTCTTCTGAAGGTCATTGTAGAACTTCTGGATTTGAATCGTGGTCAGCTTATCCAGTTTGATGTCGCCCAGCTCGGGGATGATGTGGTTGTTGATATAGTTCAGATAGTAGTCCTTTGTCTTTTCTCGGAGCCTGGGTTCGGCGTAGACTTCGTACCACAGCTTGATCCAACTCTTGACCGTGTAGGTAGTCGCTCTGGTCACGTCTAACTGCTGGCTGTCTGCGATTGCTTTCTTCAGCTTTCCTTTGACCTCGCCCTGGGTCTTGCCGAGGACGTTCTTGTAGATAGCCTTACCTGTTGCCGGGTCATGTCCCGCCGTGTAGCGTCCCTCCCAGCGTCCATCTTTCCGTTTGCGGATACTGCCCTCACCGTTGGCCCGTTTCTTTGCCATCAGTCATCCCTCCTCTGCTGCTGTCCCATTCGGCGTTCTTCTTCCTCAGCAAAGGAGTAGGGCGGCTCTATATTCAATTCCGCAATGATCCCCCAGGCCAGACGGAAGCCTGCCGCATAGCTGGCAAGAGAGATTTCATCCCGCAGCTCCGCTTCCAGGTCAACTAACTTCAGAAGACTGCGGCGTTCCGGTTTGGCCTTCCCCTCAGTCAATGCCTGATGGATTTCGTTGATTTCCTGCCGCAGTTCCGGGAAGTCCGGCTCCTTGAAGAATTGTCGCTGCAGTCCTCTCATGTATTCGTACATCGTAT
>CAYWYW010000185.1:0-1877 GCA_964462715.1 uncultured Oscillibacter sp.
CTGGCCTCCGCGAAGGCGATCCAGATCTCCGGCACCAGAACGCCCTCCATATCCAAACATACAATATTCATAGTATCTCCCCTTATTACTGCAATTTGCGCAGCCGCGCATCATTATCATGTTTATTATACAATAGACGCCGGGTCCTTTCAATCTATTTTCCACGAGGTTACTCCGGCTTTTTTGCATAATCCTTACAGAATACGGGCATTCTACCGCTGAAACCTTGATCAGAACGGAGGTCTAACCATGATCCTTGACAAGATCGCATTGATCCTGGTCATCATCGGCGCCCTGAACTGGGGCAGCATCGGCCTGTTCGGCTTCGATCTGGTGGCGTTCTTCTGCGGCGGTCAGCTGTCCATCCTCGCCCGCACCATTTTCACCCTGGTGGGCCTGGCTGGCCTGTGGTGCATCAGCCTGCTGTTCCGCGGCGAAGAAGAAACGGGCCACGCGCCCCACACCGCATGAAAAAAGTACCGTGTCGAATCGACACGGTACTTTTTTATCTCTCTTACAGCACCAGGGAGGGCGCGCTGTACACCCGGCCAGCCAGCTCGCTGTTGAGCATGTACAGGCTCTTGGGATCAGAGCCGAACAGCTCCATCTTGGAGATCAGGTCGTTGGCGTTGGTCTCCTCCTCGCCCTGCTCCTTCACGAACCAGTCCAGGAACTGCATGGTACGGAAATCCTTCACCTCATAGGCTGCGGCGTAGATGTCGTTGATGAGGCTGGTCACATACTCCTCATGCTCCAGGCCGGCCTTCAGGGGGTCCATATCGCAGGCAAACACCTTGTCGGGCTTGGCGATGGCATCCAGGGTCACGGTCTCATTGTTGTTGTGCAGGTACTGGTAGAACAGCAGGGCATGGTCCCGCTCCTCCTGGGCCTGGATCTTATACCAGTTGGCGAAGCCGTCCAGGCCCCGGGTCTCGTAGTAGTTGGAGAAGTCCAGATACAGATAGGCGGAATAGAACTCCTTGTTGACCTGCTGGTTCAGCAGCTCCTTGACTTTTGCATTCAGCATTGTGTTTTCCTTCCTTTCCAATATGTTCAAATATGGTATGTATTTCTTCTTGGTAGTATCATACTCGAAACAGCGCAGAGCCGTCAGTTGCAAATATCACAATATTGAAATATTAGAATAATGTCATCTGGCTGGTCTCCGCCATGCCGGCAAAAGCGCCCAGGGCTTTCAGCTGCTCGATGTGGGTCTTGGACAGCTTGTTGCAGCACATGGAAAATTCCTCGATGGAAATGAACTGCTTCCCTTTCCGCTTTTCCACGGTGTCGATGGCTGCGGATTCGCCCAGGCCGTGGACCGTGGTGAAGGGCGGCAGCAGGCCGTTCTCCGTCACCTTGAACTTGGTGGCATCGGACTCGTAGATACTGATGGTATCGAAGTGGAACCCCCGGAGATAGAACTCGTAGCAGACCTCCAGGGTGGTCATCATGTCCTTTTCCACGGCGGTGGCGTCCTTGTTGTTCTCGATCTCCCGGATCTTCCGCTTGACGGCCTCCTTCCCGGCGCAGCAGAACTCCGCGTCAAAGGCCTTGGCCCGGACGGAGAAATAGGTGGCGTAGAAGGCCAGTGGCTCGTGGACCTTGTACCAGGCAATGCGGAAGGCCATCATGACGTAGGCCACGGCGTGGGCCTTGGGGAACAGGTAGCCGATCTTGGCCAGAGACTCAATGTACCACTCCGGTACCTCGTGGTCCCGCATGGCCTCCACCCAGCCCTCGTCGAAGCCGCCCTTCTTCACCTTGCCCTTTCGGACCTTCTCCATGATCTTGAAGCTCATCTTGGGATCCAAGCCCTTGGAGATCAGGTACAGCATGATATCGTCACGGCAGCCCACCGTCTCCAGAACGCTGGC
>CAYWYW010000186.1:0-1870 GCA_964462715.1 uncultured Oscillibacter sp.
TATCCTGGGCATGGCCCATGGAGAAGGTCTTGCGGGGCAGCACGCCGTCGGCCATGACGGTCTTGAAGAGCTGCTCCTTGCCCATGGCGGGCAGCAGGAAGCCCATGTTGCCGGGCTTGCTGCCCAGCTCCTTGGTCACTTCATCGCCGTGGATGTAGTCCACCTCGCCGCCGTGGGATTTCAGGTACTCATCAATGACACCCTGGAGGGTGCCAACAGCCAGCTGGACCTTGGGGTCCGGAACGGTGATGAAGCCGTCGTGGCCTTCCCACACCACTTCAATAACGTGTCCCTCGCCCTTGCCCTCGTAGGCGTTGGGATAGGCAGCCTGGAAAGCCGCCATGAAGTCCTTGTGGTCCACGTCGAACAGAACCCGGTGAATAGGCTCGAAGCCCAGGGCGTCATCGTGGTTGTTCACCACCTCCACCAGGGCATACCGGGCGGGCAGGGTGGCCCACTCGCTCTCCGGCGTGACTTTCTTCAGGTTTTCATAGCACTGCTTGGCAGTGGCCAGGGAGTGGTTGCCGTCGCCCACAGCGAACAGCAGGGGTGCCACGCCGCTCATGCCGTACTTCTTCTGCATCTCAGAATCGGCGCACAGGCCCTCCAGGGCATCCGCCACACCATCCATCTGACCATCCGTCAGCTTCCAGCCCTTCAGATGGCCGCCGCCCTGCTGCAGGTCAAAGTCATACAGCTTCTCCATCTCGCCGCTGGCGGCCGTGAGGGGCTCGATGACGGTCTTGTCAGGGTCGTCGATCAGCAGCATGACGTGAGGCAGCTCGATGGGTGCGTCCTGGCGCACCTTCACCCGGGGCGGGATGCGGGACAGGACCGTGCCCTCCGTGGCCCGGATAAGCGCGCCAGAGCCGGGAGTGAAGTCGTACTGGTCCAGGTCCACCATGCCGATGAGGCCATGGCGCACCTTGCCGTCGGACTGGGTGCGCTCAATGTAGATGAGAGAGCCGGGCAGGACCTTGAACACATTACCGTCCAGATACTGCTTCATGGCCGTATTGATGGCGGTAATGTCGCTGTCCACATCGGGGCCGTTGAGCTTGGCCTCCGGCAGGATCAGCCGCAGGGTGGAGGGAGCATCCTGGACCGTCTCCTCCACTGCCTGCCAATACTCCGGCTGGGAGGTGAACTGGTCGCAGGCCACCACGGCCCACTTGGTCATGTCCGCGTCCTTGGGCAGCAGGATATCTGCAGGATAAAAGCCCAGTTTGTTGAATTTCTCGTTCATACGGCATCTCCCTTTCTGATTAGAAATTGAATGGTAGCTTTTACAGCGCCGCCTTAATGGCGGCCAGCAGATCACTGAACTCCTCGTAGGCGGGCAACTCCGGGTGGTCGGCCTTGATCTTCTCCGTGCTCTTGAAAAGGAAACCCGCCTTGCTGGCCTGGATCATACCCAAGTCATTGTAGCTGTCGCCGCTGGCGATGGTCTCATAGCCGATGGACTGGAGGGCCTTCACCGTGGTCAGCTTGGACTGCGGACACCGCATTTTGAAGCCGGTGATCTCGCCGCTTTCGGCCACCTCCAGAGAGTTGCAGAAAATGGTGGGCCAGCCCAGCTTCTCCATCAAGGGCTTCGCGAACTCCTCAAAGGTGTCGCTGAGGATGATGACCTGGGTGATGGACCGCAGCTCGTCCAGGAATTCCTTGGCACCGGGCAGCGGGTCGATCTTCGCAATGGTGGCCTGAATCTCCTTCAGGCCCAGGCCGTGCTCCTTCAGGATGCCCAGCCGCCAGTTCATCAGCTTGTTGTAATCCGGCTCATCCCGGGTGGTCCGCTTCAGCTCCGGAATGCCGCTGGCCTCCGCGAAGGCGATCCAGATCTCCGGCACCAGAACGCCCTCCATATCCA
>CAYWYW010000187.1:0-1858 GCA_964462715.1 uncultured Oscillibacter sp.
CGTCGGCGGTGTCTGCTGCCTCGTCATAGCGGCTGCGGCCCTTGCTGCTGTAGGAACCGGTATAGTATTTGTAGCCATAGCCGGAGTGGTACTTGGAGCCGTAGCCGTAGCGGGTGGTGCCCGCCTGGGTCTGATTCAGAACGCAGCCGATGAGCTCCACGTCGCTGGCGGACAGGGCCTGGATGGAATTGAGGATCTGTGCGGTGCTTGCCAGGTCCTGACGGACGACGTACAAGGTGGCGTCGGCATATTTCGCCATGGTGGCGGCGTCGGACAGGATCCCTGCCGGCGGCGTGTCGATGATGATATAGTCCAGCTTTCCCCGCAGCAGATCCAGCACCTGACGCAGCCGCGGCGTATCCAGCAGAGGCTGGGGCCGGTCAGTGGTCTCGTCGCCGGAGAGCAGCAGCAGCGTGGAATTGGGCACGTTGAGCAGCCGGAAATTCTTGGTGGTGCCGGTCAGGATCTCCACAAGACCGTCGGAGGGCGCGTCCAGACCGACGCTGGCCTTGAGGGACTGCTTACGCAGGTCGCCGTCAATCAGGATCACCCGCTTGCCCTCGGAGGCCAGCGACAGGGCGAGGTTCACCGAAACGGTGGTCTTGCCCTCGTTTGGCAGTGTGCTGGTGACGAGGAGGACCTTGGCGTCCCGCTGATTGAGGATCTTCTGCAGGCGGACCCGCAGATTGCGGATGGACTCATTGAACGAACTGCCAACCCGGGGGTTGGTGACGGTGAGGGTCAGATTGGCCTTCGTCGTGCGCTTTTTCAGCTTCACGGCGGGAATGTAGGCCAGGCATTTCAGATTGATGAGCTTCCGCAGATCCTCGGCGGAATGGACGGTCTTTCGCGTCAGGGAGAGCAGGAAAATTAAACAAATACAGACAACAAAGGCAATGACGCCGTAGGTCAGAGCGGAAGAAAGCGCGGTATTGGCGTTGTCAGGCGATGTCGGCGGCTCCAGGGGAATGTTGATGATATGGATCTGCGTGTCACCCAGAATACTGCTTGCCGCCTGGGGATAGATGGTGATGGCGGCGTTCATGATGTCAAAGGCATCCTGGGGCGTGGTAGCCGTGGCGGTCATGGTGAACAGGCCGGCATCGGCTGTGGACGTGGCGGTGATGGAGTTGGGAGGGACAGATCTGCCCAGCTCCAGCTCCAGGAGCATCCGGGTGTTTTCGCTGCGGATGATGTAGGGAAAGGTCTGGGAGAGGGTGGCGGCGGCGGAGCTGTCCAGCCAACTGCTCCGGGTACCGATGTCGGTGGTGGAGGCATAGCTGGCCTGGACGGAGAACACCACCGAGGAGGAATAGACGGGGGAGTAGGAGCGGCCCACGCGGTAATACTGGAAAGCGCCGACAGCCAGGGCGAGGATCACGCCGATCCAGCCCAGGCGCTTGGCTGCGTTGAAGAAATTATGCAGAATAACGGCAAAGTTGATCTCAAGGCCGGAGTTGCTGCGTTCTTCCTCCATCAGTTCTCCACCTCCTTCTCAGCGGACTTTTTGCTCTTGCTGCGCCCGTAGCCGTACCCATAGCCATAGCCGTACCCATAGCCGTAACCGTAGCCGTAGCTATAACCGCCGGCGGACAGGTTAATGGAATGGAAGGACCGGACATTGTTGAGCACAAAGCCCATAAACTCAGACCGGGCATCGCTGAGCGAGTCAATGGCATCGTTGATGGCGATGGCCGGGACCATATCCTGGCGCACGACCAGCAGAGAGGCGTCCGCAGCCTCGGCAATGACCTCCGCGTCGGCGAAGATGC
Organism: uncultured Oscillibacter sp.; assembly: GCA_964462715.1. Classification (GTDB taxonomy): domain Bacteria; phylum Bacillota; class Clostridia; order Oscillospirales; family Oscillospiraceae; genus Oscillibacter. Next base: position 1,773 of record CAYWYW010000187.1, read on the forward strand.
CCAGAGGAGGCGTATCGACGATGATATAGCTGTACTGCTTGCGCAGCGCTTCCAGGATCGGGCAGAAGGAATCGGACGAGAAGGTC
>CAYWYW010000188.1:0-1790 GCA_964462715.1 uncultured Oscillibacter sp.
CCGATGTTGGTCATCTCGGCCAGGTTGGCGCCCTTGCCGCCCAGGAGCTCGCGCATGTTGGCGTTGCCCTCGGTGAACAGGTAGCAGTACTTTTTGCTCATTCTTTCTTTCCTCCATTTTGATGGTAATGCCTAAAGACAGAGTTACAGTGAAACGTTTGCGTTATGGATTAGCTTAAATATTATAATAGGAAAACGTTCGAAAAACAATACATAAAAGTAAAAAGAAATGGGGGTGAAAATCCAAAAATTTTCAAGAAATCCTGTCAGTTTTATACAAAAACCACCTTTTGGGGAGCAAAAGCACGCAAACGTTTGTGTTAACGCGGCGAAGGGACATTTTTCGGAGCAGAGCAGAATGGGAGTTTTCCCATATTCCCTTTTTTAAAAAAATGTGATAAAATCAATCGATTATTGTGTGAGGAGGTGCTGCCATGGCCCCGTTCGGACTGCCGGAAAAGGAACCGGCGGCTGCCCGCATCCGGGAGGCCGCTGCCCGGGGGACGCTGTCCCATGCCCTGCTGTTCACCGGCAGCGGAGACTGCGAAGCGGCTGCCCGCTACGCGGCAGCGGCCATGGAGTGCGAGGCGGAGGGACCGCGCCCCTGCGGCGTCTGCCGGGCCTGCCGCAAAGTTGTGGAGGACATCCACCCCGACGTCATCACTGTCCGGGACCCGGATCATAAGAACATCTCGGTGGACGTGGTGCGGGACATCCGGGCCGACGCCTATATCCGCCCCAACGAAGGGCGGCGGAAGGTATACATCTTCCCTGACTGCGCCATCCTGACGGAGCAGGACCAGAACGTCCTTTTAAAGATCGTGGAGGAGGGTCCTCCCTATGCGGCCTTCCTGTTCTGCGCGGAAAACGCCGCCGTAGTGCTCCAGACCCTGCGGTCCCGGTGCGTGGAGCTGAAGCTCCGTCCGGCGGAGGAAAACGGCGGCGAAGATTCCGAACCGGGACTGGAGCTGTGCCGGGCCATCGGCCGCCGGAAGCGGGGGGCCGTGGCGGAGCTGGCGGTGCGCCTGGAACGGAAGAAGCTGGACCGGGAGGGGCTGGCCGCCATGCTGGAGCGGAGCCGCCAGGCCTTCGCGGCGGCGCTGTTGCTGCTGTATGGGAAGGAACCGGAGGAAAACGACCGGGAAATCGCACCATTTCTTGCGAAAAACTTGACAAAAGCACAAATTATGTCCACAATAGAGCTGTTAGAAACGTATTACGGAGAGTGCGCCTACAACGTTGGCGTAGGCCATGTGCTGGGGGCGCTCACCGCGGAATTGGAGGGTATCCTTTGACAGAAGTGATCAGCGTCCGCTTTCGGGGCGGATGCAAAAATTATTTTTTTGACCCCAAGGGTCTGCAGGTGAAAATGGGGGACCAGGTGGTGGTGGAGACCGCCCAGGGTGCCGAATTTGCCACCTGCACCGAGGGAAACCACGAGGTGGAGGATTCCGCCATCGTCAAGCCCCTGTGCGCCGTTTTGCGGATGGCCACGGAGAACGACCGCCGCACGGTGGAATACAACCGCAAAAAAGAGAGCGAGGCCTTTGATATCTGCGAGAAGAAGATCGCGGACCACGGCCTGGACATGAAGCTGGTGAATGTCTCCGCCAGCTTTGACGGCAACAAGATCATTTTTTACTTCACCGCCGATGGCCGGGTGGACTTCCGGGAGCTGGTGCGGGACCTGGCCAGCGTATTCCGGGCCCGCATCGAGCTACGGCAGATCGGCGTCCGGGACGAGGCCAAGATGATCGGCGGCCTGGGCATCTGCGGGCGGCCCTTCTGCTG
>CAYWYW010000189.1:0-1639 GCA_964462715.1 uncultured Oscillibacter sp.
TCTCGCGCTTATCGGCCATCAGAGAGGCGGAAAAAGCGTCCATTGCTTTAGCCATTGGAATCAACTCTCCTTTGAATAATTAATTATTTTGACACTGTCCCGGCATCCGCCGGGACAGAAGTCAACGGAATTACTTGCGGGCCACGGCCTTCTTCACGGCCTCCACGATGTTGGTGGCACGCAGGCCGAAGCGGTCCATCAGGTAATCCTGGGGGCCCACCTCGCCGAACTGATCCTGCACGCCCACGAACTCCTGGATGGTGGGGCAGTTCTTGGCCAGGCAGTTGGCGACCACGGAGCCCAGACCGCAGGTGACGTTGTGGTTCTCGGCGGTGACGATGGCGCCGGTCTCCTTGGCAGCCTTGATGACCAGCTCTTCGTCCAGGGGCTTCCAGGTGAACATGTCGATGACGCGGACAGAAATGCCCTCGGCCTGCAGGGCCTCGTAGGCCTTCAGAGCCTCATCCACCATGATGCCGGAGGTGATGATAGTGGCAACATCCTTGTCGCTCTCGTGCAGGACGACGCCCTTGCCGATCTCAAACTCGGAGCCCTCGCCGTAGACCTGGATGATGCCCTTGCGGACGAAGCGGGTGTAGGAAACGCCCTCCACGCCCACCAGCTGGCGGGTGATGCTGGCCAGCTGATCGTAGTCAGCGGGGTCCAGTACGGTGGTCTCGGGGATGCTCAGGTACATGGCGGCATCCTCCAGAGGCATATGGGTGCCGCCGTTGAAGGCAGCGGTGACGCCGGCGTCGGAGCCCAGCACACGGACGCTGAGACCGGCATAAGCGGCGGACATGTAGATCTGGTCATAGCAGCGGCGGGAGGAGAAGGTGCCGAAGGAGTGATAGAACACCTTCTTGCCGGTGGCGGCCAGGCCGGCGGCCACACCGGCGCCGTTGGCCTCAGCGATACCGGCCTCAAAGGCGCGGTCGGGATAGTTCTTCATCAGCATCTTGGTGTTGATGCAGCCCATCAGGTCGCAATCCACGTAGCAGATGGACTTGTCCTCCGCCATCATCTCGTTCAGGGTCAGAGCGAGACCGTCGCGGCAGGCCCGGGAATCTTTCTTGTGCTCACCAATCAGTTTCACGTTCATCGTTCTTTCCCTCCTTTAAGCGTTCTTTACGTCGGCCAGAGCCTTCTCAGCGGCAGCGATGGCCTCGGCCCACTGTTCCTCATTGGGCTGAGAGGAGTGGTCGTGCTTGGGCTCGGCGAACGTGGCGCCCTTGCCCTTGCAGGTATCCAGCACGATGCAGCTGGGCACGCCCTTCTTGGCGTAGGCATTCTGAATGGCGTTGTAGATGGCGGTCACGTCGTGGCCGTCGATCTCCTGGGTGTACAGGCCGAAGGACTCGGCCTTCTTGGCAAGGCTGCCGTGGTCCAGGATGTCGGCGGTGGGGCCGTCCAGCTGGTAGCCGTTGTTGTCGATGAAGTAGATGATGTTGTCCAGCTTGTGGGCGTAGGCAAAGTGGAAGCCCTCCCAGACCTGGCCCTCGTCGGCCTCGCCGTCGCCGATGACGCAGAACACGTGGTTGTCACGGCCGTCGATCTTGTTGCCCAGAGCGGCGCCGGTGGCGGTGGAGACGCCCTGGCCCAGAGAGCCGGTGGTCAGGTCCACGCCGGGGGTCAGCTT
>CAYWYW010000190.1:0-1593 GCA_964462715.1 uncultured Oscillibacter sp.
CATTTGTGCCGTCGGCATTCTCAGCAAAGAGGAAAAGGACAGGACGGCGGAATTTCTGCTGACTCATCCTGTCAGCCGCATCAGGATCATTACAGAAAAGCTGATAGCCGTGCTTATTCAGATCACGGCTATGAATGTAATCATATATGCTCTTTCCGTCGGTTCCATTGCCGCTATCGGGGAGGAGATCCCTTGGAAGGAGCTCTCGCTGATGCACCTTGCGTATTATCTGCTCCAGATCGAGCTTGCGGGAATCTGCTTCGGTATTTCGGCTTTCCTCAGAAAAGGCAGCGTGGGTGTCGGACTCGGGATTGCCGTGATGATGTATTTTCTGAATCTGATCGCCAATATTGCCGATATCGCAGAGTTTTTAAAATATATTACGCCGTTCGGATATTGTGAAGGAGCGGATATTGTATCAAACGGAAGCCTTGATGCAATCATGGTGACAGTCGGCATGATATTTTGCATCGTCGGGATAACCGCAGCCTATTGGAAATACACAAAGAAAGATATTCACTGATAAAAACAAAATGGCATCGCATATCGTGCGATGCCATTTGCATTATTGGTTTCCGACAATTACCCGCTTAGAGGGTGGTTCCATAGAGGCTTTTGTCGCTCCGCAATCCCGCCGCAGGCGCCTGAGGGATTGCTTGAGAGATCATCGTTGACAATCCCTTTGTCACGACATACGCCATGCCGCCTCCCTTTGCGCAAGGGAGGCTAACGTATCCCACCACATTTGCGGCTGTGGGGCAAATTTGCCAATGCCGGGAATTTCGGCGGGCTTCCCGCTTCACCGATAACATGCCCTTACAGGGCTGAGCAAGCCACCGGCTTTGCCAGCGGTCATGACTCTCGGTAAAATCAAAATCACTATATAATTACGTCAAGACCGGACGGATTAAACTTTTTCACACCAAACTCATTTTTATACTCAAATATTTTAAAAAAAGTATTGACAAGCTATGTTTATTAGTATATAATATCAACAAGAACAGAAATGCATTATGGGTGAAAGATATGAACCGTAACACGATCCAGCGCGCTTTGGTTTTGGAAGCTGTAAACAAACTGCGTTGCCACGCCACTGCCGACGAGATATACCATGAGATAATCAAAACGCACCCCCACATCAGTCGCACTACCGTATATCGCAATCTCAATCTGCTTTCCGATAGGGGCGAGATACGCAAAATGGAGATACCCGGAGGTGCTGACTGCTTTGACCATCTCCTGCACGACCACTGCCATGTGAGATGCGAGAGGTGCGGCAGGGTTTTCGATGTCGATATGGAGTATGTCTCCGGTTTGGAGCAGAACATCAAAGACACGCACGGATTTGATTTTACCGGCTACGATATTGTATTCCGAGGCATATGCCCGGAATGTAAAAGATCCTCAGACCGGCCATGAAACCGATACGCATTACCCAAAAATACATAAAAAAAGGAGAGTTGCTATGAGAAGCATCACAAAATTAGACCTGCAATATGCACACAGATTCTACGGATTCAAAGGAGAAGCCCAGTATCTGCACGGACACACCGGCGTCCTGACCCTTGAGGTTGAGGACAGCGTTGAACCGGG
>CAYWYW010000191.1:0-1592 GCA_964462715.1 uncultured Oscillibacter sp.
ATGATGACGTTCCACCGGCCGTACTGGTAGTTGATGCCGTTGTTGGAGGTGGTGGGGTCCTTGTCAGAGCCGATGGCCTCCAGCACATCGTTTTTCAGCTTGTAGTCGTTGGGGATGAGGATGGTGTCGGGGGATACGTCCAGCACCTCGTCCCGGTCGCCCCGGAAGTCCTGCATGGCGGTCTCCATGGCTCCAAGGGCCTTGGCGGAGAAGGCGTCGGAGAACTGGTTGCTCTGCTTTTTCTTGTTGGCCTCCAGCTTGGAGGGGTGATCGGTGGCAAAGAGGGCCTTTTTGTCCGCGCCGGTCACATCGAACTTTTTCCCGCCGAACTCGACGGAGGTCTTCTTAGTGATGGCGCCGCCCAGCAGGGCCGCGCCAAACTTCTCCCGGGTGCGGTAGTAGGCGGTTACAAAGGCCTCGGGCCGGCTTCTCAGGTCCATGAGCTTTGCGTCGTCGATGATCTCGCGGGACAGGGAGAAGGAGTTTTTCCACACCATGTGCTCCAGCACCTTGGAAAAGCCCTCCTGCATGCCGTCCACGGGGTACTCGCCGTTCTCGCCCACGGGCTGGAAGCCCTCCATGGCGGTCATGGTGGCGTATTTTTCCGCCCAGTGGGTGGACTTGTCCATGGAGAAGATTTCCTTCACAAGGGACTGCTGCTCGAAGGCCTCTCCTCTGGATTCCAGGAACATCTTGATGGGCTCCTGGCACTTGCCAAAAATGCTGTCCTGAAGACCGGAGCCTTCGGTGAAGGTCATATTAGCCAATGTCTGTCGCTCCTTTCTCAGCCGCTCTGGGCCTGGGTGATATGCTGCATGGGGAAGCGGACGCGCACCGCGTCGCCCGCGTTGGTCCCGCCCATCTCCATAATCTCCGCCACGCCATTGGTCTTGGTGGCGGTGACCTGCATGCCGTCGGTGTGGATGGTCACCAGGTCGCCCAGCTTCAGGGCGGACGCGGCCGCCTGGAAGGTGGTCTCAAACACCATGTCGGGCAGAACGCGGAACACGGGGATAATGTCGCCCGCCGTGCAGGCCGCCTCCTTCTCCACCATGCTGATGTAGGTGGGCATGTTGCTTCCGGATGCGGTGGTCAGATTGCCGCCGCTCTGGATAAGGGCCATGCCGATCTTGGGGGTGATGGCGGCGCAGGGCAGGTATTCCAGGCCCGGAATCCGCCCGCCGTCCGCCTTATGGGTCAGAAAAGCCATAGCTTTTACTCCTTTCTGTGTACTCTGTTGTAGTGCCGCTGGATTTCGGCCTCTGTTGCGCCGGGGTTGAGGAACTTGTACAGTTCCATGGTGCCGGACGGAACGGAGGCCGCCTCAGTGCCCCGTGGTTTGGTGGCGCTGAGGTGCTGCTTGCCCTGGGCGTTAATGGCGGCCTGCTTGCTGGCTGCCGCCGCCCGGGCCGTGATCTGGTCGTAGTTGGCCAACTTATAGGCGTCGCTGATGCTGTATCCCCGCTGCACCATGTCGTACAGCTTGGGGTAGTTGTCCGTCTTTGCCAGGTCTCCCAGGGTTTTGATAGCGGGGTCCATGGCCTGAATTTCCCGCAGTTGCTCCTCTACCCTGGCTCTTGCGGTCTCCTGCC
>CAYWYW010000192.1:0-1575 GCA_964462715.1 uncultured Oscillibacter sp.
GTGAGCGCATCGAGCGTGAACCGGACTGGGAACTGCAAGGCATCTATGCCGATGAGGGCATCTCCGGCACTTCTACCAAAAAACGAGTGGAGTTCAACCGCATGATCCACGCGGCAGAGATGGGGAAGATCGACCTGATCGTGACCAAGGAGGTCAGCCGTTTTGCCCGCAATACAGTGGACGCCTTGAAGATCACCCGCGAACTGCGGCGGCGGGACGTGGGCGTTCTGTTCCTCAACGACAACATCGACACGCGGGATCACGACAGCGAGTTCCGATTGTCCATCATGAGCTCTATGGCGCAGGAGGAAAGCCGCAAGACCTCCGACCGCTCCAAGTGGGGGCAGACCCGCAGCATGGAACAGGGTGTGGTATTCGGCGGCTCGCTGCTGGGCTACGATGTACAGGGCGGCAAGATGACCGTCAATCCGGAGGGCGCGGAGATCGTTCGGCTGATCTTTCGCAAGTATCTGGATGAGCGCAAAGGCTGCGGCACCATCGCCCGCGAGCTGCGGGAAGCGGGTATTCTCAGCAGCCGGGGAAATTGCAGTTGGTCGTCGGCCACCGTGACGAAGATTCTGAAGAACGAAAAGTATTGCGGCGATCTGGTGCAGAAAAAGACCTATACGCCGGATTTCCTGACCCATGAAAAGCGCTACAACCATGGTCAAGAGCCGAGGGTGGAGATCAAAGACCACCACGAACCCATCATCGACCGTGAAACGTGGCAGGCTGTCCAGCAGGAGTTGCGCCGCCGCAACCGGGCGCAGGGCAGCGGCGGACACGGTAACCGCTATCCGCTGTCTGGCAAGATACGTTGCGGCGAGTGTGGCAAGAGCTTCGTCCGCCGCACCAAGACCCGCAAGGATGGCGATTCCTACCGCCGCTGGTGCTGCTTCACCGCCACCAACGAGGGCCTGCGCCGCACGGATGGAGCAGGAAACTCCTTGGGGTGCAGCGTAGGCCGCCAGATACGGGAGGATGTGGCCATGGACATCCTGCGGCGTTCTGTGGACGCTGTGACGCTGGATAAGAAGGCCATTATCTCCGACCTTACCCGTATCGTGGAGCGAGTGTTATCCAGCGGTGGCGATGATGGGCAGCAGGAACTGCGCCGCTTGGAGCTGGAATTGGAGAAGCTGCAAAGCCGCAGTGACGCGATCCTCGACCGATTCCTTGACCAGACGCTCAGCAAAGTGGATTTTCAACGGGCTAAGGCCCGCTGTGAAGCGGAGATCAGCCGGACGCAGGAGAAGCTGGAGGCCATCCGCCAGCGGCAGAAGCTGGATACCGACACCAGAACGCTTAAGCCGGATATCCGCGCCGCCATCACCGGCATCGTCACCGGCCAGACAGCGGACGATAGTTTTTATGGCCGCCTGCTGCATCATATGACCGTGTATCAGGACGGCAGGGTAGAGGTGGCGTTGAATCTGCTGCCCGCCAAATGGACGTATGTGCTGGACGGCCTGGAGAAGTACCGCGCCAAAATAAGGGCACATGACGCTTCCTCTGTGCCAATATCGGTGAGCAGTCCTTTCAACTCCGGATAGGGCATGGAGTAGCGCTGACTCA
>CAYWYW010000193.1:0-1538 GCA_964462715.1 uncultured Oscillibacter sp.
CGCCGGTGCGCTTGGCGGTCTCGACGATCTTCTCTGCGCTCTGGTCGATGACCTGGTGGTCATAGGCCTTCAGACGAATGCGGATCATTTCTTTCTGTGCCATGGTTGTTTCCTCCTGATTTCGTAGGTAGTTTGACGCAGTCTCGACGACCTACGGCGAGAGACTTTTTCTATACGCTTATCCGTGCGTATCATTCCCGCTCATGAAAAATACCGGCATAAGGAATGCTCCTCCGGCCGGTACCAGATCATGGCGTGGCGATATACGCGACGTACAGATCATCTCAGCCGCCCGATTATCGGACATACTCCCCGGAAGTTACCTCCTGTCGGAGCAATCTCCCGGTTCATCGCAGTATCCACGTGGCGGGACATGCCCTTCCCGCGCGGACCTATTTATAATAAAAGAAAATCCCCTTGATGTCAAGAGGATTTTCTCTGTTTTTGATGAAATTTTTCAGAAATTTTTGGAGGTAATTCCTTTTATATTTCAATCATTTTTGTCAGGACACCCTCCAGAGGGGCTTCTCTTGCCGCTGTGCGGCAATTCACCTTCTGTGCCTGACAAAAATTCCTTGACCCAGCCGCCCTGGGCGGCGACACCAGTGAAGAACGTTTCACTGGCGGGGGGAATCTATTGCGCAGCCGTTAGCAGCTCTGCTGCTTTACGGATGCGGCATACCCCTTGCGGGTAAAGGGGGGACGCAGTCTCCTCTTTAATAAGCCACGCCCCAGTAAATATCGGTTTTGCAGGGCTTACCGCACACGGGGCAGACGCCCTCAGTGCCGCTCTGCTTCAGGGGCATGCAGCGGGAGCTGACGCCGGCCCGCTCCTTCATGGCCATCTCGCAGGCCAGTTCGCCGCACCACTTGGACCGCAGGAAGCCGCCCTTGCCGTCAGCGATGGCCTTGGCCTCCTCGGGGGTCTTGATGTCGAAGGTGTTGTCTTCCCGGTTCTTCAGAGCCATGGCGTACATATTGTCGTGGACCGCGTCCAGCAGCTCCGCCGCCTTGGTCTCCAGCTCGGCCAGGGGCACGAACACCTTCTCACCGGTATCCCGGCGGGCGATGACGCACTGCTCCTTCTCCATGTCCTTGGGGCCGATCTCCACCCGCAGGGGCACGCCCTTCATCTCATACTCGGCGAACTTCCAGCCGGGAGAGTTGTCGGAATCGTCCAGCTTGGCCCGGACGCCGGCGGCGTTCAGCCGGTCCCGCAGGGCGGCCGCGGCGTCCAGAACACCGGGCTTGTGCTGGGCCACGGGAATCACGATGGCCTGGATGGGCGCCACCCGGGGAGGCAGCACCAGACCGTTGTCGTCGCCGTGAGTCATGATGATGCCGCCGATCATGCGGGTGGATACGCCCCAGCTGGTCTGATGGGGATGATGGGGCTGGTTGTCCTTGCCGGCGAAGGTGATGTCGAAGGCCTTGGCGAAGCCGTCGCCGAAATAGTGGCTGGTGCCGGCCTGGAGGGCCTTGTGGTCGTGCATCATGCACTCCACGGTGTAGGTCTCCTCGGCGCCGTTGAACTTCTC
>CAYWYW010000194.1:0-1507 GCA_964462715.1 uncultured Oscillibacter sp.
CGGGATGCTTCCGGGCGGGCACCAGGTAGTCCCGGGCGCCCTCGGGGGAGGAGGCAGTCAGGATGGGGGTGGTGATCTCCAGGAAGCCCTCGGCGGTCATGGCCTGGCGCAGGGCGGCCACCACGTTGCAGCGCAGGATGATGTTGCTCTTGACCTCGGGATTCCGCAGGTCCAGATAGCGGTACTTCAGCCGCAGGGCCTCGTCGGCCTCCCGGGAGCGGTTGATCTGGAAGGGCAGCTCGTTGTGGCGGCAGCGGCCCAGGACCTCTACCTTGGCGGGAACGATCTCAATGTCGCCAGTGGGGATTTTGGCGTTCTTACTGTCGCGCTCCCGGACGGTGCCCTCCACGGAGATGGTGGACTCCTTGGTGATGGCCTTAAAGGTGTTCACCATGTCCTCGGTCTCGGCCACCACCTGGGTGGTGCCGTAGAAGTCCCGGACCACCACAAAGGCCAGGCTGGCGGAGACCACGCGGACGTTCTCCATCCAGCCTACGATCTTGACCTGCTTGCCCGCGTCGGCAAGGCGCAGTTCCCCGCAGGTGTGGGTGCGATTCTGCATCATAATGGGTTGTTCCTTTCTGTATTTTGATTATGATTTGTATATTTTAAAAGAAATATTACAAATAGTGTTTAATTATCCAAGGATAACGGCGCCCTTTTCCTTCTCTGCCAGCCCCGCCTTGATGCGGTAGATGGTGGCGGCGGGCTCCAGCTTGGTCTGCTCGCCGGTGGCCATGTCCTTGCAGGCCACGACGCCATCGTTGATCTCGTCCTCGCCAAGGAAGATGACGTAGGGGATGCCCAGCTTGTCGGCATAGCTGATCTTCTGCTTGAACTTCTTGTTCTCACCGTGGATCTGGACCCGGATGCCGTTCTCCCGCAGCTGGGTCGCGAAGCCGATGGCAGCGGACAGGTCGTCAGTCATGGGCAGGATCAGCACGTCGGCAGGGGCGGTGGGCAGGTCGGGGTTCAGCATCCCCTGCTCACCCAGGACGTAGAACAGCCGGGTCAGGCCGATGGAGATGCCCACGCCGGGCAGCTGCTTGTCGGTGTAGTACTCCGCCAGGTTGTCGTATCGGCCGCCGGAGCAGACGGAGCCGATCTCCGGGTGGTCCAGCAGGGTGGTCTCGTAGACGGTGCCGGTGTAGTAGTCCAGGCCCCGGGCGATGGTCAGGTCCACAGCGAAGTTTTCGGCAGGTACGCCAAAGGCCGCCAGGTACTTCACCACGGTATTCAGTTCAGTCAGGCCCTCGTCAAAGACCTCGTTCCGGCCCTGATAGCCTTCCAGTGCCGCCAGCACCTCCTCGTTGGTGCCGGTGATGGCGATGAACTTCAGAATCTCGCTGGCCTGCTCCTCGGTGAGGGCGATCTCCTCGTCCATGAGGATGGCCTTCACCTTCTCGGGGCCGATCTTGTCCAGCTTGTCCACGGTGCGCATGATGTCGCCGGACTTCTCCGTCAGGCCCAGCATGGCGTAGAAGCCGTTGAGGATCTTCCGGTTGTT